>JAOUIH010000057.1 GCA_029884165.1 Gammaproteobacteria bacterium | reverse complement strand
CGGCCGATAGCACATGCTGCAGGATCGGCCTGTCGAGCAGTGCCGGGTCGCAGAAGCTCGGGCAGGCGAAAATCACGCCCTCGGCTCCCGAATTCCTGACGGCCCGGACGAGGTGCTGGCCTTTTTCCTTCTGGTCCGGTTCGTAGCGGGCGGCCGTCGACTCGGAATGGTGCAGAAAGGCCAGTGCGAGGTTTCGCAACGGATCCCCGTCGGTCGGCACGTCCACCGTCAGCCAACGCGTGACGAGTAAGAGGTCGTCGTCCACCACGTAGCAGCCGGCCAGCTCGAGGGACTTGATCAGGTTCAGCGGCGGCTGCTCGCAGAAGACGCCGGACAGGACGACGCGGCAGTTGTCGCGCCGGGGGCGATCCTCGGCCCGCGCCGCGTCGAGGTAGTCCTTGAGCATCTCCGAGTGCTGCTCGACCGGCAGCACCAGCCCGGCGCGCATCAGCACGTAAACCTCCGCCGCCGGCGCCTGCCACGGCTTTTCGGCACGGAACGCGTACAGCTTGCGCACGAGCCGGCGATTCTCGTTATAGACGGCTATCGAATGCCGCAGCGCTTCGTCGGTGATCGGTTCGCCCCGCAACTCGCCGAGATCATGACGCAGCTCGGCCAGTTCGTTGACATAGTAATTTCCACCGATTTCGTCCACATAGTTTTGGGGCACGTCGAAATAGCGGGAGTAAACGCCTGGAAACATCAGCTTCCACATGCCCGACAGGTTACGAATGACGTCGCAGATCGAAGGGAACAGCATCCCGTCGACGAAGTCGAGGCGCCCCGAAACTCCGAGCTCGACCGTGGAGCGAGGAATACGACAGATGTAGCTCTGGTAGTAGGCGTCACCGTGGATGACCTCGAGCTGATCGCCGCCGCCGACGATGCCGAGCGGAAGCATTCCGCCAGCGTGTATCAGTTCGCGCGGCACGTAAATCGGCAGGTAGCCGACCACCTTGCGCCCATCCTGTGCGGCTTTCCATTCGCGTGCCGAGCTGAAGCGCAGGTCTTCGAACAGCTGAGTTGCGCGCGATACGATATCAGTCGTGGATTGCATGCTCATCGGTGCTCCCAAACGGCTTGCCTCTTTTCAATGAAGGCCTCCAGACCCTCGACGGCATCTCGTGTCGCCATCAGTTCGTCGAGATACAGCCGCTCGACCGAGGCGATCCTCTTCCTGATCCTGGCGGCATAGTCTTGCCGTGCCGCCTGTACTGCGAAACGCAGACTCCGCGCGCTTTTCGATAGCAGGTGCTTTGCGAAGTACGCGAGCGCCGCCGCCTCCGGATCCTCCACGGTCTCTACGCCGAGCCCGGCTGCCACGGCCTCTGCGCCGCTTATCGTTCGCCCCGAAACGAGCAGGTCGAGCGCCCTCTGCGGCGCCATCAGCTCCGGCAGCAGGCAAGATGCAGCGGGCGCGAATACGCCGAGCCGGATTTCCGGCTGCCCCAGCTCCGAATCCGGGTGTATGAACAGCAGGTGACCCGCCAGCGCCAGCTCGAGACCACCGCCGAGACACTTGCCTCGTACTGCCACCAGGATCGTGACCGGGGATTCGACCATGCGCAGGATCAGGGCATGCAGGCCTGTCAGCATCTTGCGGCACTCGCCCGGCAGGTGCTCGCTGACGGATGCCCCGTAGCTGAAGCTCGGCCCTTCTGCATCGATCAGGATGGCGCGCAGTTGCGGGTTGTCCAGGTGTTCGGCCAAGGCGGCGTCAAGCGCCTCGATCATGGCCGCGTCTACGAGGTTGGGCTTCGGGGCGCTGAGCCGCAGGCGGAGCAACGCTTCCTGTTGCTCCAGCCACACCCTGAGCGGACTGGTCATTCGGCACCTCGGCCCGGCATCAGGCTTTCCGTCAGTTCGTCGGTCCAGCGTTCGTTACGCGCCAGCGCACGGCGCAACGCGATGAAATCGACTTCCCGGCCGGTTTCGCGGGTTCCCTCGTTGAACGCGCGGAATCCCGCGCGCGCCTCCGTCATCATGTTGAGCGCGAGCCACGCGCGTGAGTTTTCCTTGTTGCTGTTCCATGCATCGAGCTTGGGCTTCCTCAGTTCCTCTACCGTCTTCGTTGTGCAATCGGGGAAGGTGTAAAGGAGCTTCGTGCACAGCGCCTCGACCTTTTCATCCAGAAGCGCCAGGTCGATCGTTCCCTGCTTCATTAATTTCCGTCCCTCGTCGAGCGCCGCACCCGTCCGGGGCTTGCCGAAAACCATGCGTCCGTATTCATCCAGCATCCGGCTGGTTTCGACCAGCGGGTTCGCGACGAAACTGCCGTCGACCTTCAGGGCAGGCACGATATCGCTTACCATTCCCATCATGTAGGCCTCGTGCGCCGAAAACGGTTCGCACAGCACGCAGGCCACCATCGCACGTTCTGTGCCGATCGCGACCGGCAGAAAATCGGTGGCACCCCCGATAGGCGCCGAACCGTGTTTCGGGCCGGCCTGCCCGAACCGGGCCAGGTCCTGGGCAATGGAGAAATCGCAGGCCATGCCGATTTCCTGGCCGCCGCCGATGCGCATGCCGTTGACGCGGCACACGACGGGCTTGTCACAGGCAAGGATCGACGACACCATGTCGTTGAAGAGCCGCATGTAGGCGCGATACTCCTGCGGATTGCCTGCGTAGTACTCCGCATACTCCTTGGTATTCCCGCCCGTGCAAAAGGCCTGGTCTCCGGCGCCGGTGAACACGACGGCGACGACATCCCTGGCGGCGCTCGCCTCCCGCATGGCCAGGATGACGCCCTTCACCATGTCTGTCGTATACGAGTTGTATTGCTTCGGGTTATCCAGCGTGATCCACGCGTTGTACAGCCCGGCGACGGGCTGTCCCGCCGTGTCCCGGACGGGCCGCTTCTCGAACACGACGTTCCCGCTTACGGACTCGCGCAGGCTGGATGCGACGAGGTCGTGATCCTTGGTTACAGTCACTGCCTTCTTGCCGGTCTTGGATGACATTACGGTTCCTCAGTGTTTCGGCACCAGCACGGCCCGCCGCTTCAGTTCGCCGCCATGGGCCGCCTCGAACACGCGATTGATTTGATCGAGCGGGTGCGTCTCTACGAAGGGCGCCAGGCGGATGCGACCGTCCAGCACGAGATCAAGCGCCTGCGGGTAAAACTCGGGCGGGCAGCCCCAGTTGCCGAGGGCGCGTGCATGAAAAGCCATCAGGTTGGACAGGCGAATTTCGACCTTTTCCATCGTGAAGCCGACAACCCCGAGCGTCGCGCCGCGATTCAGGAGGCCGAACGCAGCTTCCTGGCCTGCACGAGTTCCGGAACATTCGAATATGAACCACCCGGACTGGTCATTCAGACCGTTTTCCCTCGCAAAGGCCTGGATCTCCTTGCGCAGTTCGCGCGGATCGCGTCGCGAGACGTTGAGTGCCAGCGCGGCGGGATCGCCCTGGCAGGCCGCGAGCTTGTCGTCACTGACGTCGAGCGCAACGACCGTGGCGCCGAAGGCGCGCGCGACTTGCGCGCAGTACCCGCCGACTCCACCGACGCCATTCACGACTACCAGGTCGCCTTCCCCTACTCCCGCCTGGGTAACGGCGAAATAGGGAGTGGTCACGGCGTCCGCCACGACCGATACCTCGGCCAGCTCGAGGCCTGCGGCACCGAGACGGGCCGGGTCGACCGGGCACAAGCCGCGAGCCGGCACGACCACGTGCGTAGCGAAGCCACCGTGGATATCGTTTCCCGGCATGCGTTGCCGGCTGCAGATCGTCGGCTTGCCTCGGCGGCAGCTGTCGCACTCGCCACAGGGGATGACGGCCGGCACGATGACCTCCCGGCCGATCCAGGATTCGGCACCAGCTCCGGCCAGCAGGACCCGGCCGCTGATTTCGTGCCCCAGGCAGAGCGGTAACGGATGCTGCGTCCGCACCCCGTCGTAATAAAAACCGAGGTCCGTGTGGCAGACGCCGCAGCCAGCCACCGCGACCACGACCTCGCCATCGCCCGGTGAGGCCGCGAAGTCCGCTGCCGATAGCGGCGCGCCGGGCTCGGTCATTACCCACCGCGTACCTTTCGCTGAGCTGCTCGTCTGCACGCCGGCTCCTGTGTGTCCTGCGACATCCTCGGGGAGGCCCGGCCCGGGCCCGGTTTCCGTGCTCGTCCGCATTGACACGGCCCCCCCTGTGCTATTAAGGTATTTAAGTACCAGAATACGTATCTAGAGTCAATCCGGATCAGGAGCCCAGACGACCGTGACTCAGCAATCACCGATGCAACTCGCTGAAATTTCGAGTGTTTCACTCGCTTTTCTCGGCAGCGGCGGGGCCGGCGTCATTTCGACCGGCGAATTGCTGCTGGAGGCCGCCTGCAAGAACGGCTGGTACGGCCTGCTGACCCGATCCGTCGGCCCGCAGATCCGCGGCGGCGAAGCGGCCGCGATGCTGCGCCTGGCAACGCAGCCCGTCGATTGTCACGCCGACCGCTTCGACCTGCTGGTTGCAGTCGACTGGCTGAACGCCCAGCGGTTTGCGCTCGAGATGCCGCTCGGACCCCGAACGATTGCGCTGTGCGACCCGGAGAGCGGGGCAGTACCGGAATTCGTCAGGGCCGCCGGCGTCCGGGTCATCGAGTTGCCCCTGAAGGCAATGACCGCGGCCAATCCCGAGTGGCGGCCCAACATGATCGCGCTGGGCGCCGCGCTGCGCGTCCTGGGGCTTCCCGAAGATGCTGCCAGAGCGGCCATCGAAAACCGTTTTGGGGACAAGGGGGCAGCGGTCATCGTGGCGAGCCTCGCGGCCGTCAAGGGCGGCGCCGATGCCGTCGAGTCGGGCGTGCTCCCGGCGCGGTTGCCGGCCCCCGCCGCCTCGGGGACGGCCCGCTGGCGGATCAGCGGCAACCAGGCAGTCGGCCTGGGCGCGGTCCGGGGCGGCGTACGCTTCGCCGCCGCCTACCCGATCACGCCCGCCACCGAGATACTGGAATGGCTCGCGCTGAACCTCGCCAAGGTTGGCGGCGCGCTGGTGCAGGCGGAAGACGAACTTGCCTCGATCAACATGATCATCGGCGGTTCCTACGCCGGTGCTCCTTCGATTACCGCGACCTCGGGTCCCGGGCTGTCGCTGATGGTTGAGGGCATCGGTCTCGCGACCGCTGCCGAGGTGCCGATCGTCGTGGTCGACGTAATGCGCGGCGGCCCATCAACCGGTATTCCGACCAAGTCGGAACAGTCGGACCTCAACATCGCGCTCTACGGCATGCACGGAGACGCACCGCATATCGTCGTCGCACCGCAGTCGGTTTCCGACTGCGTATTCACGGCTCAGTGGGCAACCTATCTCGCGGAAGCGATGCAGATCCCGGTGCTGCTATTGTCCGATCAGTTCATGGGACAGGCGCATGCGGCCATCGACCGACCGGCCGATGTCGCATTTGTCGGCCAGCGACGCATCGCCAGGGATATCGCCGGGACGTACAGGCGTTATTCGCTGAACGGCCCCAATGTGACGGCAATGGCTCTGCCTGGAACGCCCGGCGGGCAGTACACCGCGGACGGCCTGTCGCATTCGGAACGCGGCACGCCGTCATCCGCCGCATCCGATCATCGCGCGCAACTCGACAAGCGAGCCAATAAAGTTCATGAGTTCGATTTCGGTGATCACTGGGCAACGCTGCACGGCAGTGGCGAGATCGCTGTCTTGACCTGGGGATCCGTGACCGGCGCGGTGCTGGAAGGTATCGCCCTTGCACGTACGGACGGCATCGACGTACGGGTCATCGCGCCGCGGCTGCTGCTGCCGGCCCAACCCGAACGCATGGCGGCTGCCCTCGGGGGAGTCCGGGAATTGATCGTGATCGAGCAGAGCCACGGGGCGCAGTTCTATCGTTATCTGCGTGCACATTACCACCTGCCCCGCAACGTCCGCGTGGTGAATAGCGCTGGCCCATTGCCGCTGAGGCCAGGTGACATCTATCGTGAATTGACGGCGGAGCGTGCCGCATGAGTGCCGAACCGAAGCCCGCATACAAGGCCAGTGATTTCAAATCGGATATCGCCCCGATCTGGTGCCCCGGTTGCGGTGACTACCATGTCCTGCTGTCGATCACCCGAGCCCTGGCACAACTGGGCAAGCCGCCCGAGCAGGTCGCGATCGTCTCCGGGATCGGATGTTCGTCACGCATCCCTGCGTACACGAATTGCTACGGATTTCACGGCGTGCACGGCCGCGCTTTGCCGATCGCCACAGGGCTGAAGGTCATTCGACCGGACCAGACGGTTATCGTGACGACCGGCGACGGCGACGGCTATTCGATCGGCGGAAATCATTTCCTGCATGCTTGCCGGCGTAACCTGGACCTGACCATGATCGTGATGGATAACCATATCTATGGCATGACGAAGGGCCAGCCGTCGCCAACGACCGAGCCCGACCTGGATACGGCGCTGACGCCCGGCGGAACCGGGCTCAGGCCCTTCAATCCGCTGGTCATCGCACTCGCGTCAGGCGCCAATTTCGTTGCGCGGGCGTTCGCCGGAAATATCGGCCAGACGACGAGTATCATCGTGGACGCCGTTACTCACCCGGGCTTCTCGTTTGTCGAGATACTGAGCCCGTGCGTCACGTTCCGGCCTGATCAGCGTAGCTGGAAGACACAGGTGCACCCGGCCCCGGTTGACGCTACCGACGACCCTGCCCGGGCGGCACGGCGCATAATGACCGACGACGGATTCAACCTGGGGGTGCTGTACCGCGGCAACCGCCAGCCGTACACGCCGAAATTCGGCGGCTCGGGCTGCGACCTGAGCGAACTGGAACGGGAGTTCGAATTATGAGCGACAAGGCCGACGCACCGAGCGTCTCGACACTTTCCGACCTGTTGGCGGTCGCGTACCAGATCGAGGTGGACGCCATCGAGCGTTACAAGATGCTTGCCGAGCAGATGGAAACACACAACAACGTCGAGCTGGCTGCCGTGTTCCGCGACCTGGCCCGGGCTGAGGGAATTCATGCCGCGGAGATCAGGCGTCTCGCCGGAGATGTCGACGTGGCGGCACTGGGACCGGAGGTAGGACAGTGGATGACCGGAGACAGCCCGGAGGCCGCCGACCTCTCTTCCGCACACTACATGATGTCCCGCGCGGAGGCATTGCGTATGGCCCTGGCCGGTGAGGAGCGCGCCCTCGCCTTCTTTGAAGAAGTCGTGAAGTCGGTCGAAGACCCGGAAGCCAGGGAACTCGCGAAACAGCTCGTCGAGGAAGAACGGGAGCACGTCGAACTGTGCCACCAGCTGATCCGTCGGCATGACAAGCCGTTGCGGCGGCTCGGCGTCGAGGACCCTGACGCACCGGAGCCGCAGGGCTGAACGCCGGCCTCAGGACGTGCTGAAGATGATCCGGCCCCTGCGGCTCTCGATCCGCCAGCCCTCGTCGGTCAGGACGTAGTCGTCGTCGAATTCGCCCACGAGCTGACGCTCCTCGGCGATGATGCCCAGCGGGCCCCGATTCGACGGGTCGCCCGTGTAAAGCAACGCATACAGGCTGCCGCTCGCGCGCGACGGCGACAATGCGGTCACGATGTGGTTTGCGCAAACGTGACGTGTAATCCGGCCGGCCGGCCGCGCCTCGAATGCCGACTGGATGGCCGCCCTGCCGCGGATGGGCCTGTCCGGATCGGTGGGCCTGGCGAATACCGCATCATCCGTCAGCAGGGCGCACATGGCCGCCCATTCCTGCCGGTCACTGTGCGCGATGAACTGCAACGCCAGCTGCCGGCATTGCCATTCGATTACTGACTTTTCCGCGGGCGTCATCGATCTCCCCCATCCGGCCGGTTCAATTTCAAACAAGAGCGAACACCGGCCGAACGGCTGACTGCAGTCATCGTCGTAACCGGCTCAATTGCCATATTACAATGAGTGGCGTGTCCGGATGGGTACCGGCGCGAATGTGCCGACGGGGGCCATGAATGCGGATTTCCAGTGAACGGATATTGACCACACACGTCGGCAGCCTACCGCGATCGGACGATCTGACCGACGTACTGCTGCAGAAGGACCGGGGCGAGACGGATCCCAGCGGCAAATTCGACCGACTCATCGCGAACGCCGTCCATCGGGTTGTACGCTGCCAGGTCGAGGCAGGGATCGATATACCGAGCGACGGGGAGCAAGGCAAAGTCGGCTACGCCACCTACATGATGGATCGGCTGAACGGTTTCGGCGGAGACTCGCCACGCAAGCCGGCCCGCGACCTGGCCGACTACCCCGAGCTAACTCGCAAGATGGCTGGCATCGTCGGGACACAGAAATTCCGGCGGGCGTCCTGCGTATCCCCGATCAGCGTCAAAGACTGGACGCCGCTGCAGCGGGACATCGCGAACCTCAGGGCAGCGATGCAGGACTCTGGCGTGGACGAAGCCTTCATGAACTCCGCCTCGCCCGGCCTGGTGAGCGCGTTCCAGCCGAACGAATACTACGAGACACACGAGGAATACGTCTGGGCGATCGCCGCGGTGATGCGCGAGGAATACGAGCAGATCCACGCAGCGGGGCTTCTGCTGCAACTGGACTGCCCCGACCTGGCGATGGCTCACCACACCGGCTTCCAGGACTTGTCCGAGGCCGAGTTCCTGCAGCGAGCCGAGCTGCATGTCGAGGCGATGAATCATGCGCTCGAAAACGTTCCGGCGGAGCGCTGCCGATTCCACGTCTGCTGGGGCAACTACGAGGGCCCCCACGACTATGACATCCCGGTCGACAAGATCATGGACATCGTTCTGAGGGCGAAGCCTTGCGCCGTACTGTTCGAAGCGGCCAATGCCCGTCACGAGCACGAGTGGCGCGCCTGGGCGGATGCGGATATCCCGGACGACAAGATCCTGGTGCCCGGCACGATCGATACCTGCACGAACCTCGTCGAACACCCGGAGCTCGTCGCTCAGCGTATCGAACGGTTTGCCGCCATCGTCGGCCGTGAACGCGTCATCGCCGGTACTGACTGCGGATTCGGCACGTTCGCCGGCTACGGCCGCGTCGACGAGCGCATCGCGTACAAGAAGCTGGCTTCCCTGGTCGAAGGCGCCGCCATCGCAAGCGCGCGTTTGTGGACGTGACTCGACGTTTCCCGCTCCTGGTCGGATCCGAACCCCGGGAGTAACAGCGGCTGGTAGACAGAGGTAGTACATGGCGCACGAGAATGAGTACCACGACAACCTGGTAAAGATGCTCGAGCTCGTCTGGGGCGAGGGCTACATGGCACCAGGCGGCCCCGGCAACGTCGCCCGCCTGTTCGCAGGTCTCGAGACCCGAAACAAGCGCGTGCTCGACATCGGCTGCGGCATCGGGGGCCCTGCCTTCGAGATGGCTCGGAGTCACGGCGCCCGGGTCGTCGGCATCGACCTCGAGGCGCCGCTGATCGACAAGGCCCGGGCCGCGGCGAAGGGGCTCGGCCTCGACGATCGCTGCGAATTCCTGGCCGTCGAGCACGGGCCGCTGCCGTTCCCTGATGAGTCCTTTGACATCGTCGCGACATCGGGAGCGCTGACGCAAACGGCCGACAAGGCGGCCGTGTATTCGGAATGCCTGCGCATACTCAAACCCGGCGGCTGGTTTACCTGCTACGACTGGATGAAGGCAGAAGGCGAACTGTCCGAGGACATGCACTACTGGTTCAAGATGGAGGGCCTGACCTATGCGCTGGCAACTCTCGACGACTACGTACGTGACCTGGGCCGCGCGGGCTTCGAGTCCGTAAGCGCGGAGGATGCCTCGGACTGGTATCGTGTCGAATCTCGGCGCGAGTACGAACTGATCAAGGGCGAACTTTATCCGCGCATGGCGGAACTACTCGGCCAGCGAGATGCGGATCATTTCGTGGAGAACTGGCGCGCGCTGGTCGTGGTCTGTGAGCAGGGCGAAATGAAGCAGGGTTACTGCCGCGGCCGAAAACCGGGCTGAGATGATCCGGCCACGGCCTGGCCGTACAGACCAAGCGTATTCGGACCGGTGCGGGAATCGGCAATCATCGCAAAAACGCTGTGGACCCGCGGCGGCGAATCCGTAGCCGACTCGCTGGATTCGGGGCATGGTGCAGCCGCCGCATCATAAGTCTGACAAGTAAAATAGGGATTTTTACGACTTCAGTTCCCGTGACGCATTGCGCATATTGACAATGTAATCGGAGGACTCATGCGCATACCACTGAAGATAACCTGGCGCCACATGGAGCCGTCGCCGTCGGCCGAAGAAATCATTCGGGAACGCGCGAACAAACTCGAGCATTTTTACGACGACATAAGCCGCTGTGACGTGGTCGTCGAGATGCCGCACAAGCACCACGTCCAGGGCAACCTGTTCGCGATAAGGATCGACATAACGGTCCCGGGCAAGGAACTCGTGGTGCAGCGCTCGCCTGATGCCCACCAGGCGCACGAAGACCCGTATGTCGCCATCCGCGACGCATTCGACGCCATGCGGCGCCAGCTCGAGGATTATTCCCGGACCATTCGAGGCAAGGTCAAGACGCACGAAGTGCCGCCCCATGGCGAGGTATTTCTGCTGGACCCGGAGCACGACTATGGCAAGCTCCTTACGCCGGATGGGCGGGAAATCTACTTCCATCGCAACAGTGTCGTCGACGGCTCTTTCGACGAGCTCGCCGTCGGCACACCGCTGCGCTTTGTCGAGGAACTCGGCGAAAAGGGCCCACAGGCGAGTTCGGTCTACCTGATCGGCAAGCATCATCCGACACCCTGACGATCGTGATGCCGTCGCACCGGATACCGGCCGAAGAACGCTGGCCGTTGTGTCGGTGTAGCCACTAGCCGGGTCGGCCGGTCGCTTCGAAAAGTCGGCGGCTGTGCTTTCCCTCGTCGGGCGCCCGCCCCGAGAAAAATATTGCGCTTGCGGCCCTCTTTGACCGCCCGGCGATATCCAGCCTGACGACAGTTTCGAGCATACTGTCGGCATGGCTCGATCAGCTAAAGCCCCGATCCCTGAGCTCCGCCCGCAGGCGGGTCGATGGGAGTACGCGCTGGACGTCCACGAACACCCGGGCGTCGGCTCGCTACGCATCGCTGCCGAGCAGCTTGACCTCGCGTGCCGGGAACTGGCTGTGTCCGAGAGCCCGGTGGCCCTCCGGGTGCACGAGTTTCGCAAGCGCAGCAAGAAGATTCGCTCCCTGTCCCGCCTGATCCGGTCCGGCTTCGACGGCCACGCAGAGGTCAACAAGTTATTCGGCCACCTCGCACGTCAGACCTCCGACGCACGCGATGCCCGGATCGTGATGGACCTCGTTGAGCGGTACCTGGCGGAAACCGGTTCGGCGCAGCACGTTCGACCGGTGGCAGCCTGGTTTCGCGGCCGCTGCGAGACCGCTGAACAGGGCGCGGAGAGGACTCTCGCCGGGCTCCGGCAGGCGCTGGCCGACGCCGCGGCCGATACGCCGCACTGTGACAGCAGCGGTGTGGACCGGGCGACCGTGCTGGTCGGCCTGCGCGACACGCTGTGCCGGGCGCGCGCGGCTCTCACGGCGGCGCGCGCAAACCCCGCTGCGACGACGTTTCACGACCTGCGCAAGCGCTGCAAGGACCACTGGCACCACCTGTGCCTGGTAAGGCCAGCCCTGCCGACCCGGTTGAAGCCCAGGACCGGCAAGTTCGAAAGGCTGTGCGAGCTTCTCGGTCTCGCGCAGGACCGGGCCGTCCTGATCGCTCACCTGGAGGCCCTGCCCGAGGACCTGCAGATCGACTCCGATACCGCGGCAGCGCTGGAGAGAGCGCGGCGCGAGCAACACGAGTTGCGCGAAACGATCATGGAGCAGGCCACCCGGCTACTCGAAATCGACCCCGATCGTTTCTCGGCTCGCGTTGGCCGGCACTGGGAAAGACTGGCATCCGCCACGAAGGACCGGGTCAGGATGTGAGCGCGTTGCGCAGGTGAGATTCAGCCTGGCCATGCGGGATCGATCAGGCAAACAAGAACGGCGGCGTAAAAACGCCGCCGTTCTTGTTTGCGGGATGCTTAAATGTCTCGCAGATCCGTGCCCGGACCGGGGATGCCCGGTTAGCCTGTGGCCGCTGCGCCGGGCACCAAGTCCGCCGCGATCAGGTCCGGTCGAAACGATCGAGCATCATTACCTTGGTCCACGCGTCGACGAAATCGTGCACGAACTTCTCGTCTCCGCCGTTCTCCGCATAGACTTCGGCGATAGCGCGCAGCTCGGCGTGTGAACCGAAGACGAGGTCAGCGGGGGTCGCCGTCCACTTCAACTCACCGGTCGCGCGATCCCGTCCCTCGTAAATACCCTCCGATGCCGGTGACTTCGTCCACTTCGTCGACATGTTGAGCAGGTTCACGAAGAAGTCGTTGCTCAGGGTACCGGGGCGATCCGTGAACACGCCGTGCGCTGCGCGCCCGGCGTTCGCGTCCAGGGCCCGCAGGCCGCCTACCAGCGCGGTCATCTCCGGCACGGTCAGCGTCAGCAGGTTCGCCTTGTCGACGAGCATGTCCGCCGGCGAGCGGTAGTTGTCGTCGCCATAGTAATTGCGGAAGCCATCGGCGGTCGGCTCGAGCACGGCGAAAGACTCGACGTCGGTCTGCTCCTGCGACGCATCCGTGCGCCCCGGCGCGAAGGGTACGCGCACGTCGTGCCCGGCATTTTTCGCTGCCTGCTCGATCGCGGCGGCTCCACCGAGAACGATCAGGTCGGCGAGCGATACGCGCTTGCCGCCTTTCTGGGCCCGGTTGAAGTCCGCCTGGACTTTCTCCAGCCGCTTCAGCACCTTCGCCAGTGCCTGCGGATCATTGACGTCCCAGTCCTTTTGCGGCGCCAGGCGTATGCGCGCGCCGTTGGCGCCGCCGCGCAGGTCGGTGCCGCGGAAGCTGGAAGCCGACGCCCAGGCGGTCCTGACGAGTTCGGAGACGGCCAGCCCGGAGCCCAGGATCTCGGACTTCAGCTTCGCGATGTCGCCGGCGTCGATCAGCTCATGATCAACGGCGGGCACCGGGTCCTGCCACAGCAGGGCTTCGGTGGGAACCTCGGAGCCGAGATAGCGCGCGCGCGGCCCCATGTCGCGATGGGTAAGCTTGAACCACGCCTTCGCGAAAGCGAGTTCGAACTCCTCGGGATTCTCCAGGAAGCGCGTGGTGATTTCGCGATAGATCGGATCTTCTTTCAGCGCGAGGTCCGTCGTGAACATGATCGGTGCGTGCCGCTTCGTGGGATCGAACGCATCCGGCACGAGGCTGGCGGCGCTTGCATCGCTCGGTATCCACTGCGTTGCGCCGGCAGGACTCCTGGTCTGCACCCAGTCGTAAGCGTAGAGGTTTTGCAGGTACTGCATCGTCCAGCGAGTCGGCGCGGCAGACCAGGCGCCCTCCAGGCCGCTGGTGATCGTGTCGGCGCCACTGCCGCTGCCGCACTTGTTGGTCCAGCCGAAGCCCTGCTCTTCGATGCCTGCAGCGGCAGGTTCAGGCCCGACGCAATCTGCCGGGCTCCTCGCGCCGTGCGCCTTGCCGAAGGTGTGACCGCCGGCAATAAGCGCCGCGGTTTCCTCGTCGTTCATCGCCATGCGGCCGAACGTCTCGCGGATATCCTTTGCGGCGAGCAGCGGATCCGGGTTGCCTTTCGGACCCTCCGGATTGACGTAGATCAGTCCCATCTGCACGGCGGCCAGCGGATTTTCCAGCTTGCGGTCGCCGCTGTAGCGCTCGTCGGCCAGGAACTCGTCCTCGGGTCCCCAGTACACCAGGTCGGCCTCCCAGTCGTCCTCACGGCCACCGGCAAATCCGAAGGTCTTGAAACCCATGGACTCGAGCGCGACGTTTCCGGTCAGGACCATCAGGTCGGCCCAGGAGATCGCCCGCCCGTATTTCTGCTTGACTGGCCAGAGCAGGCGCCGTGCCTTGTCCAGGTTCGCATTGTCGGGCCAGCTGTTGAGCGGCTCGAACCGTTGCTGACCGCCGGCGGCACCACCGCGGCCGTCAGCAACCCGGTAGGTGCCGGCGCTGTGCCAGGCCATCCGGATGAAAAAGGGCCCGTAGTGACCGTAGTCGGCCGGCCACCAGTCCTGCGACGATGTCATCAACGCCTCGATGTCTTTCTTCACAGCATCGAGGTCGAGACTCTCGAACGCCTCGGCGTAGTCGAAGTCTGCGCCCATCGGGTTGGACTCGGCACCGTGCTGGCGAAGGGGACTGAGATCGACCTGCTCGGGCCACCAGAACTGATTCGATTTCGCTTCGCCCTGGGCGAAAGCAGGGACGGATGCCACCAAAGGTGACACCGTTACCGTCAGGGCCGCGAGTAAAGGTAACGATTGAATTCGCATTGAAGTCTTCCTTCCGAGTGACAAACATTGTTACTGGATGTGCATTTGAGCGCATGTGAACAATTTATTCTCTGGAATATTTCGATTATTTTATTCGAGAAAAACGATCGACTGAATCGCTACACTTTGCTCATGCGACCGCGCATCCCTGGCCGCGCCTGCAGCGCCGGCCGCGGATAAGGTAGCGAATCGAAGCTCCTTGGACGGCAACCTGCGCCCACGAGCTTGAAGGGCAAGGGATGGGACCCTTCGTGCCCGCGGCGCGCGAAGTACAGGACCCACCTGCAGCATGCAATCAATGGGTGGCCGGGAGCGGCCCCGGAGAGATTGTCGGCGACACATCCCTGTGTCGCCGCCCTTCGGGCAGCCAGGCTGACCAAATCGGCAGTCCTGCCGATTTGTGATTCGGATCGGCTGCCGCCGATCCTCACCCCTGCGGGGCGCCTGCGGCGTCCAAACCGGCTGCGCCGGTTTGTCGAACTGAGGAGCCCTCATCAAACTCCGAGCACTTCGCTAAACAAAAAGGGCCCCTGATGGGGCCCTTTTTTGTTTAGTGGCGCGCCCGGAGAGATTCGAACTCCCGACCGCCTGGTTCGTAGGCGTATGCGCCGCGAACCGTTTTCTTTTAAATCAGTAAGTTAGATGGCCCGCCCTCATCAATTCTGCCGCTGAACGCCGCCGAGAACCGTAGATTGCCGTCTCGACGCTACGTTTTCGCAATGAATGCCTGGTTCAAAGACCGAGCTCGCTGTGCGATCCGAGGCGAATTAGTTGCAATCGATCCTCATCGGGTTTTCGATAAATCAGAACCAGGTCCGGTTTGATGTGGCAGTCGCGATGATCTTTCCAATCGCCAGTCAGTGAATGGTCGCGATACCGTTCGGCTAGCGGTTCATCCGCCACCAGAGAGGCGAGGACGTTCCTTAAATCCCCTTCCAGTACTGCCCGGTAACGACCTTTAGCCTCGTGTTTGTAATCTCGCTTGAATTGATTCGTACGCTCAATCGTCCGCATTCAGATCGGCCATCAGGTCGTCGACCGTGTCAAACGAAGGCAGCTTCCCGCGACGGGCTTCCTTCACGGCTTCGATCGTTTCGGTGTTGGGCACCAGAGGCTCGAACGGCAGCGCCTTCTCGCGTGCCACACGCGTGAGCATAATGCGGAAGGCATCGGACACAGTGAGCCCCATCGCCGCCAACACGACGCTGGCTTCTTCTTTAATCTGCTCATCGATTCGAGCGCGTACCACTGCATTCGCCGCCATGACAAAGCCCTCCTAAATGTGGGCTACATTGTAGCTCACATTAGCCAATCGTGTCAATTTTCTTTTAAATCAATCAGCTAATGCCGTCTGGGGCAATGCGTTAGATCAAACTCCCTCTGGAGATCCCGGGGGGATTCAACCGCGGATAGTGCGAATAAGGGGCCATTATGTCAGGAGTGAGACCGTCGGAGCGAGCTGAGGCCGGCTGAAACCAGGCCGACGACGGCAGATCGAGGCCGCCATCTTGCGGAGCCGGCCCGACCCCTCGTCGTTGAGGCGCGTGATTCCCTCCCTTTCTCCCGGAAATGCCGGCGCATCACGGCACGAGTCAACACCCGCCCGTCCCTGCAAGGGGGCCCGGGTGGTTAAGGCTCTACCATCTCGGCCTGGTGCACATGAATGGCCGCGTTTACGACGCAAAGCTTGGGCGCTTCCTGAGCGCCGACCCGTTTATTGGCAATCCCGGCCACACGCAGGCGTTCAACCGGTACAGTTACGTCAACAACGATCCACTGTCAGCAGCCCTTTGTACTTCGGACCTGCAAGCGCGGCAGAACAACAATCCGCCGATGGACCTCGATACGCTTCTGGATTTCTCTCGAGCTATGCTTCGGGTCGTTCGCGATTTTCGATATGAAGATACCAGGCGGTCCAATACCGCTACGGGATTTGTCGAGGAGCACAGGGTCCGCGGCGTGCTGCCGGATGGCAGCAAACTGGACTTGGCCGTCTGTGTTGTCGCAGACGTACGTGATGGCAAAGTCTGCGATCTGCGTGAGTACCTGGACGTATCCGCGGCGTCCGGATTGATAGCGGCTCTATCCTGATGTCGACTCCAGGTCCGCAAACCGGCGTAGCTCCCGGCGTTCGCTGCCCGCGGCTTCGTGGCGCGTGGGGGCGCCAGGCGGCCGGATTCGGGATGCCGGCAATCCCAGCGAGTCCATGACCGGAGCCGCCAGCGCGCGAGATGGGGGCGACCGCGGGGCAGGCGTTCCTCGGCCAGGCCTGCCGAACGTCGTCCGCCAGGCGATCCGCTGATTCCCTGTCTACGGCGCGCCTGTCAGCGACGACGCAGTCACCAGCCGTCGCAACAGGGGGCCGAGCGCGAACGGTTCCGACCAGTAGATGCCACGCCATGCAGTGCCGGCCGCGTCGAGCAGCATCGCCTCGGCCGCGCCGATCGGGTACAGGGCGACTCGCCCCTGGCGCGCCAGGTCCAGGCCATGGAGTTCCGTTCTGGTTCGTTCGCGCGCCTGCATCGCCGCCGATGCGAGCGTTTCGGAGTAGGCGCCGATCGCCTGCTCGGTCCAGCGGGCTACCCCTTCCTGCCAGAGCTGGAGTTCGACGTATCGCCAGTCCGCGTTCGAGACGGTCTCTCGCGCGGCTTCCCTTGCCTGCCAGTACGACGCCAGCGACGCGGCGAACGCGTCCGTGCCGCGGGAATCCAGCGCTGCCACCAGCGCGGCCGCCAGCGCCGAGAACGCCTTCGACGTCTCAGGCCGGTCGTAGGGAAACGGGTAGTTGAGCATCCACAGGCCCGATTCGTCGCCGCCGCTCAGTTCGAGCGCATCAATGCCCCCGTAGTAACCGGGCATCGCAAACTGCATCTGGTGAAAATGTTCGTGCGCGATCGTGAGGACCCAGGCATCGGGGTCGCGACCGGTAGCCGCGGGCGTACCGATCACGACCGTCGGTTTCCCCTCGACGGCGGGAAAACTGGCCAGTAGGTTCGGTGGGAAGACCGCCGGCCGTTCCGAGTAGTCGCAGCCCGTCGCCGCGTCCGGGCCGGCGGCTTCGAATCCCCCGGGCGTCCCCGGGTGGCAAAACAGCCGTTCGGTGTCGCTATCGATCAGCAGGATTCCGAACGGCGCGGTCGAGATTCCCGGCCACACCGCGTCACCGTGATCTTCGACGAGCCGCCGTGCCTGTCCGATCAGTCCCGGTGCGTCGCCGTGTGCGCCGTGGTTTTCGGCCGGCGTCACCTGGGCGGACATAAGCCAGGCGGCCAGCAGCGTGTGCATCATGGCGATCCTCCCTCACGTCAGCGAACGCGCCTGCCCCGCGGCGACTGGGCCTTGCCCGGGGATCCGCGGAGACCGGGCGGCATGCGGCAGTCCCGTTCCAGGTCACGGCTGGTAGATGACGTAGACCTTGCGCGTGGTCTCGACGACCTCCCACTCGCCGGTGAACCCGGCAGGAATGACGAAGTCGTCGCCGGCAGCGAGCTCGCGCTCCTTGCCGGACGCGTCGCGCAGGATCGACCGACCGGCGAGGATGCGGCAGTACTCGTGCTCGGTATAGTTGATCTTCCAGCAACCCGGCTCTGCTTCCCAGATGCCCGAGAAGAACTTTTCGTCGCAGCTGGTGTAGTGGTGCCAGGTCCGTTGCAGGGGACGTCCCCTCACGCAGCGCTCGACGGCCGTCGGCGCCTCGGAAAACTCGGGTTCGTGTTCAGCGAAGAAGACGAGGTCGGCCGTGCCCCTGGGTTCCATTCCGGCTCCTTTGTGTCGGCGCGTGGCGGGGCTCAGAATATACCGGAGGCGGATAGTGCGTATAAGGGGCCATTATGTCAGGAGTGAGACCGTCGGAGCGAGCTGAGGCCGGCTGAAACCAGGCCGACGACGGCAGATCGAGGCCGCCATCTTGCGGAGCCGGCCCGACCCCTCGTCGTTGAGGGCGACTCGTCGTCGGTCGTCCTTCATTTTCCTGCAATTGCCGTACCCCCGGTTTCACCATCTCACCGTATCTTCGGGAACGTGAAAACTGGGGCAGCTCAGGTCACCTGAATCGGATCCGGGAACCTCAGCCTGTTGCAGCAACCAAATTTCAGTATCCGACTTTCAGCCTACTACTCTCCATACTGGGGCCCAGGTAGCGGACGACCAGTCTCTCGAAGTCCCCGGCCGATAGCGCCCTGCTGAACAGATACCCCTGGATAATGTTGCAGTTGTGGTGCCTTAGAAAGCTCAGTTGCTCTTCGAGCTCGACGCCCTCGGCGACTACTTTAAGATCGAGATTGCGCGCCATTGCCAGTATGGCGGCGCAAATAGCCGCGTCGTCGGCGTCGCGGTGCAGATCCTTGACGAAAGACCGGTCTATCTTCAGCACATTGATCGGGAATCGTTTCAAATAACTGAGCGACGAATAGCCCGTTCCAAAATCGTCGATGGACAACGTCACGCCGAGATTTCTCAGTGTTTTCAGGGCTTCGACAGTGGCATCGGTATCCCGCATCAGGAGACTTTCTGTGATTTCGAGGTCTAGCAGCTCCGCTTCGATGCCGGCATCGGCCACCGCGCTATCGACGGCGGCAATCAGATCATCCGAATGCATTTGCTGGCTGGAAATATTGACGGAGACGCTGAGTCGATTGAGTCGGGAATTTCGCCATTCGCCAATTTGCCGGCAGGCCTCCTGCAGCACCCATTTGCCCAAAGGCAGGATGAGCCCCGTTTCCTCGGCGATGGGGATGAATTCCGCGGGCGGAATCCAACCTCGCTGATCGTGTTTCCAGCGTAGCAATGCCTCCGCACCAACCACCGTCCAAGAGGCAAGATCGACCTTCGGTTGATAGTGGATTGTGAACTGTTCATTTTCGATTGCACGCCTCAGTTCGGTTTCCATTTCAAGCCGGTGAAGCGACCGGACTTTCATGGTGTCCGAATAGAATTTGTAGTTGTTGCGTCCCGCGGCTTTCGCTTTGTACATGGCCGCGTCGGCATTCATCAGCAGCTCATCGTTGGTACTGCCGTCTTGCGGGTAGATTGCGATGCCGATGCTTGGTGTGACGACAAACTGATGACCCTCGCAGCTGAACGGCTGGGCAAAAGACGTGACGATGCGCGACGCAACTGATGCCGCCGCATTTTCCGAGCCTATGTCATGAAGGACTATCACGAACTCGTCGCCGCCCAGTCGGGCAATGCGTACATTGGCGTACCATTCTTGCTCGGCGCGCAAAACGCGATCATCGGACCGTAAGCAGCCCCTGAGTCGGGCAGCGACATCTTTCAGAAGCTCGTCGCCCATTGAGTGACCCAGGGTATCGTTGATGCGCTTGAAGCGATCGAGATCAACGAAGAGTATCGCGCACCCGCCTTGTTCATCGCGTGTAGACTCAATGACTGCATCGAGCTCTTTTGAGAACAGCTGCCGGTTAGGCAGCCCGGTAAGCTGATCGTAAAACGCCAGGTCGTAGATCTGAAGGTCCGCCTTCTTGCGCTCCGTGACGTCTCTCATGATCGCGATTACCGAGTGCCTGTCACGCGCGACGAAGCGGGTTTCAAAGTGTACGCTGTCTCGTGCGAACTCGTGCTCGTGTATCTGTGGCTCGCCGCTGAGAAGTGCGCACCTGATGCATTCCTGTACCCGCCCTCTGTCTTCCTCTGAAATCAGGTCCTCGAACAGGACATTGTTCGTAGCGCCGTCATCGCCGCGGCCCCTGGAATCAATCTCGGTCACGCATTCGCGCGTGCGGCCCTGGTCATCAAGGATAAAGACGATGTCCGGCAGCGCTAACACCAGCCCTTTTATTTCGTTGAGCGCTTCGTTGGCGCGAAGGATGTATCGCAGGCGATGACCGAGCACGGGCCAGGCGATGGGCTTGCTGATGAAATCGGTTGCTCCGACGTGATACGCACGGTCGACGGACCGATCATCGTCAAGCCCGGTCACGATGCAAATGGGCGTCTTGCGGCTGGTCTCCTGGTCGCGAATTCTCTGGCAGACAGAGAACCCGTCGAGATACGGCATTTCAACGTCCAGGAGAATGACATCCGGCGCCAATTGTTCATAGCAGCGCAGCGCTTCCTTTCCGTCAACGGCTTCTACCACGCCAAATCCGGCCTGCTCGAGCACCTCTCGCATTATTACGCGAGTTGCCGGGTCGTCGTCGGCGATGAGCACACACGGCCGGCTGGGCGGTTTGCGAGTTCCTGTCATGCGGTTAATGCCCCGGCCTCGAGTTTCAGCGCGGCGACGACACGCTCGTATTCGCTCTGCAGTCGCTCGCGAAGCTTTGGCGCCTGCGAAAGGTCGTTGTCTCGAGCCATGACCTCGAGATGCCTGCAGAGATCCGCCAGACCGATTGCGCCTACATTCGCACTGCTTGACTTCAACGCATGCGCACTTTCTCGTAACGACGCCGCATTCGCGCGGTCTACGGCATCACAGATCCTGGCGCTCAGTTCCCGAGAGCTCTCCAGATAAGCATCAATCACTCTCTGCACGATACTGGGGGCACCGTGCCTTTGCAGCCGGGCCAGTCCATCGAGGACACTGCTGTCTATCGGGGAACTCTGATCCGGCATCGAATCGACCGGAATCGCGTCTTCCTGGCGGCCCCCTCGATCGCAGGCGCGAACCGTCGCGGCGGGCTGCAGATATTGACACAGTGCCGAATGAAGCTGCTCGGAGGTAAATGGCTTCGTTAGATAATCGTCCATACCGGCGGCAAGGCACCGCTCGCGATCGCCTTTGAGCGCGTTGGCAGTCACAGCGACAATCGGGGTCGCCGATCTTTCCGACTTCTTCTCCGCCGCTCGAATGGCTTTCGCTGCCTGAAAGCCATCCATCTTGGGCATCTGGCAATCCATCAGAATGACGTCGAAGGCTTCTTTGCCGGCGAGTTCGACGGCTTCCTGACCGTTTGCCGCGACCAGCACGGACAGTCCCATCGATTCCAACATGCCGATGGCGACGGCCTGATTGACGGCGTTGTCTTCGGCAAGTAACACACGTCCGGACAGGGCCTTGACCGTATAGACCTTCAGTCTCGAGTGCGTTTGCGCCACCACCTCGCCACCGAGGACAACCACCAGGGAATCGTATAGCTGAGACTGGCGGATTGGCTTGGACAGCTGGCCAGCGACGTTTAGCTCGGCCATTTCTTCGTCCGTCGCCGGCGTTGCCGCGGAGCTCAATATGATGAGCTTCAGCTCCGAGAATTCGGGGTTGTCCCGTATAATTCGCGCCAGCTGCAGACCATCGCAATGAGGCATATGCATGTCCAGAATCGCCAGGCCGTAAGAGTCACCCGAGGCGACAGCCGCCTCGAGCAGTTTCAGCGCATCGGAAGCCGAGTCGGCGCTGTCGGTGTATGCGCGCCATCCCGTCAGTTGATGCTCGAGTATCTCCCGATTCGTCTCGTTGTCATCCACGATCAGGATCCTGCTGCCGGCGACAAATTGAGGCATCGACGACGCGAGGTATTCCGACTCGGCGCCCTTTTTCATGTTCAGCGAAAACGAAAACTTCGAGCCCTTGCCGGGCGTACTCTCGACC
>JAOUIH010000178.1 GCA_029884165.1 Gammaproteobacteria bacterium | reverse complement strand
GGATTCGGGAGCGCGGCTCCGCCCGCGTCTCCGGCCCCGAGCCATGCAGGACAATGACCGCAGGGAAGGTCCCCTCCGTCCCCGGCCTGTACAGCGTACCCACGAGGCGGACCTCGCCGTTCATGAACGAAACGTCTTCGGCCTCCTGCCACACCGGCATGAAACGCAGCCACGTGTAGGCGACGAGCAATACGGACAGCCCCACGACGAGCGCGAGTCCGCGGCCGATCACGCGCAGCACGGTGCGCATGCTAGTCCACCCGGCGGCCGCCGATGTAGACCGCGCGGAGCGAGCGCGTCGCCGCGATGTCCTCGAGCGGGTTCGCATCGAGCACCAGGAAATCGGCACGGCGCCCCGGCGCCAGCAGCCCGATGTCGTCGCGGCGGAGGCAGTCCGCCGCGACCGATGTCGCGCTCTGCAGCGCCTGTCCCGGGGTCATGCCGGCCATCACCATCAGGGCGAGTTCCAGGTGCTCGAAGTACCCCGGGAAGCGCGCCGCGGGTCCGGAGTCGGTGCCCATCGCGATCCGCGCGCCGGCATCCGAGAGCTCGCGCAGGTTCTCCATGGCCTGGGTCCAGGCCGCGCGGTAAGCCGCCGCGGTCTCGCTCGCTGCCATCTCGGCCATGAAAGCCGGTTCGCTGATGCGCGCCATCTCCGCGCGGTCGGCATGCCGCAGGAAGAACGGGTCGTCGAAGAAGTCGGGGCGCTCCGCGTAGACGAAGGTCGACAACTCGCGTGTAAGGGTCGGCACGTAGCAAATGCCGGCCGCCCCCAGCCGCTCGATGAACTCGTTGGTCACCGGCAGGTCGCGCACAGAGTGCGCGATCATGCCGCTGCCCGCTTCCAGCAGGCGCAGCGCGTCGTCGAGATAGAAAATGTGCGTCGCGAGCGGCACGCCGGATTCGCGCGAGACCTCGAGTACCGCCTCCACGGCTTCCCAGGGCATCTTCGCCGTGCTGCCGAGGTTGTCGTCGATGCGCAGCTTGAGCCAGTCGACGCCCTGCGCCACGTTCGCTGCGGCCGTCGCCCGTGCAGCGGCCGGGTCCGTATCGGCCACGACGGTACCGGCCACCTGCAGGCGCGCCCGGGCAGGCGCAGCGGCGTCCGCGGCGTCGCGCAGCGCGAAGGCCGCAGCCGGTTCGCCGCCCAGGCTGTTGACGGTGGTTACGCCGTAGCGCGCGAGCAGGCGGAGTTCGGCCGCGACGCGCGCCGACTCGTCGTCGATACCGGCCGGCGCCCAGCGACCGGAAACGTGGCCGTGCGTGTTGATCAGGCCCGGCATCACGAAGCCGCCGGCCAGGTCGACGAGAGCCGCGCCCGGTGGCTCCGGACCGGGGCCGGCGCTCTCGATCCGCCCGTCACGGACCACGATGACGGCGCCGCTTACCGGCTGAGCGCCGCTGCCGTCCCACAGCGTCGCGTTGACGAAGGCTGTCGCGCCCTGCCCCGGTTCCGGTTCCGGCGGCGCGGGCGAGGTAGGCGCCTCGGCAGGACCGCAGGCCGCCAGCAGGACACAAATCGCAGAAAGGTATGACTGGCGCAGCATCGACACCGCTCCGGTACCGGCAGGGACGCCCATTCTAGCGCCCATGCGCGATGGCCGGCACCTGCGGGCAGCCGGCTGGCCCGGGGCGTCGCTATCGGGTGCTGCGCGCTACCGCATGGCCCACTGGAAGCTGAGCGCAAAGCTCGTGCCCGGGTCTTCCTCGTAGGTCACTACGCCGGCACGCTCGATCGTGATCGTCTCGTCCAGCAGGTTCACCGCCTTGAGCTTGACCGTCATCGTATCCGACGGATACCAGGAGTAGGTGAAATCCAGCGAATTGAACGGCTGCTCGTAGCCATCCGGCGCACCATTGCGACCCGCAACGTACAGGCGCTCGCCGAAAGTGTTGAAGATCAGCGAGGCGCTGTGCCGGCCTTCCGGGGAGTCGAATCCCAGCATGACGTTCGCGATCCAGTCCGATGCGCCGGTCAGCGGGCGCACGGGATTCGTCGGCGCGTCCGCAGCAGGACCCGCGACCAGCTCTGAATCCTGGATCGTCACGTTGCCCTGCAGGAACAGCGTGTCGAAGATTCCGCCGAGGAAGCCCAGTTCCTTGAGCGCCTCGATCTCTACGCCCTGGACTTCGGCCGAGTCGGCATTGACGATCTCGCGCGCCGTCTTGGTGTCACTGACTGCGGACTCGAAGAATTCGATCGGGTTGTCGAGCTCCTTCCGGTACAGGGTGACCGTGAAATTGTCGCCCCCGGCGAAGAACCACTCGGCCCGCAGGTCGAAATTCGTCACGTCGGCCGGCACCACGCCCGGATTGCCGCGCGTCAGGTCGTCCGTGATCGGGTCGATGTAGCTGGCAGCCGTGATTTCACGCAGGTCAGGGCGCACCGCGGTCTCGCTCCAGCCGAAGCGCAGCTGGAAGGTCTCCGCCCAGAAATCGCCCATGTAGGTCAGCGATGCGGACGGGTAGACCTTGTCGTCCTGGAAGACCGCGTTCGACGTGAAATCGCGAGTGTCGTCGTCATTGGTTCCGAAGTCGCAGGGACTCACCACGTTGCACGGGTCGACCTGCGGGTCGGCCAGCGAGAAGCCGAAGGGATTCCACGAAATCGCCGCCTGCCGGTAGTCCTCCCAGCGGGCACCCGCCGCGACCCGCCAGGTGTCGTTGACGGTCCAGTCGACCTTGCCGAAGACTCCGTCGGTCATGGTCGCCGCGATATAGCTCTCGTTATTCGCTCCCAGGCGATCGAAAACGAAGTTGTTGGCCGGATCGAGTATGTTGGCGTCGGAAAAGACTTCGTTCAGCGGGCCCTGCAAGGTGGCCGGGTCGGCCACAGACAGCGCGCCGAGGCGGAACTGCAGTTGCTCGTAGGTTCGCGCCTTCTGCGCATGTGAGTAGCCGCCGGACAGCTCGATGTACGAATTTCCCCAGGCGAGCGGCAGGTTGAAAGCCCAGCCGTAGTCCCTGACGTCGTCCTCGAGCTCGGTGAAGCGGTAATCGCTCGCCGTCGAGTCCCGCGTGACGGCCTCTGCGAGGACCTCGCCGCTTACGGGGTCGGTCGTCGTCTGGGATTCGACTTCGACCTGGTTGGGGATCTCGGTCGTAGCTTCCGAGTCCGAGTAGTACCAGGAAACCCGCGCCTGGTCCGGCAGGAAATCGAGCAGGCCGGCGAGGAACGGCAGTTTCTCGCGTGTTGCCTCGCCCAGGTAGTGCGTACCGCGGACCTGATTCGTCATCATCTCCCGCTCCTCGAACTGGAAGCGGTAGTTACGAAAGCCGAGCCCATCCGGCTTTTCGCGGTTCTCGTTGAAAAAATCGCGGACCGCCGTCTCGTCGTCCGTATTCCGGAGCCACAGCGATGTCGTCGAGATTTCGTGGTCTTCGGTGAACTTCACGCCCACCGCGGCCGTGCCTGCGATATTCACCGAGCGGGTCGTCTCGAACTCGGTGTCCGTTCTCGTGTCCGGGAAATTGAAGTTGCGCGCCTTTGCAGTCGACTGGCGCCACTCCGTGTCATAGGATCCGCCGAGCAGGAAGCCGACCTCCCAGTCCTCGTTCAGCGCCCAGTTGTTGCCGATACTGAGCTTGCCTTCGAAGTCGACCGGGATGTCCTTGTTCTCTGTCGCAACGTTGCGGTTGAGCTCCAGCGCGAGCTGGCGATTGATAAGCTCTGCGTCGGCCAGTGTCGCCGTGGGGTCGTCTGCCCGCAGGAAGCTCAAGATGTTCGGCGCGCCGATGTTGCCCTGCAGCTGGTTGACGGCGCCCAGGAGGTCGCTCGACAGCGCCCGCGTACCGTCGTCGGTACCGTACCTGTCGTCGCTGCCACCGGAGTAGGTGAGGCCGGGGTCGGCGTTCAGGTCGTTGTAACCCGTGCCGACTTCCACGTTGAACAGGAATCCGTCCGGGATGCCGCGTGTCCGGATGTCGACGCTGCCGCCGCCGAAGTTCGCGGGCAGGTCGGCCGACCAGGCCTTCTGGACGCGCAGTGACTCGACGATGGACGTCGGGAAGACGTCGAGCGGGATGACATTACGGGTGAGGTCCGGCGAGGGAATCATCGCGCCGTTCAGCGAGCTGGACGAGTAGCGCTCGCCCAGGCCGCGAATGTAGACGAACTTGTCCGAGACGAGGGTCAGCCCCGGGACCCGGCGCAGAACCGAGCCGACCGTCGAGTCGCCCAGGCGGGCGATCGTATCCGAACCCATTACGTCCATGACCGACGCGTCGTTCAAGCGTTCGTTGATCAGTTCCTGCGTAGCGCTGATGAAACGGCCGGTGACGACGACCTCGTCCACCACCCGTTCATCGTCCTCCTCACCTTCGACCCGCGGCATGTCCGGCGGTAGCACGCCGCTCTGCTGCGCCAGGGCCGGAGCCTGCCAGCCGGCGATGATCGCGGAGATCGCCAGCGCAAGCAGCGACGCCTTGTTCGTTTCTGATGTATGCATAGTCATGCCTGCCTGTTCCTGGGGCCCGACGCGGGTCTTTCACGGTATCGGGACTGATGCGGGCGCCGCCGCCATTCAGGCGACGACGCCCGTCTGCTTACAATCGATCCGGGCTCAAAGTGCTTCGAACCAGAGCGGCTGCGCCCGGTTGCCGCTGTAGATGCCGTAGGCCCAACCCTGCGCCCAGTCGGTCTCGCCAAGGCTCAGCGCGCCGAGGAACGTGCCCTGGGTCGGCGTCGCGGTAGCCGCGGGCGCCGTTGCGTCGTCGCAGGCGGCGTTCAGACAGACAACGGACGTCGCAAAGTCGATCGAGTAGATGGGCAGAACGCCTTCGAGCAATTGCAGGTTGGCGTCGTTCACCGACGTCGCGCTGGTTACGACACCTGTCGGCAGCCCCGGCGAAGCGGCTGCGGTGCCGGCCGCCACGTTGCCCTCGGCCTCCGCGAAGGTCCGGTTGAATGCATCGCGGTAGGTTTCCTGGCAGGCGTAAACGACCGAGTTCAGGTTCGAGTCGCCGTTGTTGGCGCCATCGATCGTTTCCTGGTCCTGGATGCGCAGGCAATAATTGTCGTTGGCGCTGGTCGTGTCATTGGCCGCGAACGACGAGATCAGGAGCGTGTCGCTGATGTCGAACCAGAGACCCTCGCGCAGGCGCCAGCCGGCGCCTGGATCGTGCGTTGCTGTTGCCGCCCCGTTCGGCGACACGATGCAGGTCAGGTTGCGGATCGTGGCCCGGCTGTTCAGGTTGCGCGCAACGAAATCCGCTCGCGCTGCCGCGTCCAGGTTCGCATAGTCGCCGATGCCGTCGGCCTCGATGCAATGGTTGCCGTCGGTTTCGGACTGGATGACCAGCGAACGGGTGATAGAGCCCTGCCAGCCCTCGTCGATATCGATCGCATCG
>JAOUIH010000177.1 GCA_029884165.1 Gammaproteobacteria bacterium | reverse complement strand
CTGCTGCGCGTACAGCTCCTCGAGATTGAGATGCAGGGACCGGTTCTCCTGGCCGAGCAGCATGCGGTCGCGAAGGTAGTCGAACACCAGCTGCTTGTTCGTACAGTAAGTAATATCACGGGCATACGAGGCGCGGCGCTGGTCGATTTCCATGCCCTCCGTGATCGTACCGACGCTCAGGCCGAGCGCACGATACACGGGTCGCATCCACTCGGCGTCGCGCGACGCCAGGAAGTCGTTGACGGTCACCACGTGCACCGGGATGCCGGCCAGCGCCGCCGTCGATGCGGCAAGCGTCGCCGTCAGCGTCTTGCCCTCGCCGGTTTCCATCTCGGCCACCATGCCCTGCAGCATTACCCAGCCGCCGTACAGCTGAACGTCGTAGTGCCGGATTCCGAGACGGCGCGTTGCAAACTCGCGCACGTAGGCAAAGGAACTCGCAACCAGGTCGTCGCGCAAGCCATGCGCATAGAGGTTTCGGCGCAGCTCGATCGCCCTCTCGAGCAGCGCGGTGTCGTTGAGCGTGTCGAGTCCCCCGGCGGCTGCCTCGACCCTGGCAACGAACTTCATGTAACTCGGGTTTCGGCCGAGCGCGTACTGGCGCAGCTTGCCGGTTGCCGCCGCTGCAGTCTTTTCCAGCCAGCCCGCCCGAAGTTCTTCGCGCTGCGGGTAGACACCCGCGAGGATGCCGGGACGATGGAGGACCGAACTAGACACTGAACTGGCGCAACAGGAGCTGCCGAATCGAGCGATACAGCTGCAGGCCCAGGGGCTCGTAGCCGTGATCGAAACGGACGTAGACACGGTTGCCGAGGAAATCGGTGGGGGCTTCTGGCGGCAGCGCCAGTTCGAACTCGAACACGTACTCGAGCGTAGCGACACCGTCCGGATCCCTCGGATCGACGGGCAGCTCGCCCCCACCGGCCGTGCCGAGCGCGGCCGTGGGTAACTGCTGGCTTCCTCCCGGCACCGCGCGCTTGAGCTCAGCCTCGTAGCTGCCGCCGCCCCAGCCCGTCTCCAGCACGTTGACTCGACGGATCTGGTCCCGCAGCAGCCCGATGTCGGCCTGCGCCACGGCGGCCCGCACCGTCAGGTGATCCGAGGGATCGACGACGTACGCGATGACCTGCCCCTTGCGCACGTAGCGCCCGGGCAGGTCCTGCCGCTGCGGCACGATCAGCATGCCGCTGCGCGTGCTCTTCATCGTCAGCGCATCGGCCTGTTCTCGCGCCCGCGCGAGGTCGCCGGAAACCGCATTCAGCTCTTCCCGCAGCAACGCGACCTGCACACGATCAATGGTCTGGGCCTGCGTCAGCTGCAGTTCCAGCTCGCGCTGGTGCGATTCGAGCAGGTCAACGCGCGCCTCCAGGAACGGATCGGTCGAGGAGACCAGTACTGCGCCCGGCTCGACTCTCTGGCCGTCGGCGACGAGCACGCTGTCGATGAACCCGTCCGCGCCGGCGCGTAGCTGTGACTGCTCCGGCGGCCAGACGACGCCCTGGGTTCGGGTCCACAGCGGCAAGGGGAGCGCGAACAGGAAGACGAGGAATCCCAGCGCCATGCACGCGGATGCCGTCAGCGCACGGCGCCTGTTCTTCCGCAGCTTGGGACTCGACAGGAGAAACCGGATCGTCTTGCCGACCGGGATCGCGATCTGCGTGACGATGGCCCAGATCGCCAGCAATACGCCGATGGCGAAAAACCGGCTGCCGATGTAAAGCACGATCACCGTCATGATGAACAGGCGATAGATGAAGGCGGCGATGCCGTAAATCGCGAACCAGCGCGCCTCGCCGGGTGTGTCGGCGGGAGACTCAGCGTCCTTCGAGCCGAACAGGTACTTCTGGAACAGGTAACCGAGATAGGCGGTCGACCGGTTGCCGAGGTTCGGGATCTCGAGCCCGTCGGCCAGCACGTAATAGCCGTCGAAGCGCAGCAGCGGATTGCCATTGAACAGCAGCGTCGAAACGCCGCTGATCAGCATGACGTTGTAGGCGACCGTGTGCACCGTGCCCGGTTCGACGGTGAGCCAGACGAACAGGGCCACTGCGCCCATGAAGAGCTCGGCCATGATGCCGATGCCCCCGACCAGCATGCGGCGGTGCTTGTCGCGGAAACCCCAGGCAGAGGACGCATCGACGTAGGGAACCGGCACCAGTACGAGCAGCATGATGCCGATCTCGTGCACCTCTCCCCCGGACACCTTTGTCGCATAACCGTGGAACAGCTCGTGCACCGCCTTGACGACGGGGTAGACGAGCCACAGGAGGAGCAGGTTCTGCGGGGCCAGCGCCCGGTCGACGATGTTGTCCGTCAGCTCCGACCAGTTCGCGGCGGCGAGCACGGCCGCCATGCCCACCGTCAGGAGCCACACGAGCGCCCCGTATTTCGTGAACAGGAAGCGAACGTACGGCAACGTCCGGGCGAGGAAGCGATCCGGGTCCCACAGCGGAAACCGGACCGCCAGTGGCGTCCAGAAGCGCTGCTTGTATTTCATCAGCTCGAAACGGCGATTGCGCCGCAGCAGCTCGCGGCTGTCCGGCGTGACGTCGCAGATCAGCATGTCGGCCGCATGCAGTTGCCCCAGAAGCCGTATGACTTCGTCCTGCGTAGGCGCCGCATCGCCGCCCTGCTCGTTCAGGACGTCCCAGAGCTCCTGGACCCTGCGCTCGCCATCCATCAGGCCGATAAATTTATGGGCCGCCGGTGTGAAGCGGTGCGAACGGCCGCTCGCATGGTCCTGCAACAGGTACCAAACCTTGCCGCGATAGTCGTGCCGGTGCAGTTCCGCATGCTTGCGCAGCCGCGGTTTCAGTTCCGCGACGCGATACCAGGATGGGCTGAACAGGGACTCCGCCATACGGCCGCGAGACTCAGGGCCACCAGGACCAGGCAAACATGCGCAGCCAGTACGTGATCTTGTGTGTCCAGATCCAGATCAGCTTGCGTTCGCCGATGTCGACCTTGCCTACGCCTTCCATGCCGGGTCGGAGGATGATCGGGGCGTCGCCGGCCAGGCTGGCTTCGACCCGGAAGTAATTGCGGCCCTCGGCGGCGGTAGAGATTGGCGTGATCTTGTCGATACGGATGTCCAGCGCCTCGTCGGGCATGCCGGTCAACGCCAGCGAGCCGGTTTGCGCGGCGAGCACTTCGCCGATGTCTCGCTCGTCCACCTCGAGGATCACACGGTAGGAGTCGAGCGGTGCGATCTCGAACAGGATGTCACCCCGCTCGACCGGCGCACCCATCGACTGGCTCAGGTCGCCGGCGACGACGATCCCGTCGAAGGGCGCCGTGACGGCAATCCGCTTCAGCTGTTCGTCGAGCAGCGCGATCTGCGCCTCGGCCTGCTCGATCTGCGCGTCCAGGATACCGGCCTGGGCGCGGTCGCGATTCGCCAGCGCCTCGCTCTGTTCGCGTTGCCGTTGCGACCGCTGGCTCACCCACTTGAGCCGCTCCAGCCGCAGGTCGCGATCGTCGAGCGAGGCCATGACCTGCCCCGCCGTGACGGTATCGCCCGCGCGTACGTCCGCGCTCGCAATGTAACCGGCCATCGGCGCCGCCAGCACGCGCTGCACGGTGCCTTCCAGGCGCGCATCCGCCGTCACCCGGTAATCGCCGTCGACGAGGGCGAAGAACAGCAGCAGGAACACGGCAGTGCCGACCGTCAGCTTGAGCCCGACGTTACGCGGACCGACCAGACGCCGGACGTGATCCCGGGCGCTGTCGATTGCCTTGCGCACAAGCCAGCGGTCTTCCCGTCGCTTCACGTCGAGGATGGGCCCCAGCAGGGAGGCCGCGTGCTCGCAGAGCCGGACCATCTTTTCGTCCAGCGGCTTTCCGCCGGGCATCTCGAGGGTGATGGCTCCGAGCAGCTCGTCGCTCGCGGCAAACGGTACGGTGCAGATCTCGGCCTTGCCGTGACTCTCGTGCAACTCGGCATGGGCCCGGGTTACCTGCAGCGGGCCGTCCTCGGGTGCCGGAAAGCGGACGGTCGCCTGCTGGTCGAGGGCCTCGTCCATCGTCGCTTCGATGGCCCGGATCAGGTTCGCCTTCTTGCCGAAGGTGGCGCTGTGGGACACGCCTCTTACCTCGGCATGCTTGCCCTTGAGAAACCCGATCGATACGCGCTCCGCACCGCGTCGGCCGGCGAGTTCGGTGGCTACCGCGGTGACCGCTTCCTGGAAGCGCTGGTGATGCACCGTCGTTGCGACCGTCTCGAGCACGGTCACCAGGCGGTCGCCGGGCGGCGTCCAATGGCGTCGGATGAAGGACTCCAGCCAGGCGACGCTCCACTCGAGCTGTGCGGTCATGGCCGCGGCGCCCCGGCTCGTGTCGCCACCAATCTCGAACGCGACGCCGCCGTACAGGTTGTCATTGACGACGACCGGCACCGCGATGAACTGGTGTATGCCGGACTGGTCGACCGTCGTGGCCTTCCCGGCACGCGCAACCTGCCGGCGCTCCCGAATGGCCTGCTCAACGACTTCGGCGAGCGCGCGGCTTCCGCCCATGCCCTCGGGCCAAACAGCGACCGGCGCGAATGGTCCGCGCCCCTTGGGTCCCAGGACGACGACGCCGGCCCGCATGCCGTCGACAAGCTCGCTCTGAATCTCGAGCCACAGCGACGCGAACGCGGACGCGGTTTCCGCGCTCTTCAGTCGGCTCCAGATGCCGGTATCAGCCGGGCCGGACGCGCTCGCCTCGCTCGCGTCACCACCCGGGCGGTCGCCCGTGTGCGCCATTCTCCCCCCTTCGGTTATGTGGTCTTATGGCGAGCGCCCGGGGCGGCCCGCGGAATGGCAACGACTTTTTTTAATTGTTCTCGACGCACCGTACTCCGCCGCAGCGGAACAGGCAACTGGAATCGTGGCTCGCGGCACCCGAAACCGAACGGGCCCGCCGTCAGCGACAGCGGAATTCGAGATTAAGACCCGGATTCGGACCGAATCGGGTTATTAGGTTAAATCCAGGGTCGAAACAGCTGCCTGCCGAGCTGCGACAGCTCGAGCCAGCGGGCGTTGAAGAGCTCGTACAGGTTGCCCTGGGCCAGTGACAGGCCGCTCGTCTGCCCGGCGCTCCTGCCGCTATCCGTGTCGTCGAATGCCACCAGGCGCCGGCTGGCGGGCTCTGCGCCCGCTGTGTCAGCCAGCACGGCATCCACGCGGGTCAGGTCGACACCCAGTTCGTGGCGGTGCAGGCTCGGGCCGAAGTCCCGCGCGACATGGAGGTCGTAAAGTGCCGTTGCCCGCGCACCGTGCGCGCCATCCGACGCATGATGAAGACCGGCGCTCAGCACGGCACCGCGCCGCCACTCGCCTCTCTTGCTTACCTGGATCGCCGTCGTCACGGCGG
>JAOUIH010000176.1 GCA_029884165.1 Gammaproteobacteria bacterium | reverse complement strand
ATGGCGGCCAGCACGCCGAGGCCAACGACCGCGCCCACGAAAATCGCGAGAATCTTTACGAGTTTTGCCATCGTAGTTGCCCGTACGAAGAGATGCGCAGGATAGCAAATCCGACAGACAGCCGGCGGGGTGTCTGGTTCACATTTGGTGTTGCTTTTTTGCCGCAGAAACGCGGGGGCGAGCGGCGCTTCGGGCCGGGCAGCAGTCGCCTCAACCCGCGCGGTGTCAGGGATATCTGCAGGAGCGCGAATTGCCTGCGAGCGATGTCCGGACCCGGCATTGGTCGCCCGCGGGGCGGGCTCCTGCAGAAGGCGGCGCAATATCGGGCGGCATTCGCAGGAGCGCGCCCTGCGGGCGAGGCATCACTCCTTGCAGAGACTCAGTCCGCCGTTCAGCGTGCTGATCCGGACCCTCGACGCGCCGTCGCCCTCGGTGAACTTGAGTTCCCGGCCCGGCGTGTACTCGCTCGTGCGGACCGGCTTCGGCCCGAAGCAGTTGCGGATGCCGCCGTTGAAGGTTTCGATGTCGAAGCGTGCCGAGATCTTCCCCTTGAATCGCACGTCGACGCCACCGTTGATCGTCTCGATGTCGAGGCGGCCGCCATCCAGCAGCTCGGAGCGGAACACGACGTCGCCGTTGACCGCGTTGGCCTGTACACGTTCGTACTTCCCGTCGACGATCGACACGCTGCCGCTCACGCTGGTCGCGTCGATCTCGCCGGCCAGCCGGTGCACATCCACGTCCCCGCTGACCGAACTCAGCTGCGTGTGAGTCGGCTGGTTGTCGCCCTCGACCTCGACGTCGCCGCTGACCGACTCCGCGGTCAGGTCGGCCGCAAATACCTCGGTCGTCACGTCGCCGCTCACGCTCTGCAGGCGCTGCCCGCCCTGGACGTCGGTGACGTCGATATCGGCGCTGACACCGATCACCTCGATCGAACTTTTCTCGGGCACGCGGATCCGGAGATCCGTCGAGATTGCACGCGAGCCGTGGCGAGGTACCCTCACCTTCACGATCACTTCGCTGCCGCTGCGCTCGACGATCAGCTCGTCCACGTCGGCACCGAGTTCGCCGGTGACCTCGACCTGGTTGCGCGACCAGCCGGATACCTCGATCGACCCGGCCGTGTTGGAAATCGACACCTGGCCGTCGGGGCTCGCGTCGACCGTGCGCTCGACGCGCTCCGCCCTCAGGTCGGCTGCAAGCAGCAGTCCCGCCGGTACCAGTAACAGTGCTTTCGTCATTACATTCATGTTCGTCTCTCTGCGAGCAGGCATCTGCCCTGCTCAGATGTCCTCTCGGTACATTGAATTGCCGGCCAGCCCGTTGACGCTCTGCATCAGCTCGAGCTCCTTGCGGTAGCTCGACAGCAACAGGTCCTGCAGCAATGCGTTGTCGGGCTCCTGTGCCAGCGCGGTATTGATCTCGCGTATGGCCGACCGGATCGCTGCCAGGTTCTTCAGCACGTCCGCTCTGGCTTCCGGCGACAGCCGCGTCAGCTCGTCGCCCAGCCGTGCCTCCAGGTCGCGTCGCGCGTCGACGAAGTCCGGCCCGAGGCTGTACTGGGTGCCGAAGTTGGCGGCAACCGTCTCCACCTCGAGGCCCTGAGTCGTGGCGACAGGGGAGACGCCGGCCCGGTCGCCGCTCACGGCCAGGTAGGTCAGGCCCGACGAGCCGCCGACCAGTACCAGCACTGCCGCCGCCTGGGTCAGCACGTTGGTCAGGCCGAACAACCTCGGCCGCCCGGCCGGCTCGCTTATCGCGGCCGCGATGTCCGGCCACAGGTCCCGGCCGGGCTGCACCTCGGTCGCGAGGTTCCTCGCCTTTGCCAGGAGTTCGTCATCGAATCGGTCATTCATGTCGTTCACGCTGCACCCGCGGTGCCTAGTTGTTGCGCCAGCAAACGCTTGGCGCGATGTAGCTGTGCCTTGCTCGTGCCGACGGCGATGCCGAGCATGTCGCCGGCTTCCTCGTGGCTGTAGCCGTAGACGGTCGTCAGCACAAAGACGTGCCTTGCTCCGCTCGGCAGTTCGTTCATCGCCTGCTCGAGATCCCGCATCCCGCCGCTGTCGCCGACCGACGGTGGTCCATCCATGTCCTCGGCCACCGCCCGTATCCGGTCCTGTTCGCGCCGCGACTTGCGCATCCGGCCGAGCACTGCGTTGACCGCGACCTTGTGTATCCAGGTTCCGAAACCGCTGTCGCCGCGAAAATTTCCGAGCTTCGTCCAGGCCTGGATGAATGCCTCCTGGGCACAGTCTTCCGCCTCGGCCGGGTTGCAGGTCATCCTGAGGCAGAGGCCGTAGACCTTGCCGACGTAGCGCCGGTACAGCTGCTCGAAGGCCCGCTGGTCGGCCTTTTGTGCCCGCCTGATCAGCAGTTCTTCCTCGTTTACAACTGCGTGGGTCATCGCTGATCCGTCGCCTCGGGCCGGTGGGGCGGCAATGGCCATGAGCGCTTCCAATTCACTGATCTCCGCATGCTTTGTCTCTTGGATGCGCGACCCCGGGCTTTGGTTTATTTTGCGCCGCCGTCGGGGGGGCAAATTATTGATTCCAGAATGGGTTTTGTCATATTTCTGGTATTATGCGTCGGGCTGCAACTGGCGTCGCGTCAATTGCGCCCTATTGAACAACAACAAGCCAGGTTACGCGTCTGTCGGCCCCGCAGCGATGCGGGGACCGAAAGCCCACGGAGGCACAAGGGAGCCAAATGGGGGGCCATTCCATCCTGTATCTCGGCCGCAGCGATTTTGCCGCCGACTACATCGAAGCACTGAAAGCCTCGAAGGCCTGCTCCCGCTTCAGCCGCTCGGAAACGCTGCGCGTCCCCGCCCACGACGCCGCGAACATCGAACTGGTGCTGTTCGAGGCCGGGCCCGGTATCACGCAGTCCGGACATACGCTCAAGACCTTCATCCAGTCGCTGCAGCATTACCCGCTGATCGCGCTGACGCGTCATGACCAGGAACATCGCGGCATCGCCGCTGTACGTGCGGGCGCGCAGCATTATCTGTGCGTCGACGATACGAACGCGGACGAACTCGAAGCGGTCTTCGAACACGCCATCCAGCGCCACCGGCTGCTGGTGACGCTGTCCGAAGCCGACAGCACGGTGCTCTCGATACTGAACAGCATCAACGACGGCGTGATCGTCGTCGACCGGGCCGGCCACGTGCTCGACATCAATCCCGCGGCCCGCTCCATCCTGGCCCTGTCCGGAAGGCAGTGGCCGGGCCCGGAATGGGGGCAGTCCTTCTGCTCGTTCGCAACCGATGGACGAACGCCGATCGGAGAGGACGAGCTGCCGCTCGTCAAGGCGCGCCGCGGACAAAAGTTCGGCAACCAGCTCGCGAGCTACGCGCCGGCCGACGGGGACAATGCGATCCTGAGCCTGAACGGCCAGGGACTTTACGACGCGGCCGGCGAGCTGATCGGCGGCGTCGTCACGTTCCGCGACGTGACCTCTTTGATGCAGCGGACGGTGGAACTCGAGAAACGCGCGCAATTCGACGAGATGACCGGGCTCGCCAACCGGCGCCTGTTCATCACGCAGCTCGAGAAGGCGGCCGGCCGGGCGCAGCGCTCCGGCCGTGCGCTCGCCGTGCTGTTTGTCGACCTCGATCGCTTCAAGTCGGTCAACGACACGCTCGGCCACGACAGCGGCGACGAGCTGCTGCGGCAGGTGTCGCGGCGGCTGACGTCAAACCTGCGAATCGGAGATTTCAGCGGCCGCTGGGGCGGCGACGAGTTCGTCGTGCTGCTCGAGGACTTCGGCGAAGAGGCGAATGTCGCAGCGGTCGCCCAGAAACTGGTGCTGACCCTATCGGAAAAGTACGACGTGCGCGGCAGCGAGGTGTATGCGACGCCCAGCATCGGCATCGCCGTGTACCCGGACTGCGGCGAAACGGCCGAGCGCCTGATCAAGGCGGCGGACCTCGCGATGTACCAGGCGAAAAAGCGCGGCGGCGGCCGCTTCCAGTTCTACTCGAGCACGCTGAATGCGAAGCTCGAGCAGCGCGAGGAGCTGGAGCTCGGCCTCCGGCACGCGCTGGTACGAAAGGAGTTCGCCCTGCACTACCAGCCGCGGATCGACGTCAGCACCGGGCGGCTGATCGGCCTCGAGGCGCTGCTGCGCTGGCAACACCCGCGCTACGGGCTGCTGCCCCCGGCGCGATTCCTCGGCATCCTCGAAACGAGCGGCCTGATTCACTCCGCGGGCGAATGGATCATCAACACGGCCTGCCGCCAGCTCGCGACCTGGCAGCACCAGTTCGAGCTGCCCGACCTGTCGATGGCAATCAATATCTCCCCGCAGCAGCTGCGGCACGGCCGAATCGTAGACGCGGTCGCGAAGTCGCTGTCGGACACGATGCTCGATCCCGGCTGCATCGAGTTCGAGATACGCGACGGCGTCATCGTGCGACAGCGTTCGGCCGAGCTCGAGACGCTGCACGGCCTGCGCCGCCTCGGCGTGCGCCTGTCACTCGATCACTTTGGCACGCACGAGATCTCGTTCAACGCGCTCGACACGGGCGTCATCGACAGCTTCGTGCTCGACCAGTCGCTGATACAGGACGTCGAGAGCAACGACAGCCACCGCCGCATCGTGCGCGCGGCGATCGCCATGGCCCGCGGCCTCGACATCGAGGTAGCCGCCGAAGGCGTCGAGACGATCACCCAGCTCGAATTCCTCAGGAGCTGCAACTGCGACCTCGCGCAGGGCTTCCTGATCAGCCGCCCGATGCAGCCCGAGAAGGTCTCCGCGATATTGCGCAGCGAGATCGCCGGCACGCGCCTGCTGTCGCGCGGCATGCCCTGACCGCGACGTTGTCGCGAACTGGCTGCCAGGCCTGTCCCGCCCAATAACCCTTTGCGGCGCTCTCCACAACTGACGGGCCCAGAATGCCGACGGATCCAGGGCCTGGGGGGTCCTTTCTTGGCGATATCGCCAAGAAAGGACCCCCCAGGCCCTGGATCCTGCACTGCCGCTCCAGCATCGCCTTTCGCGGGCACCGCGCCCGCGGGCGGGCTCCTACGCAGCTTCGCCGCAGGACCAGCAGGCGCCGAACTGGCGCTCGTTGTCAGCGCCGCAGGCTTTGCAACGCCACGCGTCCGGCGGGCTCTCGGTTTCGATCCGGGCTGCGTCGATCAGTTCGAGCGCGCGGTCGTAGTCGAGGTCGTTACGTACCCAGAGTTCCGGCCACACTTCCTGGAACGGGATCTCGCCGAGTATTCCGGCCAGGTGCTCATTGCGGACGAAGGCCGGGATACCTTCGCTCTCCAGCAGGTTCCGGTAGTGGGCGATCGTGATCAGCGAGTCGAAGGACGTCAGCTTCTTCATAACCGCTCCGGGCAGCTCAGGTCGCAGTGACCGTAA
>JAOUIH010000175.1 GCA_029884165.1 Gammaproteobacteria bacterium | reverse complement strand
TGCGCGTGCGATCTGCGAAGCGGCGGCGGCCGGACTCGGCGAGCTGGGGGTCGATGCGAAGTTCCGCCCGCGCAACGACATCGAGGTGGGAGGCCGCAAGATCAGCGGCACCGGCGGCTTCTACGACGGCGACGTTCTGATCTACCAGGGAACAGTGCTGGTGGACCTCGACGCAGCGCGCATGGCGCGCGCACTCCGCGTTCCGGAGAGCAAGCTCGCCAAACGCAATCTGGACTCCGCCGCGCAGCGCGTCGTCACGCTCAAGGAACTGCTGGGTGACGGGTTGCCGGACCTGGAAACTGTCAAGGCGGCACTGGTCCGAGGCTTCGAGTGCGGGCTGGGCATCGAAGCGGCGCCCGGCGAGATTACAGAAAGCGAGGAGTCTCTTGCGCGTCGCTATTTCGACGAGGAGATCGGTACCGACGAATTCGTTGCCGAGATCGATGATCCGGCCGCGGGTGGCGAGGTGCTCACAGGTAGTCATACGGGCCCCGGCGGCACGATCGATGCCTTCGTTAAACTCGAGGGCGGCACCCGCGGCACGCTGCAGCGCGTTTTGATAAGCGGCGATTTCTTCGTGACGCCGCCGCGGGTGGTGTTCGACCTCGAGGCGCACCTCCACGGTGTAAGCGTCGACGAGATCGGTGTGGCGATCGATGAATTTTTCCGCGACAGCGCCATCGATACGCTGAGCGTCACGCCGGGCGACTTCAGGGCCTCGATCGCGAGTGCGCTCGGACAGGGAGAGGCAATTGGCTGAGTGTGGCAATGACGCCTTTGCGCTCGCCTCGCGGTCCGGCGCCCCGATGAATGTCGTCGCTGTAATCCAGCACACCTCCGGCGAGTACCTGGGCCTCGTCGAGGACCATCTCGAGGGACGGCGTATCCGCTTCCAGTATTTCCGGCCGTTTGCGGGCGGCCGCAAGCTGCCGGCGCAAGAGTTGCCGGCGGACGGGATGATCCTGCTGGGTGGCGGGCCGTGGGGCTCGGCCGGCGAACGCGACCTGCCGACCCTCGCCCCGGAAATCGAACTGGTCCGTGCGCGCCTCGACGAGGGTACGCCGGTCATCGGTTTCGGCCTCGGGGCCCAGATCCTCTCGCTGGCGGCCGGCGGCAGCGTCGAGGCGGCGCCGCTCACGTTCGAGTGCCGGGACGTGACGCGGATCCGGGACGATGCATTGAACGGCTACCTGCCCGAGACCTTCACACAGGTCGTTTACATGCGCGACCGGCCGGTGCCGCCGGCCGATGCCGAGATACTCGCCATCGACGCCGACGGCAGGCCGGCGGTATTCCGAATCGGCGTTAATGCGTATGGTTTTTGCGGTAATCCCGGGATTAAAGTCGGGATGGTCGAGGACCTGATCATGGAGTTCGAGGAAGTGCCAGGCAACGCGGCCACGGAACTCGAGAGACTCCGGGGCCTGCAGCGCAAGCTCGAGGACGAGCTCGTCCCGACTATGACGGGGCTTGTGCAGTGCACATCGTTGATGTCGGCGCCGAGGGCGGCTGCCGGTCTGGACAAACAAGTAGTTTAGTATATGCTAATTAACTGTTAGACGACCCGCCGTGGTCGTCTTCCGCACAATGGCCCTCCCGAAACGGAAGACATTTATGGCAGACAAACTGATCATCGTCATGGCGAACACCGACCCTCGCAACGGCGAGGAACTCGGGGCGCCGATATTCCAGGCAACGGTCGCCGCCGCGATGGACTACGAGGTCGACGTCATCTGCACGGCGACTTCCGGCCGCCTCATGAAGAAGGGCGTCGCGGAGAAGCTGTTCGTCAAGGAAGGCTCGCCCAAGTCCGTATACAGCTTCATCCAGGACGCGCACGAAGCAGGCGTCAAATTCTATTGCTGCTCGCCCAACCTCGACCTGTTCGACATGACGCCGGAAGACCTGATACCGGAATGCGCCGGCATCATCGGTGGCGCCCACCTGATCGAAGAGGTTATGGAAGGCGACTGCAAGGTTCTCTCGTACTAATCCAGGACCCGACACCATGTCACATTCCTCCACTTCTCGAATACAGGAATACATCGGCGATCCGGTATCGGATTCACCGCCGGTCGGCAGGGAGAAGCTCGAGGAGATTTTCCAGGACATCCAGGCTGACCTGCGTTTCGACCATGAACTGAACGGCTGCCTGAACTGCGGTATCTGCACGGCAACCTGCCCGGCGGCGCACTACTACGATTTCAGCCCCCGCGAGATCGTCCAGTTGCTCTGGACGGAGAATCTCGAGGGCATCTACGACGCGATGCAGGAGAAGATATGGTCCTGCGCGCAATGCTACACCTGCGCCGCTCGCTGCCCCTTCGGCAATTCGCCGGGCGGCCTCGTGATGCTGATGCGGGAAACGGCGATCAAGCACGGTATGGAGTCGGCCAAGAGCGTACTGCGTCCCTTCAGTCGCGTCATGCTGAAGCTGATCTCGACCGGTAACCAGCTCTCGCCGGACATGATCAATCCGGAAGGCTTCGCCGACTGGGGCCCGAATATCTCGAAGGTCGATGCTCCGCTGACGACGCTGCGCAAGGCGATCCCGATGCCCACACTGCACACGACCAAGACCGCGTGGGAAGTGAACCTGAAGACATCCGTCGAGCTATACACGATCTGGGAAGAGACCGGCGTGCTCGACAGCCTGGAAACGATTGACGAAAACCTGTTCGACGTGATTAGCGACATCATGGACGAGAAGCGCGATGACTGGCAGGACTGGCTCGACGAGCAGGACGACGACTGATGTATTTCCTGGGAGAAACGAATGGCAGCGAGTAACGGTAACGGCGGCGAACGCTTTACGGGTCACGGCTCCGAGTGGGTCGATGCAAACCTGAGCAAGGAAGAGGCGCGCGTTGCAACGGTGTGGGTCGACCAGATCGTCAACCGGCGGTCCATGCTGACGAACAAGGCTCGCGTCGAGGACGTGCGCGATACAATGTGGGAGCTCGAGAAAGAAGGCGAGATCCTGGTCCACCGGGTGACGGACGAACACAAGCCGGTGACGGTCAAAACGCTGTACGGCTGGGACAAGCGTATCCCGACGACGCAGCTCTGGCACCACAAATCCTGCGGCCAGTGCGGCAACATCCCGGGCTACCCGACCTCGCTCCTCTGGCTGATGAACCAGATGGACATCAAGTACCTGGACGAAACCGACCAGACTTCCTGCACGGCGTGGAACTATCACGGCTCCGGCATCGGCAACATCGAGAGCCTGGCGGCCGTGTTCCTGCGGAACTTCCACCAGGCCTATGTTTCCGCGAAAGCGCAGGGACTGCCGGAGGGCTATTACTACCCGCTCGTGCACTGCGGCACGTCATTCGGCAATTACAAGGAAGTCCGCGGCTACCTGCTGCAGTCCGCCAAGCTGAGAGAGCGCGTCAAGAAGATCCTCGGCAAGCTCGGCCGCCTGGTCGACGGCAAGCTGCTGATCCCGGAAGAGGTCGTGCACTACTCCGAGTGGCTGCACGTGATGCGCGACGAGATCAAGAAGCACCAGGTCATCGACTGCAGCCATATCCGTGCGACCGTGCACCCGGCCTGCCACGTCTACAAGATGGTTCCGGAAGACGCGATCTACGACGACGACATCCTCGAAGGCAACCGGGTCGCGGTGACCACCGGCATCCTCCAGACACTCGGCACACAGGTCATCGACTACTCGACCTGGTATGACTGCTGCGGCTTCGGGTTCCGGCACATCATCTCGGAGCGCGAATTCACGCGCTCGTTTGCGATCGACCGCAAGATCCGCGTCGCGCAGGAAGAGGCGCGGGCGGACATGATGATCGGCCACGACACCGGTTGCATCACGACCCTGGACAAGAACCAGTGGATCGGCGCGGCGGCGGGTAAGCCGGTCGATCTGCCTGTTATGGCCGACTGCCAGTTCGCGGCGCTCGTCTGCGGCGCGCACCCGTACAAGATCGTCCAGTCCCACTGGCACGCGTCGTCAACCGAGACGCTGATGGAAAAGCTGGGGATCGACTGGCCGGCAAAGAAGGCCGAGTTCGAGGCCTACCTGAAGGATGTCGAGGCCGGAAAGGGCGAGACGCTGTATGACCCGAGGCTGATGATCACCTCGGGCCCCGGATACAAACCCGTAGAGCGACTGAAATGAGCAAACCGATACTGATCGTGGGCGGCGGGCCCGCCGGCCTGGCGGCCGCGCACAGCCTGGCCACCGTCGGGCGCCAGAGCATCCTGGTAGAGAAGGAAGATCGCCTCGGCGGTGCGCCGATACTGTCCGGTTACGCGAAGCTGGTCCCGTCAGGCGAATGGGCGAAGGACGCCATCGGTGGCATGGTCAAGCGGGTCGCAGACGACAGCAATGTGACTGTCCTTACCGGCACGACTGTGGTCGGATTCGAAGGCGCACCTGGAGACTTTCAGGCGCGGTTTTCCAACGGCGACAACGTAGACGTAGAAGCTGCGGTACTTTGTAGTGGCTTTACACACTTCGACTCGGTCAATAAGCCGGAGTGGGGCTTCGGAACGTTCCAGGACGTCGTCACGACGACGCAGGTGGAACAGATGATTTCCTCGGGCAAAGGCGTGCGCTGCCCGTCTGACGGCCGTAAGCCGCAACGTGTCGCGATCCTGCTATGTGTCGGTTCGCGCGACCGCCAGATCGGCCGCGAGTGGTGCTCGAAGATCTGCTGCACTGTGTCATCGAATCTCGCAATGGAGATTCGCGAAGAGCTGCCGGACTGCCACGTCTACATTTATTACATGGATATCCGCACCTTCGGGCTGTACGAGACCAAGTACTACTGGCGCAGCCAGGAAGAGTTCAAGGTCAAGTACATCAAGGCACGTATCGCCGAGGTGACGTCCGACGGGCAGAAGCTGATCGTCAAGGGCGAGGACACCCTGGTGAAGCGGCCGATCACTATTCCCTTCGACATGGTTGTGCATGCGATCGGCATGGATCCGAACGTCGACAACCCGTCCATCGCGAAGATTTTCGGTATCGACCTGGAACAGCACGGTTACATCGGAGCCGCCAATCGCTACGGTGCGATGGGCCAGACTTCGCGTGCCGGGGTCTACGTTGCCGGTGCCGCGACCGGCCCGGAGACGATCGACGATTCGATCGCCCAGGGTCATGCGGCGGCGATGGCGGTGCTGTCCGGCATGCAGGGCACGTTCGGAAAGACGGCCTGATCGAATCGGAATGATGCCGAACCTGTCCGCGATACGGTCCCACGACATCGAGCGCCCGGTGCTCGACCTGTCGGCCGATGCGCTGCGGGCGGCGCTGCAAACGATGATCGCCGGCAGCGAGCAGCATGGCGGCATCGAGCGCTATATCGATGCCGTGAAGCTGAAGAGCGACATGTTCCGGCAGGCCCTGGCTGGCAATGCAGCCGCAGACCTGGAA
>JAOUIH010000056.1 GCA_029884165.1 Gammaproteobacteria bacterium | reverse complement strand
GTAGGACACGCCGGCGTCGACGAATGCGCGCCAGTTCGAGACGAGCACGCTCGTGTAGACGACCGGTGACTTCACGCCGTCCCCGAGGGCCGCTTTCTGCCCGGCCGGGAGTTCGGGGCAGATGTGCGGGATCACGGCGTGCCAGCACGCGAGAACGACCGACCTCGCGCGGACCCGCCAGGACCGACCGTCCTCGACGTAGCTTATCGCGACCTCGGACGAGGCTTCGTGGCGCACGTTTACCACGGTACTGTTGAGCCGGATTCGAATGCGGTTGGCGGGATCGTCCAGTCGCCCATAATCGACACGCGCCGTGACGACGTCTTCCATCGAGCTGCCCGGCACGGCGGCCGGGACCAGGGAGCGGACCAGCAGCCTGGCGATCGTCGCATTGCCGTCGGGGAAATACATGTCGGGGTCGCCTTGGCCGGCCCGGGACTCGTCCTCGCGGCCATGCTGCCCGCCCGGCTCGTTGGCCAGCTGGCGTTCCGGCAGCTTCGAGATCTCCATCCCGGCGAATCCCGGGAATCCCATCTCGTAGGCATAGCTCGCCGGTATGGCGTCGACGCCGGCCGCGAACAGGCCCACGACCTCTGCGTCGAACAGCGGCACGATCTCCGGCTCGCAACCCACCGTATCGACCAGATAATCGCGGTAGCTAATCTTCGTCAGCCGGTCGCGCCGTTCGCCGGGCGAGAGGCCGGGCAGCCAGTCCGTCGTCCCCTTGTACAGCCGGTCGAGATCGTCGAGCGCCTTCGCCGACAGCGGCGCCCCCTCGAACAATTCCGCCGGCTCCTTTTCGCCAAAACCGACGGCCAGGTGGTTGCGCCCGTAGCTGTCCTCGTCGAAAAACACGCCGGCCTTGAGTCCCATCGACTTGTACAGGTCCTGCACGGGCCGGATGCCCTCGTAATAGCGCGTTCGATCGATGCCGAGTTCCCACAGCAGCCCCGCCGCCACCGTGCTGTACTGCGACGGTGCTTCGACGTTCAGCGTCCCGCCGTTCCTGAGATGCATGCGCCCGTCGTGCCAGAACTCGTTGCGCTTCGCGTGTCCCCCGAAGTCGTCGTGGTTATCCAGCACGAGGATCCGCGCCTCCGGATCGTATTGCTTGCGATAGAAATAGGCCGACGACAGGCCGCTGATGCCGCCACCGACGACGACGAGGTCGTAGATGTCGTCCCGCTCTTCGGGATCCTCGAAGTCTGCGCCGTCACGCAGCGCATGCGCGACCTCGTACGCGCCCGCATGGCTGCCGCGCATGCCCGTCAGAGCCGGTGGGTAGTAGCCGGGCAGTTCCTGCGCACGCGCCGGAGACGTCAGCGAAACCGGCAGCATCGATCCGCCGATTGCAAGGCTTGCCCCGTTCAGGAAATCGCGGCGGCTGATGCCGACGTCCAGGCCAAGCGCGCGGTCTTCCTTTTTCAAAACCGGTCCTCCTATCGGTTCGTGCTGCCGCGCCGGCATGGGCGGGCGTTTTGACGGCCGGAAAACAGCCCGGGGCGCGACCCGTCAGCGTTCGTAGACGACCTTGCCGTCGACGATAGTCATCAAGATTCGGCCTTGCAGGATGCCGGACGGCGACTCCTCGGCGAGTACGAACGGATCGATGTCCATCACCGTGACATCCGCCCAGCGACCGACGTCCAGGACGCCGGTATCGTTCTCACGGAAGCTCGCATATGCCGACCAGCTGGTGTAGCCACGCACGGCCTCGTCCGCCGTTACCGCCTCTTCCGGGTACCAGCCGCCTTCCGGCTGCAGGTTCTTGTCCTGGCGCGTAACCGCGGAGTGCAGGCCGTAGAAGATGTTGTGATCGGAACCCGGGTTGTCCGAGTTGAAGGTCAGGTCGACGCCGGCTTTTCGCAGCGAGCGCCATGCATACGCACCCTTGATGCGCTCGGGCCCGACCCGTTCTTCGGCCCAGGTCTTGTCCTCCACCGCATGCGGCGGTTCCATCGACGCGATGATGCCGAGCCGGCCCAGGCGCGGGATGTCGTCGGGATGGATGACCTGCGCATGCTCGATGCGGTGCCGGTTCCGTTGCGTTTCGGGAGCCTCCTCGAATACGCGCTGCAGGATGTCGATCGATTCGCGGTTGCCCGCGTCACCGATCGCGTGGATCGCGACCTGGAAACCCTTCTTCATGGCCTCCGCCATCAAGGCCTCGTCGAAGCCGTAGCCGCTGCCGCTGATGCCGCGATGTCCCGGCCGGTCCGAATAGTCGTACAGCAGGCGCGCGCCGCGCGAGCCGAGCGCGCCATCGTAATAGGCCTTGACCGTGCGCGTGACCAGCATGCTGTCCGTATCGCCGTCGGGACCCTTGTCGATCCAGCGTCGCATCAGCGGCTCGTCCCGCAGCGACAGCATGGCGTAGACCCGGATCGGCAACCTTCCCTCGGCCTCGAGCTGCTCGAGCGCCGCCATCATCGCGGCATCGAGGCCCGCATCGTGCACCGCGACGTAGCCGTCCTCGGCCATCTGGTTCAGGCCGGTAAGTACCTGTTCCATCAGCTCCTCGTGCGTCGGCGCCGGCACGGCGTCGGCGACCAGCGGCACCGCCCGGTTCAGGAACAGGCCGTTCGGCTGCCCGTCCGGCCCCAGCCGGACCTCGCCACCGACCGGCACCTCGGTGTCGGCCGTTATCCCGGCCTCGTCCAGCGCCCGCTGGTTGGCCCAGCCGGCGAAGCCGTGCAGGCTGCCCAGGAAGACCGGGTGGTCGGGAACGGCCTCGCTGAGCAACACCTTGTCCGGGTACCGGTTCGCCCAGGCGCCCTCGTCCCAGCCGCGACCGACGATCCACTGCCCGGGCGGCGTCACGGCCGCGCGCTCGACAACGCGCCGGATGGCTTGTTCTTCGGTCTCGACGTCGACGAGGTTGACGCGTCCGAGCGCCTCGCCGAGCCCGAATACGTGGGTATGGGAATCGACGAGCCCCGGCAGGACGGTCGCCCCGGCGAGGTCGACGACCCGGGTCGCCTCGCCCTTTATCCGCAACGCCTCGGCGGTGCTGCCGACGAAGACGATGTCCCCGTCCTTGACGGCGACCGCCTCGGCATCCGGCTGCCAGCCGCCATCGGCCGTCGGCGCGTCGCCCGCAAGCGAGCCGTCGCGCCCGGGCTCGCCCCAGCGCAGCGTGTAGACCCGGCCATTGGTCAGTACCAGGTCCGCGCCTTCCTTTTCCGCCTGCTGCACGCTCTCCGGCGAGCAGGCGCCAAGGGCCAGCAACACCGGGATTGCGACAAGAAGCTTGTTGAACGTCATGTTTGCCTCCGCGTTTTCCGCGACTGACGGTACCTGAGCGGCATGAGAAAATCGACATCGGGCATGGCTTGCCCGGGAGACACGACTTGGATTTCGGCAGGACAAACAGCGGGCTGCGGCAAAAGCTGCTGCGATCGTTACTTTTCGCGTCGGCTTGCCTGCTGCTCGGGGCCGCCGCCGCGCTCGCCTGGCTGCGCTGGGAGTCGGCGCAGCCGCTCGAAGCGCACTGGCGCGCGCGCCATGGCGAGCTGGTTGAGACCGGGCACGACATCGAGGCGCGGCCCAACGGCCTGCAGGTGGAGAACATCCGGGTCCGTTCCGACTCGGGGCTGGTGGCCAGCTTCCAGGTCCTGCGCCGGGGCGCAATTTCCCGGCGCATGCCGGTGCTCGTGATCCTGGGCGGCCAGGAGACGGGCGGCGAGGCCGTCCACCTGTTCGAGGAAGCGGGCCCCAGGGCGGTCGTCGCGATCGACTATCCCTACGACGGATCCCGGGACTTCAAGGGCGTCGTCGGATTCGTCCGGAACCTGCCGGCGATGCGGCAGGCCTGCCGCGACACGCCCGCCGCGGTGGGGCTGACCCTCGACTGGCTGGTCTCCCAGGACTGGGTGGATCCGGACCGGATCGTGCTCGCCGGCGTCAGCTTCGGCGTGCCCTTCGCCGCCGCCGCGGCGGCCGGGGACAGCCGTGTCGGCGGCCTGATCCTTGCGCACGGCGCGGCGGACAACCAGGCCTGGGCGGTGGCGACGGCCGAGCGGCACCTGCCAGCCTTCGTCGCCGGGCCGGTCGGCACCTTCGTCAACTGGCTGGGCTACGGGCCGGCCTACGATACGGCCAGCTATGTCCGGCGCGTCGCCCCGAGGCCGATCCTGGTCGTCGGCGCTCGCGAGGACGAGCGGACGCCGGCCGGCCAGACCGAAATCCTGTTCGACGCCGCGTCGCCCAACCGGCTGCTGCGCTGGACGGATGGGCGGCATGTCCAGGTCAGCCGGCGGGACGTCGTCGAGCAACTGATGGACATACTGCAGCGGGAGATGCCGTTCCTGACCGGCGGAGGCGACCCGGACTAGCCGGGGACCTCAGGCGAGGATGATCTCGATCTCGTCCACGCCCTCGACGCCGCCGTGCAAGCGGTCACCCCGGGCAACCGCGCCGACACCGGCCGGCGTGCCCGTGAACAGCAGGTCGCCGGGCGCCAGCGTGAAGTAGGTCGACAGCTCGGCAATCGCCTCGGCGACGTTCCAGATCATGTCGGCCAGGTCGCCTTCCTGGCGCAGTTCCCCGTTGACCGTCAGCCAGATGCGGCCAGTGCCCGGGTGGCCAATGGCGGCAGCCGCATGAATCCGGCTCACCGGCGCCGCCTGCTCGAAACTCTTGCCGGTGTCCCAGGGCCGGCCATGCTGCTTCGCATCGGCCTGCAGGTCGCGGCGAGTCAGGTCGATGCCGACTGCATAGCCGAAGACGTGTTCGAGCGCGGTGGCGGCCGGGATGTCGGCTCCTCGGCGCCCGATGGCGACGACGAGTTCGATCTCGTGGTGCAGGTCCGCCGTACGCGGTGGGTAGGTAACCCGGCCGCCTCCCGGCACGACGGCGTCGGCAGGCTTCATGAAATAGAACGGCGGTTCGCGCGCCGGATCGTTGCCCATCTCGCGGGCGTGCGCGGCGTAATTGCGGCCGACGCAGTAGATGCGGTGCACCGGGAACCGGCCCTGCACGCCGGCAACATCGAGCGCGGGCTTCGGTACCTCGAATAGATCCATGTCCTCTCCAGCCGCCGGCAGGATACCGGCGCAAGCGTTGTTACGATCCGCGCGCGCCCCGCGCTAATCGGGTCCCGGTGGCGGTATCATCGGCCGCAGATACCCGGCCAGCGGCGATTATCCCGTGCGCCTCCGGGCAGCACAACGTGGGGGACACGACATGAAAATGGAACGGCGCGCTTTCCTGAAAACGCTCGGCGGCGCATCGCTCGCCGGCACACTCGGCGGTTACTCAGCGGCGATTGCGCAGGTTACGGGCGCAGGACCGGCCGCCGCTTTCCCGTTCGCGGACGACAAGGTGCCGATGAATGCGGCCAACCTGTGCCCGATGCCGTCTGCCATCAGCAGCGCCGTCGCCCGTTACGCCGGCGAACTCGACGTCGACATGAGCGATCCGAACCGGCGCCGCATTGAGGCGTTCAAGAATGACGCTCGCGCCGGGATTGCCCGGCAGCTTGGCGTAAAGGCCGAGGAAATCGCGGTGGTCCGCAATACCTCCGAAGCCAACAACATCTTCGTCCAGGGCATGTCGCTCGACGCCGGCGACGAGGTCCTCCTGTGGGACCAGAACCATCCGTCGAACAGCGTCGCCTGGGAGGTCCGCGCGAGCCGTACCGGTTGCACCGTTCGCTACTTCTCGATCCCGCTCGACACAGCGTCGATCGACGAGGTGGTAGACCTGGTTGCGGGCAGCATAGGAGAGCGCACCCGGGTGCTGTCGTTCACGCACATTTCCAACGTGACCGGCTTCCGGCTGCCGGCCGCGGAAATCTGCGCGGCCGCGCGCCGCAAGGCCGCGGGGCTGCATATCCACGTCGACGGCGCACAGACCTGGGGAGCCGTCGACGTCAACCTCGCCGACATCGGCTGCGATTCCTTCAGTGGCAGCGCGCACAAGTGGTACATGGGCCCGCGCGAAGTCGGCATGCTGTTCGTCAGGGAAGCGGCGCAACCGAACATCTGGCCCGGCGTCGTCAGCGTGCCCTGGGGAGACACGGCCGAACCCGCCGTGCCGGGCGCGCGCAAGTTCGAAGCGCTCGGGCAGCGCGACGACGCCGCGATCGCGGCCCTCGCCGAAACGGTTTCGTTCCACGATGGCATTACGCCTGCCGGCATCGAGCGTCGCTCCAGGGAAATCGCCGACCTCCTGCGGGAGGGGCTGCTCGAGGCCGACGTGCCCTTCGTGTCGTCCGTCAACCCGAACTTCACCAGCAGCGTCATCATCCTGTCGGCGCCGCAGGAGAACCGCCGGGCCCTGCTCGAAAACGTCCTGCGCGACGGCGGCGTCATCCTCGCCGGCGTCAACGGCCTGCGCCTGTCGCCGCATTACTACAATACGCCCGGCCACGTCGAACGGGCCGTCGCAGCGGTCGCGAAGTCGCGCGACCTGCTGGGTTGAAGCACGCAGCCGGCAATTCCGGACATGGTCGCCGTCAATTCTGAAATGCTGCCGCTCGGTACCGTGGCGCCCGGTTTCGCGCTGCCGGATGCCGACGGGACGGTGCACTCGCTGTCCGATGCCGCCGGCATCCATGGCTACCTGGTCATGTTCATCTGCAATCACTGCCCCTTCGTGAAGCACGTAAGGAGGGAGCTGGCGCGCATCGGGCGCGAATACATGCCGCGCGGCATCGCGATCTACGCGATCAACAGTAACGACGCCGAGTCCTATCCGGGTGACAGCCCGGCCCGGATGAAGGAGGAATCCCGCGACTGGGGCTACGAGTTCCCGTACCTGGTCGATGCTGACCAGTCGGTCGCGCAGGCCTACCAGGCGGCATGCACGCCGGATTTCTTCCTGTTCGACCGGGAGCGGCGGCTCGTGTACCGGGGCCGGCTGGACGACAGTCGGCCGTCGAACGAGTTACCCGTGACCGGCCGGGACCTGAGGGCAGCACTCGAGGCCCTGCTCGCCGGGAAGGAAATACCCGCCGACCAGAAGCCGAGTATCGGCTGCAACATCAAGTGGAAGGCCGGCAACGAACCACCCTGGTTCGGCTGAAGGCGGGTGTCGGCCGGCATTGCGCACACAAGCGCGGGCGGCCGGCGCAGCCGCCCTGCATGCGAACCCCCGATCAGGGCCGCGTTTTATTCGTGCCGGTCGCGGTGGTGCTTGCGATGCTTGCGGTCTTGCTGACCGCCGCCCGATACGTCGCCGTCGTCGCGATGCCTCGGCTTGTGCAACCGGGCATCCTTGCCGACGAGCTGCGAGTACCTGCTCCCCAGCATCTCGAACGTCGGATCTTCCGGATCGATTTCATCCAGGTCGAACTTCTTGCTCACCTTCCTGCCCTCTAGATACTCCGGACGCTCGGGGCTTCCGGACGATGGAATCCAGATCATGGCTAGCCGTGACAGTCTGCGCGTCGCAGACGGCGTGGCGCAGTGACCCCCGTCACATCTGCGCCCGGCAGACCCGTCCGCCATGGTGGCGGGCGCGATCCGGAACCTGTTATCTGTCAGTCATTCAGTAGGAATACTCGTCGACGAGGCCGTCGATTTCGTAGTCTTCGAAGTCAGCCAGCTGTATTTTCAGGCTGCGGTTTTCCTTCGACATTTCGATCAGCCGCCACACGGGCGTCCTGGCACGAGCCTCCGCTTCCGCGGTCGCCATGTCGAGACCCTCGTCATCCTCGAAGTCGGTCAGGTCGAGGTCCTCGTCGTCGTTCATATTGAGATCAAGCTCCGAGTCGTCTTCGTCTTCCCAGTCCTGGTCGTCATCCATTTCCGGATCAATGGCCATAACGCTCTCCCCCGCCCGACCATTATTGGCGCGTAAATAAGATTTTTTGGAAACCTTGTCAAGAGAATTTTGAGAGCAGGGGGCGAACATAATCGACTGAATTATGTTGTTTTTTCCGGAACGGCCCGCCGCGCGGGGCCGGCTGCCAGCGGAATCAGGCGCTTGCCGCGCCGCCCGGGGGCTGCCCGGCCGAACGGCCGATGCGCAGCGCGAGTTCGTGGCCCGCGTCGCGCTCCGAGCCGATGAGGATGGCCAGCCAGCGGGTCCGCTCGTCGTTCTCGAGGGCGAGCTTCAGCGTCATCGACAGGGGTACCGACAGCAGCATGCCGACCGGGCCGAATACCCAGCCCCAGAACACGAGGCCGATGAAGACGACGAGGGGGGACAGGCCGACGCCGTAACCCATCACCCGGGGCTCCAGCAGGTTACCGAACAGGACGTTGATGACCAGGAAGGCGGCCGCCGTCAGCGCGGCGTCGCCCGGCCCGAGCTGGACCAGCGCCAGCAGCACGGCCGGGATCGCGGCGATGATCGAGCCTATCGTGGGCACGTAATTCAGCAGGAAGGCCAGCATGCCCCACAGCAGCGGGAAATCGAGGCCGATCCACCAGGTCGACAGCCCGGCCGCGAGACCGGTCGCCATGCTGATCATCGTCTTGATACCGAGGTAGCGGCCGAGGTTCGTCAGGAACGCGCGGGCGCTCGCGAAGGTGTCGCTGCTGCGCCCGAACGCTGCGCGTATCTTGGTTTCGAAACTCGAAATCTCCAGCAGCATGAACACCAGCGTGAACATGATCAGGAACGTGTTCGTCAGGACGTCCCGCAGCCCGTTGAGCAGGGTGGCGGCCATGCCCATCGCCCAGCCCGGGTCGATGACGTCAGCCAGCGTCTCGATCGAGTCGCCGTCGTCGACGTAGCGCGCCAGCACCTGGATAAAACCGTCGATGATGACGTCGAGGCGTGCCTGGTAGGCCGGCAGGGCGGCCGTGAACTCGGCGATCGAACTGCCGACGATTGCGCCGAGCGTGACCAGGAGCAGCAGCATCAGCACGACGATGAGCAGCGCGGCCAGCACCGATGGTACGCGCTGCTTGTGCATCCACAGCATCGGGCGAACCGAGATCAGCGCCAGGAAGACGGCGAGCAGGAACGGCACGAGCAGTACCTTGGCGGCCTGCATCCCGTAGATCAGGACGATGACCGCCGCCGCGCTGACGATCTTGCCGGTTCTGTGCCCTTCGTTCGCGTTCGGACTCAAGTCGCCTGTCCTGTCAGGAACCGCCCCGCCGTTCGCGGAAGCGTAGCAGAAACAGGCCCGCGGAAAATGCGGCAAGCCCACACAGCGCGAACAGCAGCGGCAGCAGTTTCGGCAGGTAGGCGGCGCGGTAAAACGCGTCGGTCACGCCGGTGACGCCCCACAGGCCGCCCGCGCCCCGTCCGACGACCAGCTGACCGCGCATGCCTTTCTCCATGTGCTGCGCCATGTCGCAATGCACGAGGTAGTTGGCATGCTCGGCCGGGGCGATGAACGTGCCCGCCTGCGACTGGCCGCCCATCGCCTCGACGTGGAACATACCGGCGGGGTAGAGGTACTTCGGCAGGCCATGCACCATCCACTGGTGCCGCACGTCATCCTCGTTGATCAGCGTAACCCGGACGCGGCTGCAGGGCTCGACCCGCCACTCGTACTCGCTCATGCCGAAAATTTTGCCTGGCTCGGATGCATAGCGGCTGCCGGCCCTTACCTCGAACTCGTAGTCGCGGCTGATGGCATCGCAGCCGCGCGGCAGCACATCGGTGTTCTCGTTCATCACGACGCCTGCCCGGCTGACGGTCATACCGTCGTGACCCTCGTGCGCCGAGTGGTCGACGGCCTGCCGCGCCGTGGCGGCCTCGAGCCAGGCGAGTGCCAGCAGCAGACCGGCGACTCGCCTCACGGCCGCAGCCTTAGCGCGCCCAGAAGCGCGGCGCCGAAGACCCCCAGCGCAACGGCGAGCAGCAATACACGCGCCAGCAGCCGGGTATCGGTGCCGGGCTCGGAGAACAGCCCGGGCGCATAGCTCTGCCAGATCGGAACTTCCTTGCGGTAGTACTCCGGCGTGAAGTACTGGCCGAGCGGCACGCCGCGAGTCTGGGGCCAGCCGTCCTCCCCGAGATACTCGCGGTAGACGATCGCGCTGATGTTGCCGCCGGGGCCGATACCGTCGGTCGTGACGCCCTGGTTCTGGTGATCGTGAAACGGCCAGATTCCCGGCCCGAACGCGTGCAGGCCGTCGTTCGTGAAGCCGAGCGCCAGGTCGACGCGCTGCGCGGTCGCGATCCAGACGACATCCTGCGGCGCGCGCGCCGCCTCGGGGAGAACCACGCCGTCCCTGTCGGTCACCGTGAACTTGTGGCCGTGCGTATGCAGCGCAATGCCCTTGCTGCCGCCGTTGACGACCCGCAGCTTGAGGACCTCTCCTTCGTCCGCGACGAGGAGAGATTCCCGGTACGTGTACGGAAAGGAACGACCGTTCAGCGTGAAATAGTCGACGCTCGCGTCGGTGATGTCGTAATCGCGATGCATCGACTGCGTTACCAGCCGCGGATCATTGTCCTGCTGGATGCGTTCGCCGAGCTGCCGGTCGAGGTCCAGGTAGTGCAGGTCGTATTCCCCGTCGTAGGACTCCCGGCTCGCCTGCGAGGGCACGCGCACCAGCCCGGCGCCGACGTTCAGCGTCTGCAGCCAGTTGTCCGGCCGGTTCTCCTCGATGACGAACAGGCCCTGCAGGCCCATCTGCACGTGCACGTGCGCCTGCACGTGACAGTGGTAGAACATCGTCCCGGACTGTCGCGGCGTCAGTTCGTAGGTTCGTGCCTTGCCGGGCATGACCGGCATTTCGCTCGTCACTGGCACGCCGTCGTTACCCTCGCCCGAGGCGTCGACGAAACCATGGTCCGCACCGTGCAGGTGGATCGTGTGCGGCATGTAGTGGCTGTTTTCGAGCGTGATGCGCACGGTGTCGCCCTGCTCGATCCGGATGGCGGGAGACGGCAGCCGCAACGAGTAGCGCGCTTCCTGCGTATCGAAATTCTCGACCGCCATGCCGACGAACTTGGGAGCGAACACCCAGATGCCGGGACGCACGCCCGGCGCAATGTCGTAGGTCGTGACGACGCCCCGCGCGACCGGCGAACTGCCGTTCAGCTCGGCGACCTCCAGCCGGATGTGGATCTCGTCCGGGTCGCCGTCGCCATCCAGGTCCCGCCCTTTCTCGACCGCATCCGCGGTCAGGCCGCTCCGCATCAGGGTATCGGCACTGACGTTGTTGGTCCCGCGCACGAAGGCCGCAACGGCGTACGGGTTGTCCGGTACGCAGGGCTCCGACGCGCCGATCTCGACGCCGTCTATCCGCTGCGCATTCCGCCAGCCGGAGGGGTCCGGGGGACAAAAGGGCTCGGGCTCGAGCGCGCCCGGGTCGACGGAGGCGGGCAGGGGCCGGTAGCTGCCGGCGCCGAACCACGCCGTCAGCTTGAGGCGCAAGCCGTAGGGATACCACTGCGGCGGATAGGCGAGCAGCGCGACAAGCAGCGCGCCGATCCACAGGCCATGCCTCCGCAGCGAGATGCTCATGCAACAGCCTCCCTGCGACCGGCACCCAGCGTCCGCACGACGTAGAGACCGGCCAGCAGTAGCGCCAGCGCGAAACCGACGATCCCCCAGGGCAGGCGCCGCGCGCCGACGCTGAACGGAAACACGGCCGTGTAGATCGTGTCCTTGGTCGGGTGCCCGGCCGTCACGATGCCAACGTAATCGCCCTTTTCCTGAAAGACCGCTGTTACGCTGAAGGTCGCGTTGCTCTTGACGAGCGGCGGCTGGTAGAAGACCGTGACGGCGTCGAGGTCCGGCAGCGCCTGGACGTCCTCGAGGCGCGCGAAGCTGCCCTTATCGGTGACGTTCCGGATGATGCGAAAGTCGACCGGCACTTCGCTCAGGCTGCGGTGCAGGTAATCGAGCACGAAAATGGTTTCGCCGGTTTCGGGAAGGTCCTCGCAGAACTGCCTGTCGCCGCTGGCCTGCGGCTGGTAAGCGGTGAAGTGCGCCTCGTAGAAGCCGATCCTGATCTTGCAGGTGTCCTCGGACAACACGACGCCGCCGCCCGCGACGGCGGCAGTCATCCGGGTAAGCGCAAGAACAGCGAGGACGGTGCAAATCGAGCGACGCTTCACGGGGGGTTCGAGCCGGGCTCCAGTCGGGTATCCGAGCGCGCCATAATGCAGCATCGGCCCGCCCCTGTCTAAAGCGGCCTCGACCCGCGTCGGGACTGCGCTGCGCGGTCGCGGAATCCCGCTACAATTGCGCGCCTAACGGGGAGAAACCATGCGTCGCCAAATTTTTCCATTGATTGCCTGCCTGGCATGCGCGACTGCGGCCGCGCAGCAAGACCTGCGGCCGGAAGGCCCGGTCGCCTTCGTCAACGGCATGCTGCTCGACGGTTACGAGGCAGAGCCGATACACCGGGCCGTGGTCGTCGTCGACGACGGCCGGATCGTCGCGGCCGGGCCGGCGCACTCCACGCCCGTGCCCGCGGGTGCGCAGCTTGTCGACATCGGGGGCAAGACGATCCTGCCGGGGCTCATCGACGCCCACGTGCACGTCGACCTGATCGGGCACGGCGACTACGACCGCTACTACCGCTTCCTGCGCGGCACCGAAAGGCTGGCCGAGGTCATGCCCATCGCGGCGAAGCAGATGCTGCGGGCCGGCGTCACCAGCGCGATCGACCTCGGCACGCCGTTCGACATCCTGGCCCTGCGTGAGCGCATCGAGCGGGGCGAGATACCCGGGCCGAGGCTGACGATCTCGGGCCCCTGGATCACGCGCATCTATCTCGAGGGGGTGCCGGATTCCTACCAGGTGATGATAGACAGCCCGCGCGAGGCGGCAGCAAGGACTCGCGAGCTGATCGCGCAAGGGTCGGACGTCGTCAAGCTCTGGGCCGGCCTGACGCCGGAGGACTACAAAGCCGCCGTTGCGGAGGCGCACCGCCTCGGCGTAAAGGTGCACGCACACCTGTACCACCCGGACGCAATCCGCTATGCGCTCGATGCCGGCGTCGACGTGCTGCAGCATGTCGGCTCGGCACGCAACCCGCCGTATCCCGACGATCTCGTCGCGCGCATAGCGCACGATCACGTACCCGTCGTGCAGACAATCGCACACCGTATCTGGGTATACCCGGCGACGGTCGCTTTTCCCGAGCGCCTGCTCGACCCCGTGCACCGCAAGGACATGCCGCCCGACATCTACGCGGAAGTCATCGACTCTTTCGAGAACTTCCATCGCCTGCCCTACTTCCACGACATCGGTCCGGAGACGCGCCATTCGAAGCTCGCGGCACGCCAGTTCATCGATGCCGGGGCGGTCATGGGCGTCGGCACCGACGCCGCGAGCCCGCTGAACTTCCACACCGAGGCGATGTGGTACGAGATGAAGGCGCTGGTCGAGAGCGGCATGACGCCGATACAGGTGATCTCCGCGGCAACGAAGACGAATGCCGAGATCCTGGGGCGCTTCAAGGAACTCGGCACCGTCGAGCCGGGCAAGCTGGCCGACCTCGTCGTCGTCGACGGCAACCCGCTGGCGCACATCGACGCGCTGGCCGACGTCGAGATCGTCGTGCGCGACGGCGTCGTCTGGTACGCGGAAAGCGCGGCGTCCGGACCCGTTGTCGCGATAGGGCACGCGTTCTGACCCGGCACGGGCGACTGCGGGGAAGGCAAAAAAAAGCCGGGGCGTTTCCGCCCCGGCTGTCTTCCCCCCCGGACTTTCCTGCTTACTGCATCTTGTAGTTCAGGCCCACGAAGAAGTAGCGGCCCAGCGGGTTGATCGGGTACGCCTGCTCCGTGACGAACGGCTTCTCGTCGGTCAGGTTGGTCAGGCCACCGTAGAAGTACAGCGAGTCGTTGAAGTCGTAACCGAAGGACAGGTCGTGGATCGTGAACGAATCGGCAATACCGGCCGGGCCGTAGGTCGTGTCGACGGTGTCGATCTCGACGCCGCCGAGGCCCTGCTCGTCCTGGTAGTGGACCAGGTAACGGGCCAGGAACGGGCCACGCATCCACTGGAAGTGGAAATTGCCGGCCAGCTCGGGGCGCTGGATCTCGCCGAGTTCGGGATCGACGGCCGTCGGGTCGCCCGCATCGAAGTAGTAGTCCAGGTTGTCGACTTTCGTGCCCGTGAAGCCGGCCTCGAAGCTGTTGCCGCCCATGTCCCAGCCGTACTTGACCGAGAAGTCGATGCCCTTGGTCGTGATCTTGCCGAAGTTGACCTGCGTCTGGCGCAGGAACGTGAAGCCGCCGAACTGCGCCGAGCTCGGGTCTGAGTTTCGCGAGAACAGGTCGCAATACTGGTTCGGGAAGTTCTCCGAGTCGTAGCAATTGTCGACGATATCCTGCGAGCCGACTGATGCGATCGCGTCCTGGATATCGATGTCGTAGTAGTCGACGGTCAGCGTCAGGCCGTCGAGGAAGCGCGGCTGCAGCACGAAACCGACGGTCAGCGTGTCGGCCGTTTCTTCCTGCAGGTCCGCGTTGCCGCTGACGACGCCGGAGAAGCGGGCCGACAACGGATCGTTGTAGCCCTCCGGGATGGCCGGCAGGCCGATGCTCGGCGCGCCGCTGCGGCAGTTCGCTTCGCGGATCGCCGCTACCGGGTTGCCTGCTTCGGCTAAGGCATCCAGCTCGGTCTGGTCGCAGGGGTCGATCGGGCGGAAGAACGCGCCCTGCTCCGGCTCGAACAGCTCGAAGATGTTCGGCGCGCGCACCGCCTGCGACACCGTGCTGCGGAAGCGGATGTCGTCCACCGGCGCCCAGGACAGGCCGACGTTCCAGGTCGTCGTATCGCCGATCGTCGAGTAGTCCGAGTAGCGGCCGGCCAGGTTCAGGCGGAGTTCCCGCGCGAACGGCGCGCCGTCCAGCAGCGGTATCTCGACCTCGCCGAAAACCTCCCAGACGTCGTAGCTGCCGGTCGAGTTATTGACCAGCGTCGCCCCGTCGAACACGAGCGCGTTCTGGGAGAAGCCCAGGTCGCGGACGAGATCTCCGGCGTTGCCGTCCGGCGTCGTGACCGGCAGGACGCCGAGGTCCAGCGGGTCGAACGTCGACGTGCTCTTTTCGTCGCGGTACTCGGCGCCGGCCGCGAACGCGATGTCGCCGGCCGGGAGGCCGAAGCCGAGCTCGCCGTCGAAGATCGCCGAGAACACGGTCTGCTCGATCTCGTAGAGGTCTACGGTGGTCGTCGTGATCCAGTCGACGGCCGCCTGGCTGATCGAGCCCGGCCCGCCGAGGATGTTCGCCGGCACGCAGCTGCCGTCACCCGGGTTGAAGGTGAAATAGCCGAAGTCCCAGGTCGGGATGCCGAAGATCGTCGTCGGATACTCGGCGCCCGGGTCCACGTTGTTACGGCAGGCCGGATTGCCGCTCGCGTCCGTCGTCACGTCGATCGCGGCGAACCAGCGATCCTGGATGACGCGGTTGCGGTCCAGCGTCTTCAGCTCGAACTCGCCTCGATTGGCCGCAAACTCGTAGTTCCAGCCGTTTGCGAACTCGCCCTCGATGCCGGCAACTACGCGGAATACCGTGCGCTCGTTGGTGTTGATATTCGGGCCGAGGTCGGTCGGATCGCGCGTGATGAACAGACCGCCGCGATCCTGGGCCAGCCCCAGAAGCTCGGGCGGAATGTACGGATTGTCCGGCGCGACCGTCAGCAGGTCGTAAAACGTGTTCAGCGGGCCGCCCCAGTCGGTCGACTGGTCGCTGTACTTCACCTCGCCGAACAGCGTCATGCTGTTGCTCACGTCGTATCGGCCCATCAGGTTGATCGTCAGCTTGTCGTCCTTAGGCAGCAGGTAGTCCGGGTTGAAGGTATCGGCGATGCCGTCCGGGCCGAACTGGTTGAAGACGCCGGCGATCAGGCCGTCGCGGTAGGGCCGCACGTTGCCGCCCGGCTCGATCAACCAGCAACCGCCGGCGATACCGAAGCTGTTGACGTCCTCGAGCAGGCTGTTGAACCCGACCGACGAGTCGAGGCAGTCTTCGGTCCCGTTGCCATCGAGATCGAGTCCCGAGTACAGGAAGTCCCCCGTCGCGACGACGCCGCCCTGGTTGCTGATCGAAAAGTTCGGCTGCGGCAGGATCGCACGGGTCGGCGCATTCGCGGCCCGGTCTATCAGGGCCAACTCGGCGGCCGTCAGCGTCGGGGCGGAGCCGAAGGCGTCCGTGTAGTCGGCGATGAAGTCGTCCGCCGTCGGGATGCGGAAACCGCGCGGGAAGAACCCGTTGTCAACCGCGAAGTACTGCGCGAAGTTCGGCGTCGAGGACCCGATATCCCCGTTCTGGAACCGGAGCGCGGGATTCGGCTGGCCGCGCGAGTAGCCGTTGTCGCGGAACTCGTCGCGATCGCCGAACAGGATGTTGTCGCGGGTCGAGTAGTCGACCGATACCGTGAAATTGGCCTTGCCGCCGGCGAAATTCTTGCCCCAGAGGCCATTCAGGTTGTACTTGCCGCCGTCCCCGTCGGCCGACAGGCCGGCCTGCGCATTGAACTCGAGGCCCTCGTAGTCGTCCCGCAGGATGAAGTTGACGACGCCTGTGACTGCGTCCGCGCCATAGATAGCCGACGCGCCGCCTGTCAGGACCTCGACGCGCTCGACGAGAGCCGACGGGATCGAGTTGACATCGACGGCCTGCGACCCGGCGACACCGGCCACGTGGCGGCGCCCGTTGACGAGCACGAGGGTGCGCTCCGTGCCCATACCGCGCAGTTGCAGGATAGCCTCGCCGACGTCCCCGGCAAACGTGCCGTCGATCGAGCCTTCGCCGGAGGTCGTCGTCAGCAGGGCGGGCAACGTCTTGACGACCTCGGTGACGTCAATCTCGCCGGAGAGCTGGATGTCCTCGGAGGTGACCGATTGCACGGCGACCGGTGCGCCAACGTTCGGGTCACGCGCGATACGCGAACCGGTCGTGACGATTTCCTCGATCGCCTCTTCCTGGGCGAGCACCGGCCCCGTGATCGAGGCGACGCCCAGGGCCGCAAGACTGCCGAACAGCAGCCCGTTGCGCAGATTCTGCTTGGGTATCATCGCTTTACCTTTGATGTGGTGAGAGCAAGAAAGGTCCGCTCGCGGACCACCCTGTTGGATCCAGACTACAACGGCGGCCGGACCCGGATCGTACGAAAACTGCTTGAATTGCGAATTGATAGACGGTCGGGGTTTGAATGTCAACCGGGGGAAATACCGACAATGTTGCTGCAACGCAACGATATCTGCGGCACGGCGCCGTTCCGCAGAGGCGGACCGGGTCAGCCCCGCCCGGGCAGGGTCACGACGAGGAATCCTGCGCGGCGGTCACCGGCGGCCATGAGGGGAGACCGGCACCTCGGCCTCCCGCGTCCGCAGTCGCGCCGGTAATACGTAACCGGCGCGACCGCGGGCGGCAAAGCTATGCTTACTGTTCCTTCCTGGCGTTGCAGGCGGTGACGCGGATGTCGTCCACGTACCAGCCGTCGTTGCCAGTACAGCCGTCCATGCCGAAGTCATACCGCAAGCGTACGGTGTCGTTTGCCTGGACCCCGAGCAGACTCAGGTCTACCTGGGACTGTCCCCAGCTGCCGAACAGGCTGCCGCCATCCGTCCCGCTGAATGCACGTTGTCCTGACAGCGGGTTGGTATTGCCGGCCCCGGCCGGCTGCAGCGTTGCATTGTACGGGTTGAACCGGTACGCCGAGTCCGGCACCAGCACGTACGGCCCCCCGTTGATGCTGATCTTCAGGTTGCCGCCGTCCCAGGCCGATTCCGTTGCGACGTAGTGTTCGAACGTGACCATGTGGGGCGACAGCGTACCAGCACCCGGGATCTGGATGACCGGACTCTCCAGGCTCATCATCCCTGAGATATCCCCGGCCCCGGCGTCGCAATTACCCGCGTTCGGGTTGACCGCGTAAGCGCCGGATCCCTTGCGCCCGCCCGGCAGGTTCGCCGCGATCTCCCAGTCGAGAGCCGGCCACCCGCTGTACACGCCCTGGTTGGTGCGCGTCCAGGCGGCCAGCCCGTTATCGAAGTTCTCGCGGTAAAGCACCGGCGCGTTCTTCGTGTTGGTGCACAGCGCGGGCGCATTCGGTTGCAGTATCGGCTCAAAGCCGCACTGCGCCGACGGATCGGTACGCAACTCGACCGCAGCGATCATCAGGTCGACCACAGCGCAGTCGCCGGCCGAAATGGACTGGCCCGACGGGCCCGCCGGCACGCCTGTCGTGCTGAGCCCCTCCAGCGGCACGCCGATCAGGTCCTGGCAGGAGGCCTGCAACGCATCCGCATGGTCGTCGAAACCGGTCGTCGGCGTCTGGTAGACCGCCTGGGCCCGCCAGTACAGGTGCGCCGCTTTCACGAGCCCTATCGAACTGATGGTGTACCCGTTGTAGCTACCGCCATCCACCAGCAGAGCGAAGCCGTGATTGGGAACGCCGGAGTTCGTGTGGACACCGCCGCCGTCGCTCGTCGCGCAGTGGTATTGCGCATCGCTCACCTTGCCGGGGTCGGACTTGCAGACGGGATTCCACATGTCGCGGATCGCGCTGCCGAATGCCGCCGCGTCTTCGCCCATCAGCCAGCGATAGGAGTTTTCCGGCGGAGCACCGCCGATGATGTGCAGGGTCGCGTTGACGCCGAGCGCGAGCTCGCCCTTGATCGCATTGCCGGTGGCGAGTGTGACACGCAGCGAGGGAATGACGATCGTCGGATCGGCACCGGCCATTCCGGCAACGGGCCCGACTACGTTGTCGGCGACGATGACGCCGGTAGCACCGGCATCCTGCGCATTTTTCACCTTGATGGTGAACGCGCATGCACCCCGGTCAACGAGCGCGACCTGGCCGCTGACGGATGCCCCGTTTATCAGCGCGGTACACGCATCGCTGCCGACGCCGACACCGTCATTCGCGAGGACGACGCTCCCGGTCACACCGGGGTTCGAGAGCGGGGGACCGAAAGAAGCCGCACCGGCCGCGTAGTCGCCTGCGATCGACGCCGGGTTGTTGACCGTGAGCAGCGGAACCGGGGTCGTGTAAACGGAGCAGGCATTATCCGAGCGAATCGTGCCGGGCGAATCCGTTCCGGCGCCGTTCAACATGTCCACGACTTCGCCCCAGATGTCGGAATAGGACTCGTTCAGAGCGCCCGACTGCCACTGGTAAATGAGATTGTGCGTGTAGTCGGTGTAGGCGTGACCCCACTCGTGGGCCACGACGTCGTCGGCAGTGACGCCATTGCAGTAATTGGTCGTGATGCCGTTCCAGTTCGCGTTCGGGCAATTGATGCGCGGGTCGTTGTTGACCGATTGCATTTCGGAGCCGGCGCCGTCATAGGAATCCACACCGAAAGCGTTGAGGAAATGGTAATACGAGTCGCCCGAGGCGTTGACGATGTTCTGCTGGTCCTGGTTGAGGATCCCCGGGAACGCATCGCCTTCCTGCCAGACCTGGTTCGCCGTGCTCTGTTCGAACAGGCGACGGTAAAGCGCATCGTGCACCCTGGAGATACGGTTGACGATCTTGCCGTTATGCGCATTGATGTAAACCATCTCGCGCACGCTGCTGCCATTCGTGACCTCGACCTCGTAGACGAGGTAGTTCGGCCCCTCGACACCCTGTATCAATCCGTCCCGATAGACATACAGCCTCGGCGCGATCGCCGACAGCTCGCCGGCGGACAACTCCGTTACCGCACCGGTGAGGTCGCTCTCCGGAGGATTGGCAAGCACCTCGGCTATCGCGCGCTCGGAGGCCTGGTCGCCGGCGAAGGACGGGCTGGTATCGAGATCGATGTCCGGAACAAAGACGCCGTTCACGGCGCTCAGGTCGTTGTCGGCATCCAGGTGAACGTGGAGAACTGCAGCAAAGACCGGCACGCCCCGGTGGACCTGCTGGTATGAAAGATGCGTATTGCCTTGCTTGTCGGCAGTCGTCGACAGCAGGGCGAGTTCTTCCGTTGCATTCGTCACCCCGAACAGGCCGCCGTATTCGTCGAAGAAACCGATGGCTTTGCCACGCGGCACCGTGCTCCGGCCGCTTGGATGCAAATCCCCACCCTTGTCGACTCGCACGAACCGAGCGACTCCCGTGCTCTTGTTGGTGCTGATCGAGACCGCACCACGTGCGCTCCGGTTCAGGCGCTCGATCAGTTCGGCATCTACGCCACGACCCGATTGCCTGTGTTCGGCAGCTTCGCCGCCGGTCGTCTGGCTCGCGCTGTATCGTACCGGGGCGAAAACCAGCAGGACACACAAGCCGGAAACAACCGCCATACCAAGAGAAATTGGTCTTTTCACGTTCATTGATTTCCCCCTGACCCCAAACCTGTAAGTACGGCCGGATTTCGCACACATCGCACAAACACCGGCCGGTCCCGTGGCGCCCTGGCAAACCTGGAAAGATGAAAAGCGCTTTCAGTCGCTCGTCGACGCGTCGGGCGCCACGTGCCTCGCTCGGCGAGTCGCTGTTCCCTGCGGGCTTTATCGTTTTTGAAACTTGCGTTCGTGAAGTCGTGCCCGCCGGGATGTACCTGCATGTTCCTCCGGGACAGCGGCCACGCGCCGCCCGCGCGCAGTTACCGTCTCGGACCAGGTACCCAAAAGCATTCCACGATGGACACGTCGCAGCGCGCGTGCGGCAGGAATAATTATGTCAAGTTATGCTGTGCCTGCCCCCAACGCTCACGCACGCTGCGTTGGAAATCAGGCGCCTTTCCTTCGTTCTTGTCAACGAGAATTATTCGATCGTCCCCGCCGCCGTCGTGCGCTCGATTTGGGCCGGTACCGGAGGGATACAGTCCGTGCTGGCGTAGCCGAAGCGAGTGAACGTTGCGCTTCACCCGGTCTTCAGGTGCTCGCAGGAAGCTCGGCAGGCTCGATCCGCCGGATCGTGAAGCCCGTGTAACCGTAGATGATCGACACCAGCGGGTTGATCAGGTTGAAGAAAGCGAACGGCAGGTAGGCCAGCGTCGCGACCCCCAGCGTCGCCGCCATGTAGGCGCCGCAGGTGTTCCACGGTACGAGCGGCGAGGTCAGCGTGCCCGAGTCCTCGATGACCCGGGACAGGTTGCGGGCGTCCAGGTCACGGCGCTGGAATTCGGCCTTGAACATCTTGCCGGGCAGGACGATCGCGATGTACTGGTCGGCCGCGATGATGTTGACACCGATGCAGGTCAGCACGACGGTCGTGATCAGCGAGCCGGTCGAACGGGCCGCCTTCAGGGCCGCACGAATGAGCCGCTCGAGCATGCCCGCGTGCTCCAGCACGGCGCCGAAGGACATCGCAGCCAGGATCAGCCAGATGGTAACCAGCATGCTGCTCATGCCGCCGCGGGAGAGCAACTCGTCGACCTCGGCCACGCCGGTCGACGACACGTAGCCGTTCGCGAGTGCCAGCCACACGCCCTTCGTCATCGCGAGGCCGTTCGACAGGCCGGGCGAATCGGCGAAGCGGAGCACGACCGCGGGCTGCAGCAGCACGGCAACGACACCGCCGAGCAGCGCGCCGAACAGGATCGTCGGCAGCGGCGGCACTTTCCTGAAGGCCATGAAGAACACGACGACAAGCGGCACCAGCGCCCAGGGCGAGATCGTGAACGCGCCCTCGAGCGCTCCCTTGAGCGTTTCGAGCGCGCCGGCGCCGGCGCCGGTGTCGGCCCCGTAGCCGACGATGGCAAACAGGATCAGCGCCAGCGTGAATGACGGCGCGGTCGTCCAGACCATGTGGCGTATGTGCGTGAAGAGATCCGTCGACGCGACGGCCGGCGCGAGATTGGTCGTATCCGACAACGGCGACATCTTGTCGCCGAAATACGCGCCCGAAATGATCGCTCCGGCGGCGATTGCAGGCGACAGCCCGAGGCCCATCGACACGCCGATCAGGGCCACGCCGAGCGTGCCGGCGACCGTCCAGGAACTGCCGGTCGCAAGCGCGGCGATCGCGCAAATCAGGCACGCCGCTGCATAAAAGACCTGCGGATTCAGCAACTCGAGGCCATAGTAAATGAGCGCCGGCACGGTGCCTGCCATCAGCCAGGTGCCTATCAGCCCGCCGACCGACAAAAGGATCAGAACGGCACCCATTGCGGTGCTGATGCCGCTGACGATCGCGTCCTGGATCTCGAACCAGGAGTGGCCGTTGCGGATCGCGACGATTGCAGCGATACCGGCGCCCAGCGTGAGCACGATCTGGTTCGGACCGTAGGACGAATCGGAGCCGAACAGGAAGACGGACAGCGCCAGCATCAGGACCAGCGAAACAACCGGGATCAGCGCGTCAAGCAGCGACGCGGGCTTGGGCTCGTTCAT
>JAOUIH010000055.1 GCA_029884165.1 Gammaproteobacteria bacterium | reverse complement strand
GAAATGCTCGTGTATTGCCCGTATCCGTATGTCGGTTTCCGGCGGAAACGTCGGCGCTTCTTTCTCGCAGGCGACCAGCGCCAGCGACGCGATGCAGGCCAGCATTGTGCTGTGGTCGATCGAACGCACCGGGGTCCTCCGTCATTCCGGGTCAGGGCAGACGGGATGTTGCCACACGGCTGCGGCCCTGTGGCGACAAATTCGGTCCGGCTGGCGCTTACCGGTACCGGTACTATCCACTACAATCGTTGCCATGAACGCACTCCTGCTCTCGCTGTTACTCGTTCAGGGCGTATCGGACGACGCCATCCTGATCGGCATGGAAGGTCACACGGGCTCCTTCTCGGTCGACGAGGAGAACCTCGGCATGCGGCTCGTCATCGCGGAGGTGAACGAGGCCGGCGGCATACACGGACGCAAGCTCGTCGAGAAGAGCTATCCGCGCGACCAGGAGAACTACACCGACAAGCAGATGGCCAACGCGCGCCGCCTCGTCGAGGAGGACGGCGTGTTCGCCCTGTTCAACTTCGGCGGCCCGGTGTCGCCGCGGCTCGGCGATTACGCGATGGAAAACGAGGTGCCTTACCTGTTTCCGCACACGGCGCTGCTGACGGTCGATAACAGCCGCTACGTCTATACATCCTACCCGCGCTACGAGGGCGAGACCCGGGTCATGCTGCGCTATCTCGCCGGTGAGATCGGCGTGAAGCGACTCGCTGCGCTGTATGCCAGCAATGCCTACGGCCACTATTTCGCGAGCCGCGCACAGGTCTTTGCAGAGGAACTCGGCTACGAGGTCGTCGGGCTGCAAGGCCTGCCGCGCGGCGCCGAGACGGCGTCGGCGCAGATGGCTTCGCTGCGCGAAGCCGACCCGGATGCGATCCTGATCGCGCTCTATCCAAGCGGCGCCCGGCGCGTCATCGAAGCCAAGGCCGCGATGAAGTGGAACGTGCGGCTCGTGTCCTCGGGTCCGCTGACGGACGAGCAGTATTTCAATATAGAAGGCGGCCATGCCGAGGGCACGCTCGGTTTCTGTCACTACCCGGACCCGAACGAAAGCGAGGAACCCGGCGTGGTCGAATACCGCCGACTGATGGCGAAGCACTATCCCGGGCACGAGATGAACCGCTACTCGCTGTACGGCTACGTGTTCGGGAAGCTGGTCGTCGAGGGCCTGCAACGCGCCGGGCGGGAGCTGACGCGCGAGAGCTTCGCGGATGCGATGGAGTCGATACGCGGCTGGGACTCGGGCGGCATCATGCCGCCGGTCGATTTCTCGCCGACGGACCATCATGCGCAGGACGCGGGCTTCGTCTGTGAGTTGCGTGACGGCCGGTTTCGGGCTCGCAGCGGCTGGATCGCGCCGTAAGCGTCGGTCGCCCGCGGGGCGGGCTCCTACAACATCGGCGCGGCGTCGATCGGGTTCGAAACCCGGCATCGGTCGCCCGCGGGGCGGGCTCCTACAGCATCAGCGCGGCGTCGATCGGGTTCGAAACCCGGCATCGGTCGCCCGCGGGGCGGGCTCCTGCAGCATCGGCGTGGTGTCGATCGGGTTCGAAACCCGGCAACGGTCGCCCGCGGGGCGGGCTCCTACTGGATCTCTCCCGGATCGACCCTGAAGCGGTAGGGCAACAGCGCGTCTGCGCCGGCGTAGTCCACGCCCACGCGCGGCCCGGCCGAGATCTTCGATGCCGGCACGCGGATGCCGTGATCTTCGATACGGATCGGCCCGTCTACCAGGCTCGTGCCGGTCAGCGTCGTCGTTATGCCCAGTGCCCGGGCCAGCGAGCCCGGGCCGCCGAGCAATGCGGCGTCCGGGCGCTTCCTGCCGCGGCGTTCGAGCATGAGAGTCACGCCTTCGACCGGTTTGCCCGCGCGTACCAGGATCGCGTGTGGCGTGCCACTGCGACCGGTCACGACATTGAACAGGTGATGGATGCCGTAGCAGAGATAGACGTAGGCCGTCCCGCCCTTCGCATACATCGGCTCGGTCCGCGCCGTACGCCGGTCGCCGTAGGCGTGGCTCGCACGGTCGCGGACCCCGGCATAGGCCTCGGTCTCCGTGATCACCGCGCTGGTCGTTGCCCCGTCGATCGTCGTGACCAGCACCTTGCCGAGCAGTTCGCGGCTGATCGCGACGACGTCGTCGCGTGCATAGAATTTTTCCTGGAGTATCTTCATCGCGGATGCCCGGCCGGGCGCTCGCGCCGGGGTGCCCGGGTCCGGTATCTTAACGGCAAGCGGCGGCCCTGCCGAGCGCGCGTCAAAGCGCCCTCGCCGGCTGCGGGCCTGCCACGGGAATGATTTTCATGACGATAATCGATCGACACAGCTCCCTCGCGACTGCGCTGTTGCTCGCGATGCTGGCCGGCTGCGCGACACCGCCCGGGCCGGTGCCCGTGGCCGCCGCGGAGCCGTTCTGTGCCGGCGACAGCATCCTGGTCGATGCGCGCTTCGAGGGCGGCAACATCCATTCCTGCCGCGTCGACGGCGAGCGGCGCGTGCAAATACTGGTCCGACCCGAGAACGAGCCACCGATAAATCCCAGCTCCTGGTACGCCTTCCGGCTGAGCGCGAACGGCAGCGAACCCGTCGAGGCCGTCGTCCGCTTCGAGGGCGGCCCGGCCCGGTACTGGCCCAAGCTCTCGGGCGACCGGCGCAACTGGCGTCCCGCACGCGAGGCCGAGGCGCGCTTCGGCGAGGACGGCGCGACGCTCTACCTGTCCCTCCGGCCGAGCGGGCCGGCGCTGTGGGTTGCCGGCCAGCCGCTGGTGCTCGCCGACTACTATGCCGACTGGCTGGATGCGCTCGACTCGCTCGAGCACGTGTCCACGCGGCTGGTTGGCCGCAGCGCCGAGGGCCGCCCCCTGCATGCCGCATTCACCGGGCAGAAACCGGAAGTGGTGTTTCTCCTCGGGCGACAGCATCCGCCCGAGGTCAGTGGCGCGCTCGCGATGCGTGCGTTCGTCGACACGGTAACGGGCGACACGGAACTCGCCCGCCAGTTCCGCAGGCGCTACTGGCTGGTCATCGTTCCGCTGTTGAACCCCGACGGCGTCGCGAACGGCCACTGGCGCCACAACGCGAACGGCATCGACCTGAACCGCGACTGGGGCCCGTTCACGCAGCCCGAAACCCGCAGCCTGATGGATCTCATTGCGGCCATCGAGGCGAGCGGCGCGCGGCCGGCGCTGATGCTCGACTTTCACTCGACCAGGGACAGCCTGTTCTACACGCAGATGCCCGAAGAGACGAGCTGGCCCATCGACTTCGCAAGCGCCTGGTTCGAGCGGAGCCGGGCCCGGATCCCGGATTTCGAGTTCCGCCACGAGCCGCGGCCGAAGTCCGGCCAGGCGAACACCAAGAACTGGTTTTTCGACCGTTACCGGATTCCCGCGTATACCTACGAAATCGGCGATGAAGTCGCGCCGGACGAGATCGCCGCGACGACGCCGGTGTTCGCCGAGGAGATGATGCGCCTGCTGCTGGAGTACAGCGCCGAGGAGCAGGTAGCGAACCGCGACAATCCTATTGCGAACGAAGGACGCGCCCCGGCCGTGCCCCTGTCATCTCCGCGTTGAGCAGCACCGGCTCACCATTGACGAACACGTGCCGCATGCCGAGCGCGTACTGGTGCGGGTTTTCAAAGGTCGCGGTGTCCATGACCTCGGCCGCATCGAAGACGGCGATGTCGGCGATCGCGCCGGGCTCCAGGCGCCCGCGTTCGGACAGCCCGATGCGCTCCGCCGGCAGCAGGCTCATTTTGTAGATCGCCGTATGCAAGGGCATGACGCCCTGCTCGCGCACGTAACGGCCCAGCACGCGGGCGAAGGTCCCGTAGTTGCGCGGATGCGGCGCGCGCTCCGACGGGGCCTCGATGCCGCCGTCGGATGCGATCATCGTCTTCGGGTGGCGCATGATGCGGACGACGTCGTTTTCCTCCATCGCGTGAAAGACCGCCGAGCAGTTGCCCGCCTCGACCAGCGTGATGACCAGCTCGGCGGCGTTGTCGAACGTGATTTCGGTCTCGCGCTGCGCGAGCACCTCGGACAGGTTCAGGCCGTTCAGCGAGCGGTCGAAGGTGCAGTCGGCCAGCACGATGTTCGCGGGGTCATTGCCACCCCGATCCACCTCGATGTTGCGCACGATAGCCGCGCGGACCTCCGCGCGCCGCTCCGGATCAGCGAGCCGCGCCAGCCGCGTCTCGCGATCGCCGTCAAGCGCCCAGCGCGGGAACAGGATCGCCAGACTCGTCGACGACGCGGTGTACGGATACTGGTCGATGCTGACGTCGACACCACGCGCCAGCGCGGCATCGACCATTGCCAGCGTCTCCGCGGACTTGCCCCACATCGGCGCCCCGACGACCTTGTGGTGCGTGAGCTGCGTCGGCAGCCCGCCCTCCTCGCCGATGCGGATCGTCTCCGCGACGCTCGCGAGCAGCTCGAGGCCTTCTTCGCGCATGTGGCTGATGTAGATGCCCCCGTGCTCGCCTGCGACCTTCGCGAGTGCGACGACTTCCTCGGTCGTCGCGAACTTGCCCGGCGCGTAAACGAGCCCGGACGACAGCCCGTAGGCGCCCTCCTGCATCGCCTTCGCCACCTCGGCCTTCATCGCCTCCAGCTCCTCCGCTGTCGGCGGGCGATCGTCGGGTCCGACGACCAGCTCGCGGATGGACCCGTGCCCCACGAAGGTCGCGAAGTTCACCGTTACCGCGCTCGCCTCGATCATGGCCAGGGACTCGCCGATCGGCAGCGGCGAGCCGCCGTCGGGGCCCCCGATCACCGTCGTGACGCCCTGCCGAATCAGGTTCTCGGCATCGGGATAAAGGAACAGGCCGCTGGTCTCCGGCGTGTCCCGCAAGGCGTGGCTGTGGATGTCTATGAATCCGGGCGCGACCGCCAGGCCGGTGACATCGAGCCGCAGCCCGGCCTCGGCGTTCGACAGGTCGCCGACCGCGGCGATCCGGTCGCCCTCGATCGCGACGTCGGCGACGGCCGGGGCGGCATCGGTCCCGGCGTACACGGTGCCCCCAGCCAGTATGACGGCATAGCGCTCGGGCGGTGGCTCGGCCGTGCAGGCGGCGAGCGCCAGTCCGGCCAGCGCCGGCAGGTACTTGTTCATCGTCAGTCTCCGCAATCAGCGCAGGAATTCGGGTGCCACGAATATCGAGATGATGGAGACGATCACGATGCCGATCAAGTTCAGCCAGAAGCCGGCCCGGACCATCTGCGGGATGCTGATCGCGCCGGTCGCGAACACGATCGCGTTCGGCGGGGTGGCCACCGGCAGCATGAACGCGCAGCTCGCCGCGATGGTGATCGGCACCGTCAGCATGATCGGCGGCACGCCGGCCTGCACGGCGATCGCCCCGACGACCGGAAGGAAGGTCGCCGTGGTCGCGAGGTTGCTGGTCAGCTCGGTCAGGAAAATCACGAGCGTCACTGCGGCGATGACCAGCACCACGGTGCCGAACGCGTTCAGCGGTGCGAGGCCCTCGCCGAGCCACAGCGCCAGCCCCGAGTCCGACACCGCCGCCGCCAGGCTCAATCCGCCGCCGAACAGCACGAGCACGCCCCAGGGCAGCCGCGTCGCATCGTGCCAGGTCAGGATCTGCGGCTGCGACGCACTGCCGCTCGGCAGCATGAACAGCAACACCGTCGCCGTCATCACGATCCCCTGGTCCGAGATCCCCTCGATCCCCAGCCAGCCCGTCACCGGCAGCCTGAGCATCCAGCACGCAATCACGGTCCCGAACACCAGCGCCACCCGCCGCTCCGCGATCGACATCGGGCCCAGCTCGTCCGCCAGTTCGCGAAGATGGTCGCGAACGGCGGCACTGGCAGGAATACGGATGGGAAACACCCACCGGGTCAGCACGAGCCAGGCTACCGGTAACATCAGCAGGGTTACCGGGATACCCACGGCCATCCAGCGGGCGAAGCTGATCTCGAGCCCGTAGTTGTCGGCCATGTAACCCACCAGCAGCGCGTTCGGCGGTGTCCCCACCAGCGTCGCCAGTCCGCCGATGCTCGACCCGTACGCAATCCCCAGCAACATCACGATCTGGAAGTTCTGCATCGAACGCTCGTCCGCGTCCGTCACGTTGTCCCGCATCACCGCGACCACCGACAGCACGATCGGCAACAGCATCATCGTCGTCGACGTGTTCGTCATCCACATGCTGAGCATCGCGCACACCAGCATGAACCCGCCCACCAGCCGCCGACCGTCCGTCCCCGTCCGTTCCAGGATCGCCAGCGCGATCCGCCGGTGCAGGTTCCAGCGCTCCAGCGCCAGCGCCAGCATGAATCCGCCCAGGAACAGGTAAATCGTCGGGTTCGCGTACGGCGCCGCCGCGTCCCGGAAGCTCGCAATCCCCAGCGGCTCGAACACCACCAGCGGCAAAAACGCCGTCGCCGGCACCGGGATCGCCTCCGTCGCCCACCAGATCGCCATCCACAGCCCGACGCCCGCCACCCGCCAGGCCTCCTCCGACATCACCCCCTGCCAGTCCTCGCAGATAAACATCAGCGCAAACACCAGCGGCCCGAGGATCCGCCCCACCAGCTGGTAGCGCTCGCCGGCAGGATTCGGCGAGGCATCGTCGTATGTCGGTTTGGTCGTCATCGACAAATGCCACCGGCGCAGGGCAAGGGAGGCGTAATTTGGTTCGTATGCATAATTTTCGTTTGCAAATAAATCAAGGGCTCGAGCGAGGCAACGCGCTGCCCCGGGGGCAACATCGATACCTTGTAATTACCTGGCTGTTTCGGCCCTGAGGACTATCCAGGCCGAGTCGGCCCGGTCGACGACGACCCCCTCCAGGCGCTCGAGGCTCGCGATGTAGGCGGCAGGATCGTCGGCAGGAATCTCCGCGGTGACGCGCAGGGACGCGAGGGGCGTATCGGCGATATGCACGTTCAAGTCCGTGTAGCGCCGCATTTCGTTTACCACGCTGCCGAGCGGCTGGTCGTCGAAGCGCACGACGCCGCGTCGCCAGGACAGCATGCGGTCCAGGTCGCCGCCAGCGGTCGCCGCAACCTGCATGGTTTCGGACGACAGCCGCACGGCCTCGCCCGCGTCCAGCAGCGTCGAGGAGCCGGCGGGGAGCCAGCCCGCCCGGGCATCGTACTCGCCGAGTGGTGCGTCCCTGCCGGACGAGGTCACCGACACGGTGCCGTCGATGACAACGACCTCCAGCAGGGAGGGCATCGTCTCGACGACGAACGACGTGCCCAGGGCTGCGACGGTGCCCCGGTCCGTCACGACGATGAAAGGCCGGCTCTCCTGGGCGACGTGGAACACGGCCTCGCCACGCAACAGCCTGACCTCGCGCTGCCGGGCCGTATAACGAACCTCGAGAGAGGTCAGGGCGTTCAATTCCAGTGTCGACCCGTCGGCGAGCCGCAGCTCCTGTATCTCGCCTGCGCGGGTCGTATAGGCCTGGGTCGGCGCTTTTGTCAGGACATGTACGATCGCGGCCAGCACAACGATCAGGCTGACCGCCAGCGCGGACCAATCGGCGCGCGGCCGGTGCGCGGCCCGGCCCGGGCCTGGCTCGCCGGGCAGGCGGGCCGTCGGCATGCGGCGGACCTTCGGGTGCTCCGGCGCCGGCCTCAGGTCGTTGAGCATGCGCAGCTTCGCCCAGACCTCGGACAGTTCCTCGAACGCCCAGCGATGACGCGGATCCTCGTCCAGCCAGCGGGCAAAACCGAGCCTGTCGACCGCATGACAGCGCTCGGAGTCGAGCAGGGCCATCCAGCTGGCGGCGTCCTCCAGGATGACTTCCGGAATGTTCTCGCTGATCCAGTCGCGGAGTGAACTCATGTGCCGGTCCTCTCCACTGGCGCCTTGGCCGACGAGCTCTCGGGCTCATGCGCGCAGGCGCCGAGCTGTTCGCGGCAGAGCCTGAGCCCGGCCGCCAGGTGTTTCTCGACGGTGCTGATCGTGATACCCAGGCGCTCGCCGATATCCCGGTGACTCAGGCCATCGACCATGCGCAGCACCAGGACGCTGCGACACTTCGGCGGGAGCCCGTTCACTGCCTGCACCAGCGAGCGGTGCTTCAGGCTTGCGCTCGCTTCGTGCTCCGGCGTCCGTATGGAGGATCGCAGCTCCTCGCTGACGGTCACGGCCGCCGCCGTACGCACGAGCACCCGCTCGTGGCGCAGGCGGCTTATCGCCAGGTTGCGGGCTGTCGTGTACAGGAGCGCGGCGGGGTTATGGTCGTCGGGGCCGGTACGGCGCAGGTGCACGAATACCTTGAGGTAGGCCTCCTGCACGATCTCCTGCACGTCGTCCGGGCACGCGAGGAATCCGCCGACGTAGCGCGCCAGGCGGCGGCTCGTTGTGGCGACCAGGTCGTCGAACCAGGCATGCTTTGATTTCAGAATCTTCCCCCCGGGGGAATTTGCCACAATAGTATCGATTTGGAAAACCCGGGCCGCCCCGCCTACGGCTGCAGCGCGGCGAGCGCACGGGATCGTCCCGCCGCCGCGTTCGCCAGCCTTTCCCGCGCCCCTCCCAGCCACGACCGGTCCGCCGCCAGGGCGGCAGCGCCGGCATCGAGCATCCGCCGAACCTCGGCGGGCTGCGGACCGCCGAGGCCGCGCCGGCTCCGTACCATCGCCTGCGGATCCATGGCATTGCGAACCAGCTCTACATCGACCGGCAGAGGCTCGCCGACCGCGTCGCGGTAAACCTGCGCCAGTTCGGCGTCACTGATATCCACCGGCCGCTTGCCGGACGAGCGGCCGTAGTCCGTCAGTTCCGACGCATAATGATGCGCGACGCGAAACGGGACATCGGCGTGCCGCAGCAGCGTGTCGGCTACCTCCGTCATGGTCGAGTATTCCGCGTTGATCTCGGCGAGCGCCCGGTCCGGGCTGACCACCAGGCTGTCCAGCACCCCTCTGTAGGTGTCGTACATGTCGATCGCGTCCCCGGCGGTCTCGAGCGCCTGATCTGCCGGCCGGTAGTCGTTCATCCCGCTCATCGTGTTGTGTGCGTTGAGGGTCACGAGGTGGGCGTTGCCGATGACGCCGGTCGCCAGCGTGCGCACACGGTCCAGCGGCCGCGGATTGCGCTTCTGGGGCATGATGCTGCTGACGTCAGTGTCTTCCTCGTCGAGCAGGATCCACGCGTTCGCCGAGTGGTACTGCGTGTGCAGGTTCTGCATCAGCTGGCCCACGGGCACCGCCGAGACGGCCATCGCGTTGGCGAACTCGATCTTGGAATCGACCGAGGCAACCAGGTTCGCATCGTACGAATTCTCGACCGCTGCGTCGAAGCCGAGCAACTCGGCGAGACGCCCGCGCTCGATCGGGAAACCGGACGTCCCGAGTGCGGCCGCGCCCAGCGGACTCCTGTTGAGTCGTCCGTAAACCTCCCGGTAGCGCTGCGAGTCCCGCTCGAAGGCGCCCGCGAATGCCAGCAGGTAATGGGCCAGAGTCGTAGGCTGCGCCTGCACGCCGTGTGTGTACGCGGGAATCACGGTGTCGACGTGTTCCGCCGCCAGTTCGAGCAGCGCCGCCCGGGCCTCGAGCAATGCTTCGAAGACGTCCAGCAGCGCCTCCCGCAGGGCCATCCGGCGCAGCGTCGAGCCGATATCCTGCCGGCTGCGGCCGATGTGCAGCCGGGAAGCCTCGGAACCGGCCAGCTCGAGCAGGCGCGCCTCGAACACCAGGTAGTTCGACGACCGCCGGCTGCCCGGTGCCACCTGCTCCGCATCAATCGCTCGAATGCCGTCAGCAATCCGGACGGCGAGACCTTCAGGCAGCAGTGACTGCTCCGCCAGCATGACGAGGGACGCCTCGTTGATCTCGACCAGGTGCGCGAAATCGTCGTGGCGGTCGCCCCCGGCCGCCGTGGCAACGGCCGACACCAGCAGCAGGGCTGTACAAAGCTGTCTCCGACCCGGCATTGCAGTATTCCCGTATGCGCGCGCGCCGGCGACGGCGCGTCATATCTTTAACGCGCGGGAAACGGCAAAGCCTCAGGCGATCCCGGCCTGTACCAACTTCAGCCCGCGGCCGGCGCCCGCCGGGCCCCGGCAATGAGCGTTTCGACCTCGGCCAGGTTCTTGTCGAAATAGTATGGATCGGCTGCTATGTACATCATCAGGTACAGCTTGCCGTCGGCGATGAAGGCGCCGGCCAGTCCCTTGTAGTCGGGGCTGTCCGTCACCTTGATGTGCATATTGAACAGCACGCCCCGGTCGTCGCCGAAGCGCTGCGGCCTCAGGTTCGAGGTTTCTACGGACGCCTCGCCTTCACCGAACAGCTTCGTGATCGACGATTCCGTCAGTTCCTCAATCTCGTTCGGCAGCATGTCGGCGCGAAACGGCGGCAGCGCCGCCTCCTTGTCATTCGTCCTGAATACCGGCTCCCCGTCGGGGACGGCCGGAATCATGATCAGCCTGTCCAGCAGCAGCCCGTCGCGCGTCCAGACCTGGGTGTCCTTGCGGGACGCCGTCGTTCCGGCCGGCGCCTTGTTCCAGCTCTGCGCTGCCGACACCTGCAGATCGCCGACGTTCACCGTCCCGGGTGCGACCAGCGTATATGAAATTGACGCGCAGCCGGAAACAACCAGCAGAACGGCCAGCAGCGTAGCGTTCCTGCGGATCCTCATTGTTCTTCCTCCAGGTAAAATTCGATCATTGCGCGATCCGTCGCGTCGGGATTCAGTTCGAGATACTTGCGAAAATGTTCTTGAGCACCGGCGGCATCGCCTGCTTTCAGCTCCAGGTAACCGATGTTCCGGTGTGCCTCCGGTGGACCGGTGCCGCTATCGACGGACTTGTGGTAGGCCGCGAGCGCAAGCGCCGCGTCGTCCGCCTCGCCGCGCTGGCGATACATCTCGCCATAGAAGTACTCGACCAGGCCGGGTTCGATCCCCATGTCCCTGTGCCTTTGCAGCAGTTCCTCTGTCCTGCCGAAGCGGTTCGTGTCGAGCTGGTCTTCCATCAGGACGAGGTAGTGCCCGTTCAGCATCTCGAGATGCTCGTCACGGCTCGTCGCGCCGTCGACCGGGGGACCCCAGGTATCGTTGATCCACTGCCGTAGCTCGGCCGCGCGCTGCTCGGAATCCGGGTGAGTCTGCGAGAAGATACCCGGCTCGCGGCGCTTCACCGCCGCCGCTTTTTCCTCGGCAATGACGTTTTCCCAGACGCGATAGGCGGCGTGCGGGTCGTATCCGGCTGCCGCGACGAGGCGTGCGCCGAGGAAATCGGCTTCGGACTCCTGCTCGCGGCTGAACGCGAGTGCGTTCAGCATCGCGGTGGCGGTTGCTACCGGCGCCGATACGCCCGTGAGGACGGCAATACCGAAGTCGAGGATCGAGCCCGCCGCCATGTTCTTCTTCAGCCGGCGCAGCCGCTCCAGCGTATGCAGCCGGGTGTAGTGCGCGATCTCGTGGCCGATGACCGCTGCAACCTCGTCCGTCGTTTCCGTCCGGAGCAGCAGCCCGGTCCAGACCTGCATCATGCCTGTGGCCGTCATCGACGCATTGAAGCCGGGGTTACGGATCGCGTAGACGCGGAAGTCCTGGCAATAAGCGCCCGCGACCCGGCAAACGATCGAGTCGACGTAGTTGTTGATGTCCGCATCGGTGACCAGCAGCGCAGACTGCCGGACGGTCTTTTCGTATTCTTCGACCTCCATCCAGATGCCCTTCTCGTCGGGCCCCTGTTCGGGCTCGTAACCGGGAGGGATCTTGTGGTCGACATCCTGCGGTGCCTGGGCCGAGGCGAGCGAACTCGCCGCGGCAAGCGTTACCGCAATAAAACCGAGGCGGGCGAAGGACACGGGTCTTACCGGTTGGTCGGCATGTCCCTGAACAGCGTGTCGACCGCGGTCGCGGCGCCGGCCGGGTCTCGCAGTTCGCCGCTGCCCGCGCCGACGACGTTGAACCAGACGATATCGCCGGTCTTCAGGTCGACCAGCGAGGCAAAGCCGTACTCGGCGCCGGCGGACATGTATCCGCCTGCCGCGGCGGCGAGCACCGCGAAGGCGACCCGGCCACCTGACGCCTGCTCGTCACGAAAGAAGACGAACAGCGCGTAGTCCGCCTCGTGGTCCTCGCCAATCTGCCGGATATCCGGCCCGAGCGACCAATCGAACGCGCCGGCCTTGGTCGGCAGCTTCATGCCGTAAAAGTGGTTCGACAGGGCGGTCATGCCGACGGCGCGATGCAGCTCGCTGTAGCTGATCTCGACCGGCGTCAAATCCGCATCCGACAGCGTCCTGAGGTCGGTACCGCGGCCGGCGGCGTAATCCTGCACGGCAGCCTGGAAGTTGTTACGCGCCGCCTCGGTCCATTCCGCGTGCGGCTCGGGCACGCCTCCGACCGTGACGAGGTAATAGCGTATGTCGGGCGGCATCAGGAGTATTCGCGGATTCTCCCCGACCGACTCCAGCCGGTCGATCTGCTGCACATTCTGGGTCGTGGCGCAGGCTGACAAAATCAGCAGCGCGGATGCGAGAAACAGCGAACGGGAAACGGGTGCTCCGGATGCGGAACGGCGGGCTCGGCTTTCCATTGGTGCCTCCTTCGGTAAGCGGCGAACCATCGCAGCAAGCCCCATCCGTGGAAGTCGATCCGGCTGCGATCTGCCCCAATCATATCCCTGCGTGCCGATCCAACTCAATCGCCGGGACGGTCGCCCACGATGCCGACGCCCTGGCGAGTTACGCCACGCGTGCCGCCGGCAGGATCTCGTCCAGCGCGACCAGCAGGCGATCGATTTCCTCGACGCTGTTGTAGTGCACCGGCCCGACCCGAATCGCCCCGCCCGACTCGTGTATGCCCAGTGCCTTCACGACTTCGACGGCATAGTTGTGGCCACTCCACACGAAGATATTGCGGGCTGCGAGTTCCCTGGCGATCAAATCGGGCGCCACGCCGGCCGCCGTGAACGCGACCGTCGGGACACGCCGGTCGAGCGCAGCGCTCGCGGTGATGCCCCGCACGCTGACACCCGGCAGGCTCTGCAGGCCGTTGATGAGGTGTGCCGCGAGGCCCCGCTCGTAGGCGAACAGGTAGTCCATTGCAGCGTGCACGAACTTGCTGCGGCCGCTGTACCGGTCATTGCTCGCGTGAAAATCGCCGGCGAGCGTCTCGCCGATCCAGGCGAAATAGTCGACGGCCGCGGCGGTGCCGGCCATTCCCTCGTGGCTCTGTGTCCCGGTCTCGAAGCATCCGGGAATCTCCTTCGGCGCCGGCCGCACCTTGTAAGGGAACAGTGCTTCGAGCAGGTCACGGCGGCCCCAAAGGATGCCCTGGTGCGGGCCGAAAAACTTGTAGGCCGAACTGACGAGAAAGTCGCAGCCGAGATCCTGCACGTCGATGCCGACGTGGGGCGCGAGCTGGACGGCATCGATATACGTGAGCGCGCCGGCCGCACGCGCTTTCTCGCACACGCCCCGGACGTTGTTGATCGTACCGGTGAGATTACTGGCACCCCCCACGCAAATCAGGCGAGTTCTCTCCGTGATGATTTCTTCCAGTTCGCCGAGATCGAATTCGTAGGTCGACGTGTCGAAGGGCAGCCAGCGAACCTCCAGCCCACGGTCCTCGGCCATCAGCATCCAAGGCGCGATATTCGCATCGTGATCCATTCGTGACAGGATGATCTCGTCGCCGGGCTGCAGCATGCGTCCGATCGATCGCGATACGTGCAGCGTAATCGTCGTCATGTTCTGCCCGAAGACGATCTCGTCGGCCGACGCCGCATTCAGCATGTCGGCCATCGCCTGGTGCGCGTCGTCGACCACTTCTTCCGCCCGCCGCGACGTCGCGAAGTACCCGCCCAGGTTGGCGTTCGATTCGATCAGGCAGCGGCTCATGCGATCCACGACCATCTGCGGTACCTGCGTACCTGCAGGATTGTCGAAGTAGATTCTCGGCATGCCCTTGTCCTCGATGGACAAGGCAGGGAACTGCGCACGAATCGCGTCGAGTTTGTAGTTCATCGGGTTTCCTGGTGGGGTCTCGCGGGCCGTGCCGCTAATCAGTAGTCCGGCCGCCGAATGCGGTCCGGCCTGTTATTCCTGGACTTGCCCTCCCCATTTCTCGCGATGCGCATCCTCGGCCTGCTGCCGTACTCGCGCGTGTCGATTGAAAAGGAGGAGGGAACCGGGATCGCAGACTTCGGCCTTGATTAGGCCGAGGTCGGCGGCCGCGTCGAATAGGCTGGGATACCATCGTTCCCAGTTTGGCAAGAGCTGCTCGACTTGTTCGCGCAGGGTCATCGCTGCACTTTATACGAGCAAATCCGTCGAAACAACGAACGGATCACGGTTCTGCCGATCGCCGCCCGGCGCGCGTCTCTCGCCGGATTATGCAATCCTGCGCGCCGCGCCCCTGTCAGTCCTCCAGGGCCCGTACGAACAGCAGCGCCGCCACGACGAGCGCGCCGCCGACCATGATGGTCGAGGCCTGTGGCAGCAGCGACGCTGATGGCAACGCGGCTGTCAGATCCTTCGGCAGCACGTCGAGCAGCTTGAATAGTGCAGCCACGAGCTCGCTGGCCGGCTTGAACGCCACCAGGCCTCCGACGACGAGCGCTGTCGGCAACACGAGCCGGCGCACCCACATCCGTCGGCGCAAGCGCCGCAACACGCGCTGACTGAAACCGTCATCCGCGATGCTCTCGGACCGAAACAGGGCTTCGAGCCTCAGTTCGTCTTTGTCCTTCATTCGCTCAGCCATATTGATGATCTTGGATGTCAAAGCTTTCCCTGATCTTTTCCTTGCCGCGGAAGATGATCGACTTCACTGTGCCGACCGGCATATCCGCAGCGTCGCCAATTTCCCTGTGCGACAGCCCGCAGGCATACGACAGGATCATTACTGCACGTTCCTCCGCCGTCAAGACAGCGAGAAACTTGTCGAGATCGGTGATCTCGTCCGATTCCTCGGTTACGCGTTCTCCCTGCAGGTCCGCGGTATGGCCGATCGCCTCGAGAATCTCCGCGTAGCGGTTCGAGCGCCTCTTCGACTGCAGGAAGGTGGTATACGCCACCTTCAGCAGCCAGCCGATGAAACTGCCCTGCCCGCTGTAGGTCCGGATCTTGTCCCAGGCGTGCAGGAAGCAGTCCTGGGCCAGGTCGTCCGCCAGCGAAACGTCACGGGTCAGCTTCCGCAGGAAGTTCCGGACCTGTGACTGGTGCCGGCGCACCAGTTCGCCGAATGCATCGGCGTCCTGCTGCGCCACCACCCGGGCGACGAGGTATCGGTCCACCTCGTCCGCCGGATTTTGTGGCTGCTGGATCAGCTCCGGGCTCCCTTGTCGCTGAGACGCCACATAATCAGGTAGGCGACGCCGACGAGCAGCGGGAACATGCCTGTGCCGACCAATGGCCGCACCGCGTCCTCTTCGCCGAGGATGTAGCCGAACAGCGCGAACGCGATGCCCAGGCCGACCGCTATCAGGCCTTTGCGCAGGTCACTCGTCGACGTCTGCTTTGCTTCCGCCATCCGTTCGAGCAGCTCGGGCGTCAGCTGATTGCCTTTCTCGAGCGCCAGTCGGATCGTTGCCTGTACCTGCGACCGTGTACGGTAACGAAAGTACAGCGTTGCGACGATCGACACCCCGATCACCAGGAACATCGTGATCGGTATCCACATTTCATGATCCATTCAAGTATCTCCGGCTTGGTTGCTGGCAGTATGCCTGCCTTCGCCAGATAGATGCCTGCCACGACGGCTTTGGATGCAGCCGGTCCCGAAATCGGGCTATCTTTTTTACTCTTTATAAATCAGCTATTTAGGCGTTGATCTCCGGCCGCTCCGTCAGGCGCCCCGGGCGCGCCAGGCCTCGAGCAGGCTGGCCTCGACCTCCGGCGCCAGCCCCGCGCGCAGGGCCTCCCGGCGTTCGGCCGGCAGCGTCCGCCACCACTCGACGGTATCTCGCGCCGTCTCCCGGGTCGGGCGATTCCTGAGACCTTGCGCGACGGCCCGCTCGCCGCTGACCCGTGCATCGGCAGCGTTAGCGGGCAACGGCGCGGACCAGATCGGGAACGGGTTGCCGGGCCCGGTCTCCTGCGTCGACAGGAACCCGTAGTCCATCCAGACCGGCGTCATTTCGGCCGCCGTCACGGCCAGGCAGTCCGCCAGCAGGTCGCCCATCGAGAATCGGCCGGCCGGGGTAACCGCGTTGTAGATACCGGTGATCTGCTGTTCGATCGTATCTATCGTGAAGTTCGCGAGGTCGCGCACGTCGATGATCTGGATCAGGTCGTCCGGCGTGCCGGGCCAGATCATCTCGCCGCCACGCAGCGTGCGGGCCGGCCACCAGGTATAGCGGTCGGTGCGGTCGCCGGGGCCGCAGATGTAGGTCGGACGCAGTATCGTCAGCCGGTCGGTCCCGAACACCGCTGCCGCACGACGTTCGCACAGCGCTTTCAACGCGCCATACGTCTCGTTGGTGACCTCCTCGACCGTCTCGTCGGCAAGTGTCGCGAGGGGGGCATCCTCGTCCACGGGTTCCGCGAGGCTCGCATACACGGAGACGGTCGACACGTACACGTAATGCGCCGCCGCGGACTCAAGGAGCCGCGCCGAATCCGCTACGTGCCGCGGCACGTAGCCGGAGTTGTCGATTACCGCGTCCCAGATCCGGCCGCGGAGCGCATCGAGCTGGCCGTCGCGGTCGCCGTAAAGCGTCTCGATGTCGGGGAACAGCTCATCGTTCGTGCGCCCGCGATTGAACAGCGTAAGTTCGTGGCCTCGCCGCAGCGCTTCGCGCACCATGTGAGGGCCGATGAAGCCGGTGCCGCCCAGTACCAGCAGCCTGAGCCTGCCGGGCACAGTCTTTTCCTCGTGCGCGTACACGCTCGCCGGCGCCGACGCTCCGGCGAATGCCGCAGCGCCTGCCAGGCCGGCCTTCAGAAATTGCCGTCTGTCGCTTGCCATACTCCCCCCGCTCGAAATTCTTGTTAGTTGCCGGCCAGTGTAGGTGGCGGCCCGGTCGATATCCATGCCAATCGACCTCCCCCCGATGCGTCGGTTCCCGCGACCGCAGGTGCCGCGTGCAATAATCGTTTCGCTACTGTCACCCAGAGGATCTGACGATGAGTGCGAAACCCGGGACCGGCGCTACGGACATCGAGGCAAAGACGGGTACCAGCTACCCAGCACCCTTCCGCAAGCCGGTGGAGGCGCGTTCGAAGCGCCGTCTCGGCGATCATTTCGGGTTGACCAGGTATGGGGTCAATTACGTCGAGTTGCCGCCGGGCGCCTGGTCGGCCCAGCGCCACTGGCACACGCGGGAAGACGAACTGGTCTACGTGCTGCACGGTGAACTGGTCCTGGTCTCCGACGCGGGTGAGCAGGTGCTGACGGCCGGCATGGTGGCGGGTTTCCCGGCCGGCGAGGCCGATGGCCATCACCTGGTGAACCGGAGCGAGCGTTCGGCCGCTTACCTGGAGGTCGGCGATCGCGACCCGCGGGACGAAGTCTTTTACCCCGATATCGACCTTGAACTGCGGCGCGGACCCAAGGGCGAGTACGTGTTCCGCCATCGCGACGGAACCGACTACTGAACCGAATCGGCGCCCTGGCGGCTAGCGGTACCGCGCCATCAGCTTCGTGAGCGCGGCGGCCCCGGGGTTCAGCCTGTCGTAATCGAGCCTGGCAAGCGGCTCGTCGACCGTGCCGGACAGCCCGTGCATGTCCTGGGATTCCTCGTCGATATACAGGAGCCCGGTGATGATCTCGCCCGCGCGGATGCTGTCACGCAGGTAGGAGAACGCCGCCGCGCGGCTGGTCGGATCGTAGTCGAGGTCGGCTTTCCGGAATACGATCTTGCTGCCGTCGTGCAGCTTGATAGGCATCGCCTCGCCGGCAGCGTAGCGGGCCTTGATCTCTTCGGCGGGCGGCACGAAGTCCGAGTCGACGACGTGGTGGTAATGGCGCCGCGTGTGCGAGTAACTCTTGGTCGATCCTTCGTGGTCATTGAAGGTCACACAGGGGCTGATGACGTCGACCAGCGCGAATCCCCGGTGCATCAGCGCGCCCTTCAGGAGCGGCACGAGCTGTTCCTTGTCGCCCGAGAAACCGCGCGCAATGTAGGTCGCACCCAGGCCGATCGCGGTGCTGACCGGGTCGATCGGCATGTGCCGGTTCGCTTCGCCTTTCTTCGCCTTGGTGCCGACGTCCGCTGAGGCCGAGAACTGGCCTTTCGTCAGCCCGTAGACGCCGTTGTTCTCGATGATGTAGCACATGTGCAGGTTACGACGAATGACGTGCGCAAATTGCCCCATGCCGATCGACAGCGAGTCGCCGTCCCCCGAGACTCCCAGGTAGATCAGGTCCTTGTTCGCCGCGTTCGCGCCGGTCGTCACGGATGCCATGCGGCCGTGCACCGAGTTGAAACCGTGCGACTGGCTGACGAAATAGGCCGGCGTCTTCGACGAGCAGCCGATGCCGCTCATCTTGCCGAGCCGATGCGGTTCTATGTCGAGCTCGAACACGGCCTGAATGATGGCCGCGGTGATCGAGTCGTGACCGCAGCCGGCGCACAGTGTCGATACCGAGCCCTCGTAATCCCGCTCGGTAAGTCCGAGCTTGTTGCGGGGCAGCTTTGGATGCGTAATTTTCGGCTTCGGGATGTAACTCATGCGCGTATCCTCGCCTCAGGCCGCCTGGCCCTTGGCAACCTCCTCCAGCACTCGCCTGACGACGAACCCGGCGTTCAGCGGAATGCCGTTGTAATGCAGAACCGGCACCAGCTTCGCGGGATCGATCTCGAGGTCCAGGATTAGCAGCGAACGGAGCTGCGCGTCGCGGTTCTGTTCGACCACGTAGACCCGCTCGTGACTGGCAATAAAATCGCGGATCGAATCGCTGAACGGGAACGCCTTGATCCTGCAGTAATTCATCCCTACGCCCTCGGCGTTCAGCCGGTCCAGCGCTTCCCGGACGGCACCGTCGCTGCTGCCGATCGCGATGATCGCGGACTTGTTGAACTTGGCGTAGCGTATATCCGGCTCCGGCACCATCTTGCGCGCTGTTTCCCATTTGACCAGCAGGCGGTCGACGACGTCCTGGTATTCCTCTGCGTCCTCGGTATACGCACCGTACTTGTTGTGGCCGGAGCCACGCGTGAAGTACGAACCCTTTGGGTGCTCGCCGGGCAGGGTCCGGTAAGGTATGCCGTCGCCATCCGTGTCCAGGTATCGATGGAACTTCTGGATCGACTCGAGCTGCTCGGCGCTCAGCACCTTGCCCTTGCGCGGCTCGTAGCTATCGTCCCATTTGAACTCCGGGCACATCCAGTCATTCATCCCGATGTCGAGATCGGACAGGACCATCACCGGCGTCTGCAGCTCGTCCGCCAGGTCGAAGGCGTCCTTCGCCATGTAGAAACACTCCTCGGGATTCGCCGGGAACAGCAGCACGTGGCGCGTGTCGCCGTGCGACGCGTAGGCGCAAGCGAGCAGGTCTGCCTGCTGGGTACGCGTCGGCATGCCGGTAGACGGGCCGGTGCGCTGCACGTTGAAGATCACCGCCGGCAGCTCGGAATAATAGGCAAAGCCGATAAACTCGCTCATCAGCGAAATTCCAGGGCCGCTGGTCGGCGTGAACGCGCGTGCGCCATTCCAGGTCGCGCCCAGCACCATGCCGATGGCCGCCAGTTCGTCCTCGGCCTGGATGATGCAGAAACGCTTGCGCCCATCCTCGTCGGTCCGGTACTTCTGGCAGAACGCCTTGAACGCGTCCATCAGCGACGTCGACGGCGTGATCGGGTACCACGCTCCGACGGTGGCGCCGGCGTAGACACAGCCGAGACCGGCGGCGGTGTTGCCGTCGATGATGATGTGGCCCTTCGTCTTGTCCATCGGTACGAGCGCGCCCGGCAGCGGACAGGGGAAGTGCTCGACCGCGTAGTCGTGCCCGAGCATGATCGCTTCCATGTTCGCGTCAGCGAGATGCTTCTTGCTGGAGAATGTCTCCTGCAGCAGTTGCGTGATCACGTCGAGGTCTATGCTCAGCAGGGCCGCCAGCGCCCCGACATAGGCGATGTTCTTCATCAGGATGCGGGTCCGCGCGCCCTGGAAGTGCTCGTTACACATCCTCGAAAGCGGGATCCCGAGGACCGTGACGTCCTCCCGGACCAGCAGGTTGCTGCGTGGCCAGGTCGAGTCATAGATCAGCCAGCCGCCCGGCGATACGGCGGCGAGGTCCTTCGCGTAAGTCTGGGCGTTCATTGCGACCATGATGTCGACACGGCCGGCGCGGGCCCGGTAGCCGTCGCCGGTCACCCGGACCTCGTACCAGGTCGGCAGGCCCTGGATATTGGAGGGGAAATAGTTCTTGCCGACCACTGGGATGCCCATCCGGAAGATGGACTTCATCAGGAGGCCGTTCGCACTCGCAGACCCGGTACCGTTTACGGTCGCGAGCTTGATGACGACATCGTTGACCTTTGCCACTGCTGCACTACCCTCGAAACTCATGCCCCGTGCCGGTTGGACCGGACCCGGCACCGAAAATTCTGCGCTCGCTCAGCCCGCCTTGGCCTTACCGCGAGCACTGGCCGCGGCCTCGTCCTTCGCATAGGGGATCAGGATAGTGGACTTCTGCATGTCCCAGGCACCGGTCGGGCAGCGCTCCGCACACAGCCCGCAGTGCACGCAGATGTCCTCGTCCTTGACCATCACGCGGCCCGTCTGAGGGAGCGGCTCGGAGACATACAGCGCCTGCTCCCGATTCTCGGCGGGCGCGGTCAGCCGTGCCCTGAGATCGTCCTCGTCGCCATTGCGCGTGATCGTCAGGCAGTCGACCGGGCAAATGTCGATGCAGGCATCGCACTCGATGCAAAGCTTGGCAGCGAACACGGTCTGTATGTCGCAGTTCAGGCAGCGCTCGACCTCCTGCGCCGCGAGCTCCGGCGTAAATCCGAGCTCGACCTCGATGTCTATCTTCTTGAATCGCTCGGCCAGCGAGACGTGCGGCATGAGCCTCCGTTCCGAGTAATCGTAATTATTCGAATAGCTCCACTCGTGGATACCCATTTTCTGGCTCGACAGGTTCATGCCGGGCGGCAAGCGATCCTGGAGATCTTCCTTGTTGCAGTACCGGTGTATCGAGATTGCTGCTTCGTGACCGTGTGCGACTGCCCAGATGATGTTTTTCGGGCCGAAGGCTGAATCGCCGCCGAAAAACACGCCCTCGCGGGTGCACATCATCGTTTTCTCGTCGACGACCGGGCAATCCCACTTGTCGAACTCGATGCCTGCGTCGCGTTCGATCCATGGGAACGCGTTTTCCTGGCCTATCGCGAGGATGACGTCATCGCAGGGAATAGTGACCTCGCCGGTGACGGTACCACGGTCGATCCGGCCCTGGTCGTCGGTCTTGTATTCGATCTGCTCGAACACCATCCCGACCAGCTTGCCCTTTTCGATGACGAAGCACTTCGGGGAGTGATTGACGATGATCTCGACGTTTTCCTCCTCGGCGTCCTCGAGCTCCCAGGTCGAGGCCTTGAAGTAGCCGCGCGGCTTGCGCGCCATGACCTTGACGCTCCTGGCCCCCAGGCGCAGCGACGTACGGCAGCAGTCCATCGCCGTGTTGCCGACTCCGATGATCAGCACCTTTTCGCCGATGGATTCCGTGTGTCCGAAAGCGACCGACTCCAGCCAGTCTATGCCGATGTGAACATTGCCGGTGTCGTGGCGTCCGGGCAGGTCCAGTTCCTTGCCGCGCGGCGCACCGGTGCCGACAAAAATCGCGTCGAAACCTCCCTTCTCGAGCAGCTCCTTCATGCTGTCGATGCGGTGATTCAGCTTGAGCTCCGCGCCCATGTCGACGATGTAATTGATCTCTTCGTCGAGCACCTTGGGCGGTAGCCGGAACTGCGGGATATTCGTCCGCATCAGGCCGCCCGTCTTGTTGAGCTGCTCGAAGATCGTTACGTCGTAACCGAGGGGCAGCAGATCGTTGGCGACCGTAAGGGAAGCGCAGCCAGCGCCGATCAGCGCGACGCGCTTGCCGTTCCGCTTGTCCGGCGCCCTGGGCAACCGATCCCGAATGTCGTCCCGGTTGTCGGCGGCCACCCGCTTCAGGCGGCAGATGGCAACCGGCTTGTCCTCGACGCGGCCGCGCCGGCAGGCCGGCTCACAAGGCCGATCGCAAACCCGGCCGAGAATGCCCGGGAACACGTTCGATTGCCGATTCAGCATGTACGCGTCGGAGAATTGCCCCTGCGCTATCAGCCGGATGTAGTTGGGAACGTCGGTATGCGCCGGGCATGCCCATTGGC
>JAOUIH010000174.1 GCA_029884165.1 Gammaproteobacteria bacterium | reverse complement strand
GGTGCTCGGCCGAGGCGGCGAAGCCGTTGCACTCAATGCCGCCGACGGCGCCGAGCGCTGGCGGACCAACGTCGCCGGCGAGTCGGTGTCGCGACCGCTGATCCGGAACGATACGGTCGTCGTCGCCACGATAGACGGCAAGCTGCGCGGCCTTGCCATGTTCGACGGCCGCGAGCGCTGGACCGTCGAACAGCCGTCGCCGCCGCTCACGCTGCGCGGTTCGGCATCGCCCGTTGTGGTCGGCACGACGGTTTTGTGCGGGTTCGACAACGGGCGCCTGGTGGCCGTCAACATCCTGGACGGCGAAGTCGCGTGGGAATCCATGCTGGCCCCGCCGTCGGGGCGCTCGGATCTCGAGCGGCTGTCCGACGTAGACGGCGCAATAGCCGTTATCGGGCAGGACGTGTACGCCGCCGGTTACCACGGCCGCATCGCCGCGCTGGCGGCCGAATCCGGGCAGATACTCTGGGCGCGCGAGCTGTCCAGTTATTCCGGCATAGGCGCCGACTGGGACCAGCTCTACACGACGACCGAGGAAGGCGAACTGGTTGCGATGAGCCGCAGGAACGGCGCCGAGGCCTGGCGCCAGGCGGCATTGCTCCGACGTGAGCCCACGCAGCCGGTGGCCTTCAACACGAGCGTCGTGGTCGGCGACTTCGAAGGCTACATTCACTTTTTCGATGCCGGCGACGGGCGCCCCGTCGCGCGCGTGCGCGTCGGCAAGGGCATGGTCTCCGCGTCGCCCGTCGTCATCGGCGGGCGCCTGTACGTGCAAAGCGAATCCGGCCAGGTGGCGGCGTTCGCCGTGCCGCAGCCGGAACCTGCCCAGCCAGTCGCCGAGCCGAGCGATCCAAGCTGAGGCGCGCTCCGCGTTGTGCGGAATCGGCCCGATGCGTCGCGGCATAAAACACAGGTTTCGGTCATGCTGCCTGTCATAGCCCTGGTCGGCCGGCCCAATGTCGGCAAGTCGACGCTCTTCAACCGGCTCACGCGGACGCGTGATGCGCTGGTCGCGGACTATCCGGGGCTCACGCGGGACCGCCAGTACGGCTTCGGCAAGGTCGGCCCGGTGCCCTATATCGTCGTGGATACAGGGGGCATCGCCGGCGGCGAGGAGGGCATCAACGAGCTCATGGCGGAGCAAACCGTCCGCGCGTTGAAGGAAGCCGACGTGGCGATCGTCATGGTGGACGGCCGCAGCGGTCTGACTGCCGCCGACGAGCATGTTGCCGATCTCGCGCGCCGCAACGCCAGGAAGGTCTGGCTGGTCGCGAACAAGGCCGAGGGCCTGGACGTCGAACTGACGGCCGCCGAGTTCCATCGGCTGGGGCTCGGCGACCCGGTCGCGATCTCGGCGGCCCACGGCGACCGCGTGGCGAGCCTGATGGACGAGGTGCTGGCCGACTTCGCCGATGCGGCGAACGAGCAGGCGCCCGACGAGGACCGGGATACGCTGGCGATCGCGGTCGTGGGTCGGCCCAACGTTGGCAAGTCGACTCTGATAAACCGCCTGCTGGGCGAGGAGCGACTGGTCGTCTATGACCAGCCGGGCACGACCCGGGACAGCGTCGCCGTGCCGTTCGAGCGCAATGGCGAGAAGTTCCTGCTGATCGACACGGCGGGCGTACGGCGCCGGGCGAAGGTCCACGAAACCATCGAGAAGTTCAGCATTGTCAAAGCACTGCAGGCGATCGAAACGGCGCAGGTCGTGCTGGCCGTCATCGACGCACAGGAAGGGGTCACCGAGCAGGACGTCAGCCTGCTCGGCCTGGTCGTCGAGCGTGGACGCGCGCTGGTCGTCGTTATCAACAAGTGGGACGGCCTGTCGGCCGAGCAGCGTCGCCGGGTGGAGGACCAGATCGAGCGGCGCCTGCCGTTCGTCGACTTCGCGGAGCGGCACACGATATCCGCGCTGCACGGCAGCGGTGTCGGCGGCCTGCTGGCGGCGGCACAGCGCGCCTACCAAGCCGCGACGCGCGACCTGTCCACCAACGAGCTGACCCGTGTGCTCGAGGACGCGGTCAGCGAGCACGCGCCGCCGCTGGTCCGGGGGCGCCGGATTCGGCTGCGCTATGCGCACCAGGGCGGCCGCAATCCACCGCTGATCGTCATCCACGGCAACCAGACCGAGCACCTGCCCGAGGCCTACCGCCGCTACCTGATCAATCGCTTCCGCAAGGTGTTCAGGCTGGACGGCACGCCGGTGCGCCTCGCGCTGAAAACGGGCGAGAACCCGTTCAAGGGCAGGCGCAACAAGCTGACACCACGCCAGGAGCACAAGCGCAAGCGGCTCCGGGACCGGACCCGGAAGCGCTAGCGCCCGGTTCAAAAACCCCTTGGCAGGAGGGGCCATGGTCGGCCCCGGGCGCTACAATCGGCCAGACAGGGAGGGGGAGACTGTGACCGCTACCCGCACGATAAAGATAGACGGCCGGTTCTCGATGCACCGCGGCGGCTACCTCGAGTCGCCGACGATCGCTTACGAGACCTGGGGTACGCTGGATGCACAGCGCGGCAACGCGATCCTGTTGTTCACCGGCCTGTCCCCGTCGGCCCACGCGGCCTCGTCGCCCGACAATCCGTCGGCCGGCTGGTGGGAGGACATGATCGGCCCGGGCTTGCCGCTGGATACGGAGCGCTACTTCGTCATCTGCGTCAATTCGCTCGGCAGCTGCTTCGGCTCCACAGGTCCCGCTTCGGTCAACCCGGGAACGGGCGAGCGCTATCGGCTCGACTTCCCAGTGCTGACGCTGGAGGACGTGGCGGACGGCGGCTACGAGGTCGTCAGGGCGCTCGGTATCGAGCGGCTGTACGCGACGGTCGGCTGCTCGATGGGCGGTATGAGCGGCCTGGGCTTCTGCGTCCGCCACCCGGACCTGAGCCGTGCATTCGTGTCGATCTCCTCGGCGACGCGCGCGCTGCCGTTCTCGATCGCCGTCCGCTCGCTGCAGCGCGAACTGATCCGGCAGGATCCGAAGTGGCGGAACGGGAACTACGATCCCGCCGATCCGCCGATCGCCGGCCAGAGGCTCGCGCGCAAGCTCGGCATGATGACCTACCGGTCGGCCGAGGAATGGGAGCACCGCTTCGCGCGCGAACGTATTTCCTCCGAACGGGAGGCGGACGACATGTTCTCCGGCGACTTCACCGTCGAATTCTACCTGGAGGCCCAGGCCAGCAAGTTTGCGGGCCATTTCGATCCGAACTGCTATCTCTACCTGTCGCGGGCCTCGGACCTGTTCGACCTCGCCGAGCACGGTGGCTCGCTGGCCTCCGGCTTCGCCAAGCTCCGGCTCGAGAGGGCGCTGGTGATCGGCGTGCGGACCGATATCCTGTTCCCGATTCACCAGCAGCAGGAGCTGGCGGACGGACTCGACAAGGTCGTCGACGACGTCGAATTCGCGCGCCTGGACTGCGTCAAGGGACACGACTCGTTCCTCGTCGACATGGATGCGTTTCGACCCGTTCTGAGCCGGTTTTTCGGCTGAAGGCTACTCCAGGGGCGCGAGCAGCAGCGCCGGATCGACGGCCGTCCCGTTCAGGTAGGTGCCGAAGTGCAGGTGTGAGCCGGTGACGCGACCGGTTGCGCCCACGACGCCGAGTTGCGCGCCGACCCCGACCGCCTCGGCGTCGGCGACGTCGATACGATCCAGGTGACAGTACATCGTGACCAGCCCCTGGCCGTGATCGACGATGACCGTATTCCCGTTGAAGAAATAGTTGCCGGTGGCGCTGACGATGCCGTCCAGCGCCGCATGTACCGGCGTGCCCAGGTTGGCCGTGATATCCATGCCGCTGTGCGGCGAGCGGGGCTGCTCGTTGAACACGCGGCGAAAACCGAAGCTGTCGCTGCGGGCGCCGGCCACGGGACTCGCCAGCGCGAGCGAACGCAGCGGCAGCTCGCGCCAGTTGTTCAGTGCGGCGTCGATGACCCTGCGTTCGCCGGCAATCCGGTCGAGCTGCGCCTGGTCGGGCTCGACGTACTTGTTCTCGACGTTCAGGCGCTGCTCGCGGTACCGGTGCGGCAGGACTTCGAAGTCGATCTCGCGGGTCCCGGCGCCGCCGTCGCGAACGGAGATCGTGGCCGGCCCGGGCTCGCGCGCGAGCGGGATGCCGACGACGGCCACCCAGCGGCCCTCGTCCTCGACGACGAGGACCCGCCGGTCGCCGAACCGCACCTCTGGTGCCTCGGCAACGTTGCCGAGCGGGATCACGGCGATACCCCCCGGTCGGGGCGCGTCCGCAGGAGCCGCCGCGCCTGACGCGGCGGCCAGTCCAGCGAGCGCGAGCAGTAACGGCAGCCTACGCGTCATCGCCATCCTCGTGGACCCGGGTGACCGTGGCGTCGAGCGAGCCGCGGTGCAGCCGCGCCCGGATCGGCGTGCCGGCCGGCACCGCCGCCGAGTCGCTGATGACCCGGCCGCTCACCGTGTCCGTGACGATGGCGTAGCCGCGTTCCAGCGTCGCCAGCGGACCCACCGCGTGCAGCGAGCGCTCGGCCAGCGCCAGCCGGTGGCGGCTGCTCTCGAGCGCATGCGCGGCCGAGGCCGACAGCCGCCGGCGGAGTCCGGCGAGCAGCAGTTCGGCGCGTTGCACCCGGGCGACCGGCGAAAGACGCAGCAATCGGTTGGACAGTCGCTCCAGCCGGTGCGCCCTTGCGGCGAGGTCGTGCTTCATCGCGCTGCCGAGCGCCCGTCGCAGGGCTCCCAGCTGCTCGCGCTGGCGCCTCAGGTTGGCCAGCGGGCTGCTGACGGCCAGGCGCTGGGTCAGCCAGTCCAGTTGCTGGCCGAGGTCCTCGAGAGTCCGCCGCGCCAGCGCAATGAGCCGCTGGCCCGAGAACTCGAATGCGCGCAGCCATTCGGCCGCGTCGGGAACGACCAGCTCGGCCGCACCGGACGGCGTCGGCGCCCGCAGATCGGCGGCAAAATCGGCGATCGTCACGTCGACCTCGTGTCCTACCGCGCTGACGACCGGGATCGGGCAGGCGCGTATCGCGCGCGCCACGGCTTCCTCGTTGAAGGCCCACAGGTCCTCGAGCGACCCGCCGCCGCGACCGATGATCAGGACGTCGCATTCCCGGCGGCGGCCGGCCGCCGCCAGCGCTGCGGTCAGCTCGCCGACGGCCGCCTCGCCCTGCACGGCCGCGGGATAGACGACGACGGGTATGGCCGGGAATCGCCGCCGCAGCACCGTCAGTATGTCGTGCAGGGCCGCACCCGTCGGGGACGTCACGACGCCGATGCGCCGCGGCAGTTTCGGCAGCGGGCGCTTCAGGTCGGCAGCGAACAGGCCCTCCGCCTCGAGTTTTTTCTTCAGCAGCTCGAAACGGCGCCGGAGCTCGCCTTCGCCGGCCGGCTCGATGCCCTCGACGATCAGCTGGTAGTCGCCGCGCGCCTCGTAGATGCTGACCTTGCCGAGCGCCAGCACCTGGTCGCCATTTTTCAG
>JAOUIH010000173.1 GCA_029884165.1 Gammaproteobacteria bacterium | reverse complement strand
GCACGAGCCGATCGGCCCCTTCGTACCGCCCTACCGCCAGTTCGCCAACGGCCTGAATATTTTCGGCATCCCCGACTTCGCGCCGATGACCGACGTCTGGACCCTGCGGCCAGGCATGCCGGGCGGCTACACCTGTTGCGAACTGGCCGACCTGTCGAATGCCCAGTCGCTGCACGAGGAGCGCATCGACGTCGTATATGCGCGCCCTGCGCCCTCGGCGGTCAAGGCGAACGTCATGGACGCGGAACCCGGCGACAAGACCCTGTCCGGGTTGTGGCCGTCGGATCACGCGTCGGTCATAGCCGAACTGAGCTACTAGTTCGACCGAGAGCTGACCACCCGGTCCCAGGGCCGGGTGGTCGCACGTCCGGTGGCGGCGTTTGGTCGCCAGCATTCCGCGTCCGGGGACCGGCCTAACGAATACCTAAGGACTCTGGTGCCCCCGCCCCGCATGCTCGAGAGCGTGATACTTCCGTAAAGATGCGGGTCATGCGGGACGCCGGTCCCACAATGCATCCGGCTGTTTTCGATCGCAGCCGGCACCGGCCCCGCCAGGCGCGCGCGCCGTTTCGAGGCGTGCAGCCGGCAATCCCGAGGCCGGCCAGCCTGCTTCGGATGACCCACCCTGGCGGCCCCCGCCTCCGCAGGGGCCGCTTTTTTTTTGCCGCTCCCGTCAAACGCCTGGCCGGGACCCGCCGGAATGAATTGACGCTCCCCAGCGAATGTGGTTATATGCGCATCCTGTTATCTGCAAAGACATGCAGACATTAATATCTTAAGCCACCCGGGCGAACCCACCGCTCGGGCCCGTTTCGAGGTGCCGCCATGCCCAGTCGCCAGTTAGTCGCCAGGGAACTCTCCGAGGTCTTCAAGGTACTCGCCCACCCGGACCGAATCCGGCTGGTGGAGGAACTTGGCGGTGGCGAAATGGACGTCAATACGCTGAGCCAGGTGCTGGATCTCCCAGGTCCACGCGTTTCTCAGCACCTGGGACTCTTACGGCTCCACCGCATCGTCGAGGAGCGGCGTGACGGCCGGCACCACTACTACCACCTGGTGCAGCCGGAGATCGCGGTCTGGATCGTCTCGGGCCTGAATTTCGTCGAGGGCCGCATAGCCGGCATCGACGCGTCCGCGATCGAAGCGGCTCGCCAGCTGTGGGCCGTTACAGAAGCAAAGAAAACAGCCAGTAACTGAACACCGAAACAATCGTTGACCCAAAGGAGTTGAGTGTCATGCCCCATTTCGCCGCAGGCGTCGTTCGCTTCCAGAACGAGGTATACCCGGAAAAGAAGGAGCTGTTCGAGAAACTGAGTCTCGGACAGTCGCCGGAAGCGCTGTTCATTACCTGCTCGGATTCGCGCATCGAGACGGCGATGATCACGCAGACCGATCCCGGCGAGCTGTTCATTTGCCGCAATGCAGGCAACATCGTGCCGCCGCACACGAATCACACCGGCGGTATGACGGCGTCGATCGAATTCGCGGTCGCTGCGCTCAAGGTGCCGCATATCGTCGTTTGTGGCCACACCGAGTGCGGCGCCATGAAGGGAGCGCTGAATCCGGAAGGTCTCGACGAACTGCCGCACGTCAGGGAATGGCTCGGTTACTCGAAAGCCGCAGTCGATGTCGTCAAGGAAATTGCACCGGATGCGGACCCCGACACCCGGATGCGCCTGTTGCTCGAGCAAAACGTCATCCTGCAATTACAGCACCTGAAAACGCACCCGGCGGTGGCCGCGAAGCTCGCGAAGGGGACGCTGAAGCTGCACGGCTGGATCTACGACATCAAGACCGGTGACGTGCATGCCTACGACGAAGCCGAGAACCGATTCGTCCCTGTCGAGGATCACTACGCCGAGGAAATGGCGAAGTTGGCGACCCACGGGCGCTGCGCTGCCTGACCGGGTGCCGTTTAACCGGAGCATTACCATGAAATTTTTTGATCTCTCGAACCTTCGGGGCGATATATACGGCGGCCTGACGGCCGGCGTCGTGGCACTGCCCCTCGCGCTCGCCTTCGGCGAGGCGTCCGGCGCCGGCCCGATCGCCGGTCTCTGGGGAGCCATCTTCGTCGGCTTCTTCGCCTCGCTGTTCGGTGGCACCGGCGCGCAGATATCCGGTCCTACCGGCCCGATGGTCGTCGTGTTCGCGGGCGTTTTCGCGTCACTGTCGGGAAATCCGGCGCTGGTGTTCGCCGCCGTCGTACTCGCGGGCCTGCTGCAGATCCTGTTCGGTGTCATGAAGCTCGGGCAGTACATAAGGCTCGTGCCCTACCCGGTGATATCCGGCTTCATGAGCGGCATCGGATGCATCATTATCGCGCTGCAGACCGCCCGCCTGTTCGGCCATGAGCCGGAGGGCGGTGGCACCATCCCGGCGTTGTCGGCGATCCCGAGCGCTGTCATGGATCCCAACTGGGCGGCACTTATCATCGGCGGCGTCACGCTGGCGATGGTCTTTGCGTGGCCGAAGAGCGTAGGCAAGTACGTCCCCGGTCCCCTGGCCGCGCTGGTCGTCGGCACGCTGCTCAGCCTCGTCGTCGGTGGCGCGCCGGTGCTCGGCGACATCCCGACCGGTTTCCCGAGCCTGATCGTACCGGGCTTCTCGCAAGACGCATTCCTGATCGTCCTCGAGGCTGCGTTCATCCTGGCCGTGCTGGGTGCCGTTGACAGCCTCCTGACCTCGCTGGTCGCAGACAACATGACCCGCACCCGGCACGACTCCGACAAGGAACTGGTCGGCCAGGGCATTGGCAACACGCTGGCCGGGCTGTTCGGCGCCATCCCGGGCGCCGGCGCGACCATGCGCACCGTCGTCAACATCCGGACCGGCGGCCAGACGAAAATCGCCGGCATGCTGCACTCGCTCGTACTGCTCGCCGTCGTCGTCAGCCTTGCGCCGCTGGCGTCGCAGATCCCGCACGCCGTGCTGGCGGGTATCCTCGTCAAGGTGGGCTGGGACATCATCGACGTCAACTACATCGCCCGTGCTCACCGCGGCCCGCGCTGGGACCTCGCGCTGATGGCGCTGGTGCTCGGCCTGACCGTGTTCGTCGACCTGATCACTGCCGTCGCCGCCGGCGTAGTGCTCGCCGCGCTCGCCTTCGTGAAGCAGCTGGCCGACGAGCAGCTCTCCAAGTTCCGGCACGGTGACCCGCAGTCCAGCCCCGAAGAGAAAGCGCTCCTCGCGCAGGCCGATGGCCACGTGTGGATGTTCGAGTTCGGGGGCCCGCTGAGCTTCGGCGCTGCCGCCGACCTCGGTCACCAGGTGCGCGAGCGGGTGAAGAAGAAGGGCGACGCGATCATCCTCGATTTCTCGAGTGTGCCGTTCCTGGATGTGTCGGCCGCGCGTGCCGTCGAAACGATCATCTGTGACGCCAAGCAGGCAGGACGGACGGCCTACGTGACCGGCATGACTGAGGAGGTGCGCAAGACGCTGGCGGCGCTGGATGCCGACCACTGCCTCCCGGCCAACACGCGTTACGCAAATCGTATCGACGCGCTGCGCGCTGCGGTTGCAGAGAGCCAGGGTCGGCGCGGAAAGGACGTGCCGCCGGACGCGATCCCGGTCGGGGCCGATTAGGCTGAAGTTGATATCCCCAGTTGGCGGCCCCGAGCCGCCACCCCTTCGTGGCCTCCTTCGGGGGGCCTCTTTTTTTGTCCGAGGCTATCAGCCGGCACCCCAGGTTGTGTAGGCTCGCCGGAGCCGGACGGATGGGGAGTGACGGTATGCGGCAAGATGGATGTTGGACCAGGATCGCGTGCGCCGTCGCGGCGCTTGCCTGCGTGGCGCCCCTCAGGGCTGCCGAACTGGACCTGACGAGCGCCACGGTGCAGGAACTCAATGTCGCCATGGATGCGGGAGCGCTCGATTCGGTAACGCTGGTCCAACGCTACCTTGCGCGCATCGAAGCATTCGACCGGCAGGGTCCCGGGCTCAACGCGGTTTTGACGCTGAACTCGAAAGCGCTCGACGAGGCGCGCGCGCTCGATCGCGAACGCGCGACCCGGGGCCGGCGCTCGCCGTTGCATGGCATTCCGGTCGTGCTGAAGGACAACATCGATACGGCAGATCTGCCGACGACGGCCGGATCCTTCATGCTGAAAGGCTCGATACCGCCGGACGATGCATTCCTCGTGCGCCGGCTGCGCGACGCGGGCGCGATCATCCTTGCAAAGCTCAACATGAGCGAATTCGCTTCGGGCGATGCGATGAATTCGCTGGGCGGTGCGACCTACAACCCGCACGACCCGCGCCGTACACCGTCAGGCTCGTCCGGCGGGACGGGTGCCGCGATCGCCGCCGCCTATGCCTCTATCGGCCTCGGTACTGACACGGGCGGTTCCGTCCGTGGGCCCTCGTCGGCCAACGGCATCGTCGGCCTCAAACCGACACTCGGGCTGATCAGTCGCGACGGCATCATCCCGCTCGCCCTGTCCTTCGATACGGCCGGGCCCATGGCAAGAAGCGTCTATGACGTCGCGGCTGCGCTCGGCGTGCTGGCCGGAATCGACCCGGCCGACCCGGCGACCGCCCGGGCTAACGGCAGGATCGAGCAGGACTATACGAATTTCCTCGATGCGGGTGCCTTGAAGGGTGCACGTATCGGCATCGCGCGCGACTTCATGAAGAGTGACGAGGAAGTGGACTGGGTGATCGAGGCATCGCTGCAGGCAATGCGCGACTCAGGCGCCGAGCTCGTCGACATCGAATTGCCGAGCTGGCTGATGGACGCGCGCGGGCGTTTCTATCGCGCGATTCGCTACCGCGAGTTCCGTGCCCAAATCGAGGACTACCTGGCGACGACCGGCCCCGACTACCCGAAGACGCTCAAGGAGCTGATCCGGCGCTCGATGGCACTCACGGCATCACGCGACGACGGGGTCATTCCCAACCCGAGCCGCTGGCAGCTGATGATGAAGGAAGAGGACAGTGGCGAACTGACTGACTACGAGTATGTCGCGGTGCGCGACCACGCGCTGCCGCTGCTGCGTGGCATCGTGGGGGGCATCATGGAATCGGAGAAGCTCGATGCGATCGTGTACCCGACCTCGCACGTCCGTCCGGAGCGCGTCGATCCGGACCCGGATCCCGAGGGGGCGCCGGGCAGCGGCGGGTCGCCGGTGATACTGGCGAACCTGACCGGTTTTCCCGATCTCATCGTGCCCGCCGGTTTCACGGGACGTGGCCTGCCGGTGACGATTTCCTTTCTTGGACCGGCCTTCAGCGAGCCGCGCCTGCTGGCGCTCGGCTATGCCTTCGAACAGAAGACCAGGGCCCGACGACTGCCGGTCAGCACGCCACCGCTCGCGGGCGAGCGGGTCAGCTATTGAGCGGAGCGTCGGAGACAGGTGGTGCCCGGAGCCGGGATCGAACCGGCACGGCCTTGCGGCCAACGGATTTTAAGTCCGTTGCGTCTACCAATTCCGCCATCCGGGCGTGCACGCGAGGCGAAAGCTTGCGGTCGGAGTGCGCCGTCATTATAGGTGCCACAGGACAGGGATGATATGCCGCCCGCCC
>JAOUIH010000172.1 GCA_029884165.1 Gammaproteobacteria bacterium | reverse complement strand
GATGCGGTGAAACACGTTGACCTCGGGATCCTTGCGGCCCCGCGCGAGTTCGCGAACCTCGACCTGGCGCAGCGACGTCGGCGGGGCCCGGTCGGTATAGATCCACTCCCCGTCCGGCCCGCGGTATTTGTACAGCGACTGCGACCAGGCGAGGGCAGCAGCGAGCAACAGCGCGAGCGGGACGAGCACCGCCCGTCCCGGTATGATCCGTGCCGGCTCAGCCGATGGCTGAGCGCTGCCAGCCTTGTTCCGTGCGCCGTATTTCATAGGCAGGCCAGTACTGGTTATCCAGTTTCAGGGTGATGATCTCCACCGCACCGTTCCAGTTGATCGTCTTGAGCCGCAGCGACGCCTGGTCCTGCTTGCCCGCAACGATCTGCACGAAGCTCTCGAGGTCCGGTGTCGCGACATCGTCGACCGCGACGATTCTGCGACCGGCCCAGAGTCCGTACCGTGTCGCGGGCGACCCGTAGTTGAAGAACGCAACATATACCCCGTAGGGCTCTATGCCACGCTGGGCCGCCATGTCCCGGTGCGGATCCTGCAACAATGCTCCAGCCCACGATACTGCTCGGTCGATGCCTTGACCGTCCAGTGCAACGGTCTCAATTTCGAGTTCCTCGGCCCGGCTGTCCCGCCAGATCGTCAGCCTGACGACAGGCTTCTGCGTAGCGCGCTCGAGCTCCCTGAACGTCGTAACGACCTGGTCGTCGACCGCCAGGATCATGTCGCCGTTACGGAGCGATTCCTCGGCCGGAGAGCCGGCAACGATGCGGGCGATGGCCAGCACGCGCCGGCCCATCGAATCGTGCGCCTCGATACGATCGGCCCAGTCGTCGTCGAGACCGAGCTTGCGGGCCGCGAACAGCGGCGTGTAGTTGACCTCGGTTTCAAGCGAGTAGAGCGGCTTGCCCGCCTTCACCACGTTGACCATCTCGGCCACCAGGTCGCTGCTGACGCCCCGATTGAACTGGCCGGACTCGTTGCCCGACTGGAACGAGAAACTCGACCAGAGCGCGAGTACGCGGCCACGCTCGTCGATCATCACGCCGTCGAAGTCCGTTGGCGGGTTGACCAGCGAGACGCCCTCGACGTTGGAATCACGGAAACGCAAGGTGCGGGACAGGGGCAGCACGAGCGGATCCACCGACGACACCGTGCCCTGCTGCTGGGCCAGCTGGTGGTCCGCTTTGAGGCCGACGACCCATACCTCGTCACCGGACGCCAGCTGGCGCGTGTTCAGAACCGCGCTCCTGACCGGCGTGTCTCCGATCGTGGCCGGGTCGTACGAAACCACGGCCATGTTGTGCAACGGATGCACGTATTCGACCTTGCCCCGCACTTCCAGCGAACCGGCGAACGTGATGCTGACGTCCCCCATTGCGACCGGCACCGTGTTGCGGTCGACGACGACCAGCCCGGCGCCGGCGTCGACCACCAGGCCGGTCCCGTAATAGTGGCGTTCGGCGACGCCGGACACGGTATATGGCAGGTCGAAATTGACCATGACGAGCGAGCGCGAGATGACGTTCACGTAGCGCTGGTCGTAGCTCGGGAAGCGCGTGCTCCCGCTCTCGACCTCGGCCACGGCGGGACCGCTCGCGAGATCCCGGCAGGGCCAGACGCCGTCGGCATCATCACGCTTGCACAGACCGGCCGGAAACCAGGTCCGGTCCATCTGGATGGAACGCACCGTGCTGTTTCTCGGATCCTCCATCGTGTTGAAGCGGACGGTCGCCCGATCGCCGTCCGCCAGCAGCGCGAGCATGCGCTCCAGGTCGTCGATCGAATGGAGCGGTTCGCCGTCCATCTCCGTGATTATCGCGCCGCGCGGGATCGCGGACTTCGACAGCGTATAGCCCGGGTTGGCGACGTAGGCGCCGGACAGCGGCCGGTTGTAATGACGCGCCTGCTGGTAGGAGAGGTCGTTGACGATCGCGTCGCCGAACTGCAGGAAGCGGTCCGGCGTGATGCCGTGCAGGTCGGTAACCAGGAGTTCGGCGGATACGGTCCGTCCGCCGCGCTCCATGTCCAGCGTAACCGACCCACCAACCTTGTCGTCCAGCATCGCGGCCAGCGGCACGAACTCCGTGACCAGTTCGCCGTCGACCCGCACGAGGATATCGCCCGGCGCGAGCTTGCCGTCGGCGGGCGAGCCCGGGATGACCTGTTGCACGGTCAGCATGCCGGTCTGCTGCGGCTTTGCCGAGCGGACGAGTGCCTCGGTTTCGCCGGTCAGGCCGAGTCGGCGCAGCTCGTCGTAGGGCCGGCTCACGAATTCCGTTTGCAGGGTACCGCGCGACACGGTCTGGTCAGCCTGCAGGAGCCGGAGCGCACGGTCGATGCGGTCCAGCGGCAGGAAGAAGCTGCTGGCGGCGGCATTGGCCCCGCCGGCATTCAGCGCGACGACCTCGCCGTCGATCGTAATGACCGGCGAACCCGACGAACCGCCGGACGTCCCCGAGGCTGCCTGGTAATAGAACGTATTGAAGTCGTTGTATTTGCCGCGGCCGTAGTCCGGCGCCTGGCGGTCCAGGCGGGCTATCGTGCCGGCCAGGATCGAGAGCTGCTCGCCGGCGTCGTTGCCGACGACCCGGATTTCCCGGCCGATAGTCGCCGCGCCGGGCCGGAGCGGCAGCTCGGCCGGCACGATGTACTTGAGATCGTCCGGGTCATAGCGGAAGAAACCGAAGTCGTGCACCGGGTCCCTGTAAATCGGCGTCAGGCGCACTTCCTCGTTGTTGCGGAATACCGCCTCGGCCACCACCGGCCCGGGCGTCACCACGTGACGGTTCGTCAGGATGATCCCGCTTTCGGCGTCGACGACGAAGCCGGTCGCCTGGGACGACGAATTCCACTCGGTGTCGAACGCCCGCGTGCTGTCTATGCGGATGCTGACGACCCCGGACGCGATCCGCTCCAGCGTGCTGTCCCAGGCGGGTTCCTCGGCTCTTGTGATGGGTGCAACGAGGGCCAGGGCGACGAGAGTCGTAATAAATCGGTTTTGCATATCAGCCTTTACGTCGAGCGTGTCGATTTCCGAACCGTACTCACAGACAGGATTCGTGACGATGGGTTCCGGCCCCGGGGCGGGGGGGCCGCGGCGCTTGATTATGCCGCAACAGGGGCATTCGAAACGCGACACGGTCGCGTCTTCGGGCCAGCGCCGTTGCGGCGGCGGACCCGATCAGGCGGCGTCGGGCTTGTAGGCAAGATCGAGCTGCCGCGCCGCTTTGACGTCGTCGAGGCGGCGCACCGGCATCGTGAACGGGGCCTCCTTGTGCATGCCGGTGCCCTCCCTGGCCTCTTCCACGATCCCGATCATCGCATCGACGAAGCGGTCCAGGATCTCGCGCGTCTCGGTTTCGGTGGGCTCGATCAGCAGGCACTCGGGCACCAGCAGCGGGAAATAGGTCGTTGGCGCATGGAACCCCCGATCCAGCAGTGCCTTGGCGACGTCCATGGCCGTCAGGTTGTAGGACTTGGCCTGGCGCCTCAGCGTAATGATGAACTCGTGACTTGCGCGCCGCCCCGGGAAGGCCAGGTCGAAACCGGCGCTGCGCAGCCTGGCGGCGAGGTAGTTCGCGTTCAGCGTGGCGAACTCGCCGATCCGGCGCATGCCGTCGCGGCCGACGAGTCGCATGTAGACATAGGCGCGCAGCAGGACGCCCGCGTTGCCCATGAAACCGGACAGCCGGCCGATGCTCTGCGGCAGGTCGTCCTCGGTCAGCCAGTCGTAGGTCGCCGATTCGCCGTCTCCCTTCCGGCCGACCACGGGCACCGGCACGAACGGCAGCAGCCGCTCGCCGACGCCCACGGCGCCCGAGCCCGGGCCGCCGCCGCCATGCGGCGTCGAGAAGGTCTTGTGCAGGTTCATGTGGATGACGTCGAAGCCCATGTCGCCGGGCCGCACCTTGCCGAGGATCGCGTTCAGGTTCGCTCCGTCGTAGTACAGCAGGCCGCCCGCATCATGCACGATCTTCTCGACCTCCGAGATCCTGCGCTCGAATACGCCGAAAGTGGACGGGTTCGTCAGCATGATGCCGGCCGTCTTCGGCCCTACGGCCGCCTTCAGCGCCTCGAGGTCGAGATCGCCCTCGTCGTTGGTCGGCAGTTCCCGCACTTCGCAGCCGCACATCACCGCCGTCGCCGGGTTGGTGCCATGCGCCGCGTCCGGCACGATGATCTCGGTCCGGTCGTGATCGCCGCGAGACTGATGGTAGGCGCGGATCATCGCAACACCGGCGAACTCGCCCTGCGCGCCGGCCATCGGCGTCAGCGACACGGCCTTCATGCCGGTTACTGCCTTCAGCATCTCCTGCAGCTCGAACATGCACTCGAGGAATCCCTGGCCGTGACTGGAAGGCCCGAGCGGATGCCTGCCGGCGAAGCCGGGTAACAGCGCTATCGCGTTGCAGACCCTCGGGTTGTACTTCATCGTGCAGGAGCCGAGCGGATAGAAGTGCGTGTCGATGGAGAAATTGAGCTGGGACAGGCGCGTGTAATGCCGGACGACCTGCAGTTCGCTGACCTCCGGCATCAGCGGCCGGTCGGTGCGCAGAAAATGCGCCGGGATATCGACATCGGCCGCCGCAGCGGGCGCCTGTGCGTACGCCCGGCGCCCGGGCCGTGATCTTTCGAATATCAGCAGTTCACTCATTGCTCTTCCTTTGTCCGTCCATTCCGCACGGCTACCTGAGCACGTCCGGGTCGACCGCGATGCCCAGAGCCTGGTAGGCGGCCAGGTAATCCGGGGTCGCGGTTACGTCCTCGATTTGTTCCCGGTGCACGACCGTGTTGTTCTCGTCGAGCACTATGACGGCGCTCGCGAACATGCCCTTCAACGGACCCTCGACGATCTGCACGCCGTAGTTCTCGCCAAAGCCGGCGTGGCGGATTGCCGAGAGCGCGATGACGTGATCGAATGAATTCAGCTCGAGATAGCGCCGGTGTGCGAACGGCAGGTCGCAGGAGACCATCAGGGTGACGACGTCGTCATGGTCCTCGGCGATGCGGTCGAAGGTAGCGACGGCCGCCGCGCAGGACGTCACGTCGATGCTCGGAAAACTGAAAATCACTTTGCGCAGGCCCAGCCAGTTCGCCAGCGAGACGTCCTGCAGCCGCGTATTGACGAGTGAGACGTCCGGGGCGCGGCTGCCAACGTCGGGCAGTTCGCCGTAGGTTTCGTAACTGCGCCCCTCGAATCGGATCTTATGCATACGGTGATAACCCCGGGCCTGGTTCAGCCGGCGGCAATGCCGGCCAGTGCCTCGGCATACCGGTCGAGGTCCGCATCCGTCTTCGTCTCGGTCGCGCAGACCAGGAGCGCGTTGCCGAGCTCCGGAAAATCGCGGCCGAGGTCATAGCCGCCGAGGATTCCCTGGGCCGCCAGGGCATCCAGCGCCGGACGGACGGGCCGGTCCAGCCGCAATGCGGCCTCGTGGAAGTGCGGTCCCGAAAAAATGCGCTCGACCCCGTCGATGGCGGTAAGGCGGCGGAGCAGCTCCGCGGTTCGCTCGTGCGAGGCGC
>JAOUIH010000054.1 GCA_029884165.1 Gammaproteobacteria bacterium | reverse complement strand
TGGCCCTGCTGCTGGCGGGCAACGCGAACGCCCAGGGGCGGGACGGCCTGAAGGTCTTCATCTCCGTCGACATGGAAGGCATCACCGGCGTGGTGAACGAAGACGACGCGTCCCGGGGCGGGAAGGACTACGACTATTTCCGGCAGACGATGACGCGGGAGGCGAACGCCGCGATCGAAGGCGCGCTGGCCGCCGGGGCCACGGAGATCGTCGTGCGCGACTCGCACGGCACCGCGCTGAACCTGCTGCCCGAGATGCTGAACCGCAATTCGAAGCTGCTCCGCGACTGGTCACAGGGCCCGATGTACATGATGGAAGGCATCGACGCGTCCTACGACGCCGCGATCTTCGTCGGCTATCACGCCAGGGCCGGCACGCCCGATGGCGTGCTCGATCACACGTCGTCCGGCGACGTGACGGACGTCAGGATCAACGGCATCTCGATGCCGGAGACCGGCTACAACGCGCTGATGGCGGGTTCAGTCGACGTTCCGGTCGTCTTCGTCGCCGGCGACAAGGCGGTCTGCGACCAGGCCAGGGAAATCCTGGGCAAGGTCGAGACCGTCGCCGTCAAGGAGGGTATCGGCGCCGCGGCGCTGAACCTGCACCCCGAGGTCTCTCGCGAGCAGATCCGCGCAGGCGTGGAGCGCGCCCTCAGGAACCTGGATGACTACAAGCCTTACAAGCTCGAGCCGCCTTATACACTCCAGCTGAAATTGAAAACGGAACAGAACATCTACCGCGCCGTTGCCCTGTACCCGGGCGCACGGCGGTCGGGCGACTGGGAGGTCACCTACGAATCGGACGATGTAATGGAGATCATCCGCGCGTATGTAGGCATGCGCAGGTAGAAAATCGGGGTCGGACCGCCGTAAGCGCCTAATATGCCGCAGAAAAGTCGTCATCTGGGGCGATTTCCCGACCTTAAAAGGCCCTTTTCGCGCGACGAATGGCGGCTTTTCGGTCCAAGTCGTCAGTTCGGGAACCAATCAGTTGCGAGAAAACAGGGGTCGAAACGCAAATTGGTCAATTCGGAAACCGCGGTCCGATCCTTATTTTCGACTCAGACACCTTCCGGATTCACCGTTTCCGCTGAGCTGTGTGCCGCGATTTCGCGAGAAGGCTTGCCGCCGTCGATGTTTTTGCCGGTCGGCAGCCAGGCACAGACGAGTTCGGGATTCGTCCACACGGTGCGGCATTCGGCGGGCACGAAATACTCAACGAAAACCATATCCTCGTCGCCGTCATTAATGAAATTGTGCCGTTCGAACTCGTAGTTATAGAGCGTGTCCCCGGCGCGCACCGGACGCGGCGCTTCGCTCAGTAGCGCCGTTCCGCGGCCACTGATGAAATACTGAAAGTGCTCGGCACCCTCATGATGATGGTTCGATGCCTGCGTACCCGGGGGATAAATAATCATCTCCCCCTTGACGGCTTTTGTCCCGAACAATGTCGGCGTCACGAGGTAGATTCTCGTACGCGCATCGTGCTCCGAACTGAGTGCGGGTTCGACGCGCCAGTCAACGCAGCGAAAATCCAGCGGCGTCTCGCCGAACTTCGGATCGAAACGGTCGGCTTTCGGCACGCGCGCGAACAGCACGTCCGTGCCGATGGCGCTGCTAATTTCGCCGGCAAAACCCGGTGGCAAGAAAATGACATGAGACGTTGTCAGCGCGTGATGCCCTGCCGAGCCATTAATCGTGGCCTCGCCCTGCAACAGCTGTAACCAGGCAAGGTCGGTAGGCGCAACCTCGACGTTTGCAGTTGCGCCGGCATCGATCGTCCAGCGATCTAACAGCAGGCAATCACTCTTGACGCGTTCCGGGGTAATCAGGGCACGGCGGGTTACCCCGTCGCCCATAGGCACTGCTTCGACGTCTTCGTAATTAAACAAAACGGGCACGTCTGACTCCTGCCGGACCAGGTCGATGCCGATGATAACAAATAGCCCGTTAGTGTCGATTTGAGTTTGCATCTCGCTCAGTACTCTTTAATCTGTAGCCATGAGTGACGTTCACGCCAGCAAACTGCGAATGATCGGGTTTTCCCTGCCGGCCCTCACCTTGAACATGCTGATAACGGCCGTCTTTGTATTTGTGCCGTCGCTGTACGCCGAGCATCGCGGACTGGGGGCGGCAGCGGTGGGGCTGATATTCCTGGGCGCCAAGCTCGTCGACATGATTGCAGCCCCGGCCTGGGGCCTGTTTATGGACAGTTACCGGACGCGATGGGGTCGCCGTCGTCCCTGGCTTACGCTGTCCGCGCCGATACTCATGCTCGCGGTATTGCTGCTCTACAATCCGCCGGAAGGGGTGACGGGTCTGTACCTGTTCCTGTCGCTGGCCGTCTTGTATATCGGTTGGGATGCCTGGAGCATTAGCCACACCTCCTGGGCGCTGGAGTTGTCCCGCGACTACGACCGACGCTCACGGATCACGGGACTGCTGCAGGTGATGGTGATGCTGGGAGGGATCCTGGTAAGCCTGGTGCCGGCAATCATGGAGCGCGTCGGCACGCCGACTTATGAGCAAGTAACCTCGACCATCGGCAAGCTAATGCTGGTTGCCTTGCCTGTTACGCTGGTCATTTGCCTTGTCAGCGTGCCAGAACGAGTAACCCCGAACAGACCGCATCTGGGTTTCAGGAAAGGTGCTGCGATACTGCTCGGTAACCTGGCACTGTTGCGACTTCTTGTGGCCAATTCCCTGCTCACGTTCTCTACCTACTTCGTGCAAGGGCTGTTCGTGTTTTTCGTGTCCTACGCGTTGAATCTCGAGGCGCGCACCGGGTTCATACTGACGTTCCTGATCATCGGCGGACTGGTCGGACTGCCGTTGTGGGTACGGCTTGCCGAGCGCTGGACCAAGCACCGCGCGATGCAGATAGCGGTAACCGCCGGCGCAACCACGCCAGTGCTGTTGCTCTTTCTTCCCGTCGAAAATGTTGTGCTGGCCGTGGCGGCATTTCTGCTGGTGGGGCTCAATACGTCGGCCAATGAGTTCTTGCCGCGAGCGATGATGGCTGACGTCTGCGACCACGACCATGTGCAGAGCGGCTCGGAGAGAATGGGTCTCTACTATTCCCTGCTGCAATTGTCGAGCAAGCTGGCATCCGGACTCGCCATCTTCATCGGCTTCTCGTTTCTCGCATTTTTCGGATTTGATCCGGAGCTGGGCCTGGACAATACGCCTGAGGCATTGTTACGACTGCGCTACCTGATCGTTGCCTTGCCGGTGTTCGCCTATGCCATTGTCATCGCCCTGATGTGGCGTTACCCAATCAGCCGCGAGCGGCAGCGCAATCTACGCGATCAGATCGAACAGAATGAAAGGCTGGCGCTGCAGGATAATCCGAGCAAAGCCTGATCGTCGCAACGGCCGAAGCGAACTAGATAATTCCAATCGATAGCGGTGGTGCCTCGCCGAGCGTGTAGCGGATGCGCGTGCCGGCTTCGGGAAACAACGGTGGCACGATCGAGCCTGCAATAATCAATTCGCCGGCTTCGAGGCGCTCGCCCATCGCAGCCAGTATGTCTGCGACCAATGCAACGATGTCCAGGATCGGCCCGGTGTTCGCCTCAAGGTCATCGGCAATTTCGATATCCACCCCATTGATGCGGACCGTTGCTTTGAGATCGGTGAGCACGGCGCCCGCACGATGCTGGTCGGCCGTGCCGAGAATTATCCCTCTCTGGTAAATGTTTCCGGCCAGAATGGCCTCGACGCCAGCCGCTGGCGGGAAAGCCAGGTCTGCGATTTCGATCGCGGCACCAAGTCCCGAAATCGCCGCCCTGATTGCCGCTTTGTCCGAGCCATTGTCCAGGCCGCTACCTAGGTAGACGGCGACCTCCGGTTCTATGGCAAGCTTCGTAAAATTCGCACAGGCCAGGTCGGTCGAGTTATCGATCAATGCAGACCTCATCAGGTATCCCACCAGTGGCCGGTCGATACCGAGCGACTGCATCGCTGCCGGGGCGCCGAAGCCGACTTTCCAGCCGAGTACTTGCTCGCCAGCCTCGAGACGGCGCCTGCGCTCGGCAAGCTGTGCGGTCATACCACGTCTGATACGGTCTTCCAGCATAGGTCAGGCGCGCTCGGACGAATCGGGTACCTCGTAACCGGCGCCTTCGAGGGAACCGGCGCCGGACCAGCCCCACGCCAGGACAACATCCTCGTCAGACGTGTTTTTGAAACCGTGCCAGTGTCCAGCAGGCGTGAATACGACGTCACCTTCGCCGGATGCCTCTTCACCTTCATCGGTGTACATGACCCCGTTGCCTTTGATCACGATCCAAAACTCGTCGACGTTAGCGTGCCGATGGTGCTCGTGTGCGGCGCCGGGCGGCAATACCGTCCAGCCGACCAGCATGCGTCCGGAGTTGGCGGTCTTTTCGTCGATCAGGAACTGCACCTTCATATCGACCCACCCGTCCTCTTTCTTGAGACCCGGAACCAGGGGTACGTCCTTGATGTTGGTTCGAAACGGCTTGGGTCCTGATTTGCTCATTTACTCATTCCTCCGAGGTGACAATAGACGTCGTAGACGGTAACGAAATCCCGGTGGTCGATGCCCAACCCGCGGCAGGCGTTCAATAATTCGTTTGCAGTCGCCAATAACGGCGTCGGCTGCCCCATTTGCCGCGCAAGTTCGAGCGCCAAAATCGCATCCTTTTGTTGCAACGTGACGTTCGCCAGCGGCTTGTCGGGCATATCCAGAATGAACGGCCCGCGGTAGCCCATTACTGGCGAAGCAACAACGCTGTTCAACATGGCTGCGACAGCCACGTCGCGCGGGACGCCGCCTTTCTCCGCAAGCGCTACGCCCTCGCAAAAGGCGACCATCTCGACGATCAGGGTCAGGTTGATGCCAATCTTGGTTTGCACCGCGAGGCCCTGTTCGCCGATTCGGGTTACCTTCGCCCCGATAGCCTGCAGCGCCGGCTTGACGCGCTCGAAGTCGGCCTCAGAACCTCCCACCATCAGCGAGGCCTTGCCCTGTGCCAATGTCACCGGACTGCCGGAAATCGGCGCGTCCATCATGGTTCGCCCACGGGCCTTGAACTCGGCAGCGATCTCCCGGCTGATGACCGGTGAGATAGTGCTCATGTCGAGATACAAGCCGTTCTCACCGAGTCCTTCGATGATCCCGCCATCACCCAGCGCAATTGCCCGCACCGCGACAGAGTCGGTGACACAGGAAAAAGTGATCTCGGAAGCGGCAGCGACGGCGGCGGGAGAATCTGCCCAGGCCATGCCTTGCTCGATCAGCCCGGCGGCCTTGTCTGCAGAGCGATTCCAGCCGGTCACCCTGTGACCTGCGGCAAGCAATCGCGGCACGATACCCGTGCCCATTTCGCCCAGGCCGACAAAACCAATGTTCATTCCTGTCCCTCTGCTGCAAACCCGGAGCGGGTCAGTTTAACGTACTCCGGGTTCTTCGGGTCGGACCGCCGTAAGCGCCTAATATGACGCAGATAAGCCGTAATCTGGGGTGATTTCCATACCTTAAATAGCCGTTTTCGCGCGACGAATGGCGGTAATTCGACGCAAGCCGCCAGCTCAGCAACCAATCAGTCGTGCATCTCTATACACAGGGATGCGACCCTGCCAACGAACGCCCCGGTAACCGGTCAATCGACGTACGGGAAATTCACAACCGGGAATTCTGATTAATCAGTTTATCGGCGGCAGACCTGCTCGTATCGACCAGTCGCAACTCGCGAACGCGCTTTACACCTTACACCGATAAGTCATCTCGAGGGGCTTGCGCGGCTCGACGCCCTGGGACTTCAGGAATTGGACCAGGTTCGGAAACGGCGTCGGATCGAAATAATGGTAAGACGCGAAGTCCATCAGGACACCCAGCTCCATGCGCTCGTCATAAGGCTCCAGCAGCTGCTGTGCCTCTTCGTCCCGACCAAAAACCTTCTTGCTGATCCAGCTCATGGATAGGTCGTCCGAATACTCCGCCATCATGACCTTGTAGATGCGCTCGGCCTCCTTGAGCTTCCCCTCGGCACACGCCTGTCGCAAGAGAGCGAGCGTGCGTGTTTGTTGCGGCAGGTCACTGGCTTGGACTGCCGGTAACAGTGCACTCGCGTTATCGATGTCGCCAGCCCACAACAAGGACCGGTGTGCTTGGTACTGGATAAATGGCCGATCGGGAATCCGTCGCAGCGCATCGTGCGCATAACGGCGGACGAAGTCGCGGTCGCCCGTCAGCACGGACATCGTCACAGAATTATTGGTTACGCCAATATGGTAACCGTCTCTTTGCTCGAATTCTTCGATGGCGGCACGCAGCTCGTCGATCATCCCCAGGTCGGCAAGCAATTCGAGCTGCCGGCCCTGCGCATCCTGGTCGTTCGGTCGTTGCTCCAGGTACCCGGTGTTGAGCCGCAGCGCTTCCGCAAGCTGCAATTCCTCCGCGGCTTGCAGGACGCTGAACCTCAGCCGGTTCAGGGGGTCACGCTCGTAACGGATCGCCTTCTCGAGCGCGTCTTCGAATTCGGCGACCATCTGTTCCTTCGGTATCTCGACGATGCCGGCCACGATGTTGGTAGTCCGTGACTGTATCTCCCAGAATTGCGCGAGCTCCCAGTAAGCAAATGAGAACTCCGGGTCCAGTTCGATCGCGCGCTTGTAAGCATCGCGGGCCCGCAGGAACGAATAGACATCGGCGGTGGACAACGTGCTGGCATTCGCCGCCAGGCCCTCGAGATACGCGTTATAGGCGGGTACCGAGCTGGTGCCGGAGGAGACCATCCGAGCCAGTGCCTCCGGATCCATCGCGGTCTCGAGGGCTTTGGCGATCTCAATGGCGATGTCTTCCTGGATCTGGATTACATCCTCGGGTTGGCGGTCATAGGTTTGCGACCACAGATGAAAACCGTCGCTGGCCCGGATCAACTGCGCGGTCACGCGCAGCCGGTCCCGCGACGATCGCACCGACCCCTCGAGCACATGCGCAACACCGAGCGCCGCCGCGATGGTTGTAATATCCTCGTCCGAGCGTTTGTACTTGAACGAGGAAGTACGAGCCGCCACGAGCAGATCCGGCGTTCGGGCAAGGGCGTTCAGGATCTCTTCGGTGAGCCCGTCGGAAAACCATTCCTGCGCCTGGTCGGAAGACATGTTGACGAATGGCAGCACGGCAATGGAGCGGGCGTCCGACGCTTTCTGCTCGACCTCGTCTTGGTCGGTAACGATTGCCTGCGTGCTCGGAGGCGCCGGTTCCTCGATAGGCTGGCGCGACCACCACGAATAGCCGAGGGCGATGGCAAGCGCCCCCATGATGATGTAGTCGAGCGTGCGGCGGGCCGAGGTCCTGGCCAGCTGCGATCGATCGACGTCTTTCTCCAGCTTGATGCCTTCGCGCGTCATTTCGAAGGTCCAGGCAAAGAACAGGGCGAGTGGAAGGCCAAGCAGCAAGAGCGTGACAAAGGTCTTCAAGACCCAGTCGGGCGCACCGAAGTTCTCGAACGCGAACTCGGCGACCTGTGCCAGCACCCAGCCGATCAGGATGTAGGCAAGCCCGACGCGCACCACGTTCCTTCGTTTCAGCTCGGCAAAGAAGTTCATTTACGCACTCCGCACACGATTCGGCAGTATAGCGGAAAGCCTCTTTCGCAAGCGCTCTCTCGACAGGCAAGAAGTGAAACCGGCTCACGCGCCAGACTGGGAACCCGTGTGTGCCAACCGCAGTACCACGCTGGCCGGAGCCGTCCTGACAGCGGCGCGGTAGAGCGGCGGATCGAAATCCGCGTGTCGGCAGCTTTCGCTTCCATTGCATCTATTGTCGTTGATTCCAGCAATACACCCGGGGCGCTAAATCGAAGGACTACACAGGCCATCATTGATGCACCCGTAAATCTTCTGGATAGCCGTAGGCAGAACCCACTTGTGACGGCGTCCGAACAGGACAGGCACACGACCCACGGCTTCGAAACGGGATAGGCACATCGAACCGGCTCCAAACGGAGTCCAAATAGGACAGGCACATTGAACCGTCTGCAGTTCCTTTCTTGGGGTCGGACCCCTGCAAGCGCTTGATTTGATGCGGGGAAGTCGCCATCCGGATGCGTTTTCCTGACCGTAAATGACGCTTTTCGCGCGACGAATGACCGTTATTCGGTCCAGGCCGTCAGTTCGGGAACCAACCGGTTGTGCATCGCTACTCGCAGGGAGGCATCTCCGGTAACGGACGCCCCGGAAGCTGATTGATAGCCAGCTCGGAATCAATCACTCACAGCTCTGCACATCTGCGCGCGAGTGGTTGATCCATTCGTGCCTTAGGCGCCGTGCCCCGCTCCGCAGAATGCACCACGTCCTGCTGCCACAGGGGTCTACCTTTGCCGTGAATGAAGGGGTCCGGGCAAGCAGAACGATACAGTTTCAGCAAAGGAGTGCCGACCTCCAGACCCCGGTGCGCCCGGCATAAAGACGCCAATCCCCTAAAAAACCCCCGAAAATGTGCGCTGTGTCCCAATTATGTCCGCGGGGGTGACCTATCCTGCCTGAACGCATGCAAGAAACAGGTGATCCCATGCGAAACGCAAAGCTGATGCTCGTTTCGGCCCTGATGCTCGCCGCCGCCGCGCATGGCGCGGCCGTAGACGCTGCGAGCACATCAAATTCCCCCGAGCGCAAACTCGAGGTTGAAATCCAGTCGCCTTCGGCCGGATTCGTCGTGGAAGACGGTGCGACCAGCATCGAGGTCGAAGGCATTGCGTCCGCAATCGGCGGCGTTCGCTTTCTCGACATCATGTTTGTCATGGATACGTCGCAGAGCCTGCGCGGCAGCGATCCCGAGGACTATCGGTCGGCAGGGGCGATTGGCCTGGTCAGGAACCTGTCACCGAAAAGCGATATCAAGATTGGCGTCGTGAGTTTCGACAGCAACAGCGATCTCGCCCAGCCGATGACATCCGATCGCGATCGCGTAGTCGATGCGCTCCGGGAGCTGCCCCGGTCCGGCAGCACGAACCTCGCCGCCGGCATCCTCACGGCAATGGCCGAACTTGAGCGCAATGGCCGGCCCGGTTCGTCGCGCGTCATCATGCTGTTCACCGACGGCATGTCGAACAAGCAGAAGGCTTATGACGCCGCCGTCGAGGCGGCGAAGCGTGGCATTACAATCCAGACGCTGTTGCTCGGATCCAGCTCCAAGGGCACGAAGATACTCGACACGATTGCATGGGCGAGCGGTGGCAGCTTCGTACAGGTGTCCGACCCGACAATGCTGCCCGAGGCGTTCCTGAACCTCCGCACCACGGGGGTCGACACCGTAACCCTCAGTGTCAACGGGTCGGCGCCGGTACCTGCACGGCTGGCGGGCGGAACTTTTGCGGCAAGTATTCCGCTCGAGATTGGCGAAAACCATATCGTGGCCTCCGCGACGAGCCTGGACGGCCATACGAAGGAATCCACGATCACAGTCAATGTGCGGGACGCGAGCTGCGCGGCGCTCGAGGTGGTGGCGCTCAATGACGGGCGTCCGGCCATGTCGCTCAACGACCGTGCGGTCGAGATCGTCGTCGATGCGTCGAGGAGCATGTGGGGACAAATCGACGGCGTGTCCAAAATGGAGATCGCGAAGGCAACCCTGGAAGATGTCTCCTACTGGTTGCCCGCCGACCTCGACCTGGCGCTCCGCGCTTACGGCAGTAGCAGCGCCAGCGAAAACAGCAACTGTGCCGATTCGAGTTTGCTCGTACCGTTCGGTGAGCTGAACCGGGAGCCGATCCGCTACGCGATCGCAGGCCTGAAGCCTACGGGCCAGACGCCTATCGCCTATGCATTGAACCAGGCGGCCCGTGACTTCGGTTCGCTGCGAAGCGACCGGGCGATAGTGCTCGTCAGCGACGGCATCGAAAGCTGCGGAGGTGACCCGGTCGAAGCGGCCTACGCGCTACGCCAGCAGGGTATCGTCGTGCACCTGATCGGCTTTGGCCTCGGCAACGGCGCGGACGAAGACGCGGCCAGCCTGCGAGCCATTGCCAGCGCTTCGGGCGGACGCTATGTCACGGCGAGAAACGCGGAGGAACTCAGGGCCGCGCTGGAGCAGACGGTCGCGACCGCGTTCAGCGTGTACCGGGGCAATGCGGAGGTTGCGAGCGGTTCGCTCGGCTCCGCCGACGTGATGCTGCTGCCGGAGGGTGATTATCGGGTACAGCTCCACAGCTCGCCCCCGGTCGAGGCGCAGGTCAGCCTGGCGCCGAGAGACCAGGTGACGCTCACGCTCGAGAAGTACGGCGACATCGTGTCCCCGCACGAGCGGCGCGGTCGCCTCCCGCATACGACCTGCGACGATACGACGCAGTTCGTCAAGAACCTGGACGGTCCGCAAATGTAATTTGCTCGGGGTCGGACCACAGTAACTGTCCGATCTGCTGGGGAAAAGTAGTCAACTCGCGCGTTTTCCTGGACGTTAATAGCCCTTTTTGTGGCACGAATGACGGGGTTTAGGTCCGAGCCGTCTGTTCGGGAAGCAACCTGCACTGACGTCTAAGAATCACGGGTCGAACCGCGGTGTCCGGTTCGGTCAATTCGCGGTTCGACCCCGATTTCTATGGATTCCCACAGCGTGCTGCCGGAACACGTGGCAATGCTGGCAAACACCTCGTCGGCCTTGCCCGCGGGTGAATCCGGATGATAGCCATCATAAAACGTGCCCCAGGTCTGGAGCGAAGCTGCGCGAATAACGAATTGAAAAAGCTCGGCACTCTCGGGAACCGCAATTGGCCAGCGAATGACCAGCTGCAATTCCTCACCCCCCGGCATGCTGCGCGCTGCCTTCAACCATGCGGTTCCGGCCGACCTTACTTCGTCGAGCGTGTGGCCAGCCTGAATCGTGCAAGTCCAAACCTGCTCGAATTCATTGGCCGATGCCGGCCTTATCGATGTCACCAGGACGTACATGAACAGGGCAGCACGAACAGTGGCACGCATGGTGTTCTCCAAAAAGGGGCAATGGGACAGGCTCCAGTATTAAGGGACAGGCACATGCCCGTAAAGTGGACAGGCACATGCCCGCCCGGCGCTGACGCCATGGCATTGCTGGGGGAATAGCGGGACTTCCATCCTCCAACTGCTATTCTTGCCGCCTGTTCAGGCAGTTCGTCGCGCACCCTGGCAGGAGACTGTATGGCTGACCCGTTGACCCGGCCGCCTTGCTCCGGCGATCGCTCTTTTCTCGAATTTCCGGTGCAGCTGAACCTGGATCAGCTGGATGCGGACTTCGCGCTGCTCGGCGTGCCTTTCGGCAAGCCGTATGACCCGAGCGTATTTCCGAACGACCAGAGCAACGCACCGGATGCACTGCGCCTCGCGAGCAGCGACGCGGACATTTTTTATACGAAAAATCACTATGACTATGACCTCGGCGGCACACTGCTCGATGGCCAGGACATCAAGGTGGTCGATTGCGGCAACGTGACACATAGCCCGGCCGATCCGGCCGGGCATTACCGCCGCGCCGAATTGGCTGCTCGCAAGATTTACGCGTCAGGCTCGATTCTGATCGGCATCGGTGGCGACCACGGCGTGACCATTCCGCTGCTGCGGGGGCTCGAGCAGCTCGGCGAGCCGGTCACGCTCGTGCATATCGATGCGCACCTGGACTGGCGGCAAGAGATCAACGGAGAAACGGAAGGCTACTCGAGCCCGATCCGCAGGGCCTCGGAAATGCCCTGGGTCGAGGCAATCGTGCAGATTGGGATGCGTGGCATCGGCTCTGCGCGGCAGCCTGAGGTCAATGACGCGAGCGCCTGGGGCGCCGAGGTCATCACCGCCTACGAAATGCACGCGATTGGCATGGGCGCGGTCCTGCAGCGGATTCCGCAAGGACGCCCGTTCTACCTGTCCATCGATGCGGATGGGGTCGATCCGACCATCATGCCGGGCGTGCTGGCGCCGACGCCTGGCGGCCTCGACTGGCTGCAGCTGCGAACGCTGGTCCATGGCCTGATCGCCAGGGGTCGCGTGGTCGGCATGGACATCGTGGAGATCGCGCCGGGCCACGACCTGCGCAACTCGACGCTGGTTTACGCGGAGCGCCTCATCTGTAATTTCATAGGCGCCTCCATTCGGGCCGGACACTGTCGACGACGATGAAGCGCGCGCTGCAGCACTGGCTGGTCATGGCTGTGCTCAGCGCATCGGGCGGCATCATATTTCTGCTGCCGTTTCTCCAGGAGGTCTACTACAAGCCGCTGATGACGGCGCTCGACGTCGACAACACGCAGGTCGGCAGCCTGATGTCCGCATTCGGGCTGACATCCATGCTGTGCTATTTCCCGGGCGGCTGGCTGGCCGACCGCGTGTCGCCCCGCAAGCTGCTGACACTTTCGCTCCTGGCGACCGGCGCGCTCGGCCTGTACTTCGCGACGTTCCCGCCCTACATCGTGAGCCTCGCGATCCATACGGTCTGGGGCGTCAGCATCACCCTTTTGTTCTGGGGCGCGATGATACGGGTGACCCGGGGCTGGGCGTCGGCGGATCAACAGGGTCGTGCCTTCGGGCTGCTCGAGACCGGGCGCGGACTCGGCGAGGTCCTGACGTCTATGCTGCTCCTCGCGCTGTTCGGCATGCTGGGCGCCAGCGCGTTCGGCCTGTCGATGGTGATTACCGCGCTGTCATTCTGCACGCTCGGACTCGGCGTGCTCGCCTGGTTCGTGATCGACGACGATGTTGGAACGCCAGACGGTAAGACCGGAGCAGTCGGCCTCACGGAAGTCTTGCGGGTCTTGAAGATGCCGGTAATCTGGCTGATCGCCGCAGTCATCCTCTCGGCGTACTGCGCGTACTGGGGCACCTTTCGTTTCACGTCCTACGCGACCGACATGTTCGGCCTCAGCGTCTCCATTGCCGCGGCGATCAGCGTCGCCAAGATGTGGCTGAAACCGCTGGCCGCATTTGGCGCCGGCTTCGCATCCGACCGGATCGGTATCGCGCGGTCGGTAAGTATCCTCTTTGCCGTACTCGTAATCAGCTTCGGCGCGTTTGCCGTGCTGCCGGGCCAGCCCGGTCTCATACCGGCGATGCTGCTCAACGTCGCAGTTGCCTCGATCGCCGTCTTCGGGCTCAGGGGTATCTACTTCGCGCTGCTCGAGGAGGGCGGCGTGCCGATGGCCGTGACGGGCACCGCGGCCGGCATCATCTCGGTCATCGGCTACACGCCCGACATTTTCATGCCGCTACTTGGCGGCCTGCTCCTCGACAGGTTTCCCGGCGAGGCCGGTTATCGCTATTTCTTCTTCTTCACGTCCGGCGTTTGCATCATCGGCTTCATTGCCGCCGTGCTGATCTGGCGACGCGTGCGCACCCCCTCCGGCGCGCAAGACGCAGGCTCTGCCAGGGTCTGACCTAGAGATGCCCGCAGGTATGGGACCGGAAGGGCTTGTGGCAAGCTCGTATAGACAGGGAAGTACGCCACTGCTAATAAAAGCCAGAGAGACGGATCCAGCTTGGTGCGGGAGAAAGTGATGGACAACATTGAAAAACTGTTCGACAAGGCAGTTGGCGAAATCGAACGCATGCTCAATTCCAAGACCGTTGTTGGCGAGCCGATCAGGATCGAGGGCAATACCCTGATTCCGCTGGTTAATGTCGGCTTCGGCTTTGGTGTAGGCAGCGGCGAGGGCACCGAGCCGGCGAAAGGCACCGGCCACGGAGGCGGCGCCGGTGGTGGCGGCGGCGTCAAGCCGGTGGCCCTGATCGTCATCAACGACAAGGGCGTACACGTCGAGTCGATCAAGTCCGGTGTCGCATCCGCATTCGAAAAGATCGCGGAGACCGCTGGCAAGGCTGCGGCCTCGAAGGCCGGGGAAGCTACGCACTAGCACGTTGATCGTGTCGTGCTGATCGGGACAGTCATATTCCTGTCGCTGATCGTCATCCTGCTGGCCATGCCGGTGACGCTGACGTACCAGCTGTCCTGGAAGCGAACGTTGTCAGCCGATCTCAGGCTGAACTGGGCGTTCGGACTGGTTCGCGCCGACGTATCGCCGGATCCGGCGAAGTCCAAACCCCAAAAGGCCGAAGCGCCTCACAAGAAAACCCGTCGGCGCGGCAGGCCTAAGGGCAAGAAGGTCAATGTTCTGGCTGCAATTCGCGAGCGGACGTTTCGACGGAGGATCCTGCGATTCGTCTCGGACCTGTGGCGTGCCATACACAAGAAGAATATCGAGTTGCTGGTGCGCCTGGGGCTGGGGGATCCCGCCGACACCGGGCGGCTGTGGGCCGTGATCGGGCCATTGACCGCGATGCTCGCGCGCACGCGCGACGCCAGCATCGCGGTCGAGCCCGACTTCCTCGATGCAACATTCGAAGTGGATAGCAGCGGAACGATACGGATGGTTCCATTGCGATTCGTGATCCTCGCGCTGGGGCTCCTTCTTTCGCCACCGGTCTGGAGGGGCATCGTGCTGATGCGGACAACCGGGTAGGGTATGGACAGGCTGCGTACGGGTACCGTGTTTGCCAACCAAAGACTTACAGTAGCGGTGGCCGAGTCACTGGAAGTTCGAAGCGACAAGACAAAGCACACAAGGTTCATGACAGGGACGCTGAGGCCGGTCGCCGTCATCGTGAAAGAGCCAGGCAGGACGTACGCGTTCGACATGGACGGCCAACCGGTCGACATCGACCAGGTGAATCTGCCGGCCGGGCGGGATCCGGCGTAATCGGCATTGCCGCAGCCCCACGCGAATCTGGCCCGGGAATCCCTGTGGAGAGGTCAGCAGACTACGCTTGGGATATACGGGGTTCAGCCGGGCTTTCCCACACACCAAGGCGCAATTCGAGCAGGGTCCTCCGGCCGCGCCTTCCGAAAACCCGTTAGGTGAAACCCCGAATTGCCAGCCTTGTCCCCGGTGAGAGGATGAAACCATGAACAGCCGTTCGAAAAGCTACGTGCACGGCACCGGCGCGGAGCCTCTGCAGGCGCTGACGGTCGGCGACGTGCTCGACCGCGCCGCCGCGGCATTCCCGGACCACGATGCCGTCGTCGTCCCGCACCAGGGCATCCGCTGGCAGTGGAAGGATCTCCGGCGGGAAGCCAGGGCGCTGGGCGCAGGGCTGCTCGCCCAGGGCCTCGAACCCGGGGATCGCGTCGGCATCGTCGCACCGAACCTCGCCGAGTGGGTGGCCGTCCAGTTCGGCACGGCGTATGCGGGGCTCATCCTCGTCAACATCAACCCGGCGTATCGCGTCAGCGAACTCGAGTACGCGCTGACGATAACCGGCTGCCGCGCCGTGATCGCGGTGCCGGCATTCAAGACGAGCGACTACGTCGCGATGCTGAACGAGATCGCGCCGGAGCTCGCCTCTGCCGTGCCCGGTCGCCTCAGGTCCGACCGAGTCCCCGAGCTCGACCTCGTCATCACGCTGGGCGATGCCGAACACCCGGGCTGCATGCGGTACCCCGATGTCATCGCCGCGGCCGATAGGGCTCAACTCGCCCGCCTCGGCGTCATCGCCGCGGGCCTCGATGCCGACGACCCGATCAACATACAGTTCACGAGCGGGACGACCGGAACCCCGAAGGCTGCGACACTGACCCATCACAACATCGTCAACAACGCATCGCTGTCGGCCGGGATCATGAAGTTCACGGCCGACGACCGGCTCTGCGTTCCGGTACCCATGTACCACTGCTTCGGCATGGTGCTCGGCACACTCCTTTGTGCAACACGCGGCGCCGCCACGATCTTCCCGTCCGCCGGCTTCGACGCATCGGCCGTGCTCGACGCCGTCGAAACCGAGCGCTGCACCGCGTTGCATGGTGTGCCGACGATGTTCATCGCCGAGCTCGACGAGCCAAACTTCGCTGGCCGCGATCTTACCTCCTTGCGCACCGGCATCATGGCCGGAGCGCCGTGCCCGGTCGAACTCATGCATCGGGTCATGCAGGAGATGCATCTCACCGAGATCACGATCGGCTACGGCATGACCGAGACCGGGCCGCTCTCGACGCAGACCTCGATCGACGACCCGCCCGAGTTGCGTGTGACGACGGTCGGACGCGCGCTGCCACACACCGAGATCAAGATCGTCGACGAGGACGGCGACATCGTGCCACGCGGCGTACCGGGCGAGTTGTGCACGAGGGGTTACTGCGTCATGCGCGGCTACTGGGGCGACCCCGCGCGCACGGCCGAGGAAATCGATGCCGCGCACTGGATCAAATCCGGCGATATCGCACAGATGAACGAGGCGGGTTACCTGGCGATCGTCGGGCGCCTGAAAGATATGATCATCCGCGGCGGCGAGAACATCTACCCGCGCGAGATCGAGGAATTTCTGTACACGAACCCGAAGATCGACGAGGTCGAGGTGTTCGGCGTGCCGGACGACAAGTACGGCGAGCAGGTCGCCGCATGGATCCGGCTGAAAGGCGGCGAGCGTGCCACTGCCGAGGAGATCCAGGCGTTCTGCAAGGGCAAGCTCGCACACTTCAAGATCCCTTATTACATCAGATTCGTCGAAGAGTTCCCGATGACCGTGACGGGCAAGGTGCAGAAATTCGTGATGCGCGAACAAATGGCCAAAGACATAAACGGGGTCGGACCACTGTAAGTGTCGGATTTACAATGTAGAAGTCTTTATTTCAGGCGCTTTCTGGACTGTAAAAAGCCCTTTTCCTGCGGCGAAACACGGTGACTTGCGTTGCGCTATCGGGTAGGCAGCCAATTTGTACTTATGCCTATTTCACGAACGCCGGTGCTGCTGACACGCAGGTCTCGTCGCAGTAGATTGACGTAAGCTTCATCACCAACCGCGACAGCCTCAGTCCAGCTCGGGTCCCTGACAGTCAGCCCGATCTGGGCGCTGACCTGAGCCTCCTGTAGCGCGGCAAGTTCTCCATGGCAGGTCACTCCAAGAAGAGGTCCTAGCCTGCCGAAGTCAATTACGCCCTTGCGCTGCCAGGGCCGCTGGATCTCGGAGTACCCGCTCACATCCCATTCTCCAGGGTGCGCCACGACTCCCGCACGTACCATGTTCAAATCGATGTACGTGATGCACCGAAGCAGGTGCATATCCGTTTGCACGGCGGTGGCGTGATAACGATCTTCCCAGAACGCGCCGCGACGGCATTTTCTCGCGTTGAATTCCTGTGCCGTTCGGCCGGCGACCAGTTGCATCGAGGGCGCAATTTCTCCCCGCCCCCTATCTGCAACCAACAGGTGCACGTGATTTGACGTCGCGATGTAGTTGAGCACCGACAGCCCGTAGCGCCGGCAGGCGACGAACAGCCAGTGTCGCCATCGCCGCCGGTCGCGCGAGAACTTCAGCAGGAGATTCTTTTCATGACACCGATGGGTGATGTGCCACACCCGACCCCCGCAGTAAGTTCTGTTGGCCCGAGGCACGTCGGCAAATTCGCGAGTCTGGCTACGAAATGGCGGATTTAGCGCCTGAATGGCCCCGGTTGAAAGCTCCGTTGTTAAGCAATTTATCTAGTTACTAGGCATTTGTACGGGTCCGACCCGACTGTCAGTCAAACCGTTCCTGGGGCAACGCCCAGTCGACGCCGTCAATGTCGGGCAGTTCCCGCCCGTCGTCGACTCCGATTTCCGTGGCGATGACCGCCTCGAGCTTTGCGCTCATCGCGAGCACGAGGTCGCCGTGCGTGTCCCGATCCGCGGCGAGATTTGTTTCTTCGTCGGGGTCGTTCGCGCGATCGTACAGTTCGAGATCGTTGTACCTGTAGAGTTCGTCGAGGGTAGCCGGCCTGTGGTGCTGGGTCGGCGAGAAATAGCGCGAGAACGTGTAGCGGCCGTCGAAGACCGACCGGACTGTGCCGCGCTTCCTCAGATCGGGCCGAAACCCGGTCGCCGCCATCTCGGCCTGCGGGTCCTTCCCGGCAGCCTTTGCGCTGGCGATGAATCCCATCAGGTCGCCGTCGTTAGATGCGATTCCGCTGTAGGTGAACAATGCGCCCGTGCGTATAGCATTGACGTCGGCCGAGCGCGGGCCGTTCAGGAGGGCCGCGAAGTCCTTGCCCGGTAACTCACGCCCGGCGATCTCTGACGACCGGGTGCGGTCGGCGCCGGCCAGCGCCAGGAGCGATGGGGCAATGTCGATATGCGAGGTCAGTGCAGCGCAAGTTTGCCCGCCGCGCACGTCAGGATGAACGACATACATGGGCACGTGAAACGTCTCCCGGTACGCAAAAGGTCCTTTGCCGCGCAAGCCATGTGCGCCGCCCGCCTCGCCGTGATCGGCAGTGTAAATAACGATCGTGTTGTCGGTCATGCCCAACGCATCCAGCTCGTCGAGGATAGCCGTGAGCTGGGCGTCGACGGAGCGAATGCTGTTGATATAGAAATTGTTGAAGCGCCGCCAGCGCTCCTCTTCGGGCGGGATGTGGCCGAGCACATAGTCCCAGGCTTTGCCGAACTCGGCGTGCGCCGCCGGCCGGCCCGGCTCGTCGAGGGGTTGAGTCAGGCTGGCCGGGATCGGCATGTCCCATTCCGCGGCGTAGGCTTTGTTGCGCGGTGCCGGTGCGGCGTGACTCAATAACTGCCCCGTGTCCTGGACATTCTGCCCCGGTGCGTCCGTGTTGAAATACATGATGTCGTGCGGGTTTACGAGGCCCACGGTGAGGGCCCAGGGTTTGCCGATGTCACCGAGCGGGCGACCGACGCGCCGTAACCAGGAGATCGCGCTGCCGGCTATGATGTGATCGAACGAATAGCCGCCCAACGTGTGTCCGACGATGTCTCCCGGGGAGACGTAGTCGGCGAAACCGTAGGCCTCCATCTCCCTGGTGAACAGCCGCTGGGGTGGAAATTCCTGGTCGAACGCGCGCGTCAGGTGCCACTTTCCCTTGTACGCCGTGTAGTAGCCCGCCTTGCGGAGCATGTGGCCGATGGTGGGAACCTCCGGGGAAAGATCCCGGACCCACGGCACGTCGAGATTTTCGTACATGCCGTTAATCGCTGTCTGCAGGCCGGTCATCATGATCGACCGTGAGGACGTGCACATCGTTGCGCCGATGTGATGCAGCCCAAAATAGGTGCCGTTGCGCGCCAGGCGTTCGTGCCCCGGCAAGTCGAGGCGTCTCGGCCAGCGTGCGAAGTGGCGCTCCTGGTCCGTGAACACGAACAGGATGTTGTGGCCGCTGCCAACGGGTTTGCTCGTCCGAGTTCGTTCCTGGGCGGCACTCACGCCACCCGAGCCGAGCAAATCTGCTCCGAGCAACGAGGCGCCGGCGAGGCCCACTGACGCATTGACTATCAAGTCCCGCCGCGAGATGCCGCCCTTGTTGTACATGATCTTCTCCGCGATATTTTGCCGGCCGCTTACCTGATGCCGGGTGGCGATCGCCGCCGGGATTTGCCGAAGATAACCGCTACGGATCGTATGCGGTGCCAACGTTATCGTGTTCTGAACGCACCGCACAATAGGCGCGAGAACCGAGCCTGGCTGGCTTCAAAAGGAGCACCTGCCGCAGGAAGCGCGGTTCGTGGCAGACGTGGGCGATGTGTCGCACTGGACCTTCGTGGCGCGTTCTGTTTGTACGAGGACCATCGGTTAATTTGGGATTCTGGCTGCGAAATAGCGGATTTAGCGCCCGAATTCTTCGGTCGAAATATCGAATTCTCAACATTTCATGTTGTTGCAAGCATTTGCACGGGTCCGACCCCCGGCCCATCATAATGGGTAGGCGATAGCGGAGACTTCGATGAAAAAGGGCCTTCCCCAGCTCGGCGGCAAAGTCATGGTGATTACCGGAGCGGCCAGCGGGATCGGCCGCGAGCTGGCGCTGCAGCTCTGTCGCAAGGGAGGGCACCTCGCGCTGGTCGATCTCGATGCCGACGGACTTCAGCAATTGCAAACCGAGCTGGCGGGCATCGACGCCAGCCGGCGCGTGACGCTGCACGTCGCCGACGTGGCTGACAAGGCGCGCATGGGCGCAGTCTGCGACGAGGTCATCGAGGCTCACCGGACCGTCCACCTGCTGGTCAACAACGCAGGCATAGCTTACGAGGCGGCCTTTCCGCAAACCGGACTCGAAGCCCTCGAGCGCGTGCTGGCGGTGAACCTGTGGGGCACGATCTACGGCTGCCACTATTTCCTGCCGCAGCTCGCGAAGGCCGGGCGGGCACACATCGTGAATGTCTCCAGCCTGTTCGGCATCGTCGGCATGGCGGGGCAGACGGCGTATTGCACCAGCAAGTACGCCGTGCGCGGCTTCTCCGAATCGCTCTTCGAAGAGCTGCGGGACACCACGGTCGGCCTGACCGTGGTTCACCCGGGCAGCGTCGCCACCAACATCATGAAGACCGCCGAGGGAGACGATCCGCAGCTTTTGAAGCGGATCGCCGACTGGTTCGAGGCAAACGCAATTCCGCCCGCATCGGCGGCGCGGCAGATCATCAAAGCGGTCGAGAAGGGAAACCCCAGGTTGCTGATCAGCCCGGAAGTGAAGTTCGCCGATATCGTCAAGCGACTCGCGCCCGTGCGGGGTAACAAGGCGATAGTCGATCTCACCGTTCGGGCGCTGGGTCTCGAGGACATGCGCGAGAAACGCCGTCGGCAATGGCAGGAAACCATGATCGACGGCGAACCGCGGAGCTAGCGACATCGTGTCCGCGGTCCTCGACAGGCCGCCGTCCGGCGAACCCGGCCCGACGCACGACCGTCCGGCAACGATGCTCGATGCCGAGATCATCATCGTCGGGGCCGGCATCAGCGGCATCGGTGCCGGGATCGAGCTGCTGCAACACGGTCACGACTCCTTCATCCTGCTGGAGGCGGAGCAGGAGCTCGGCGGAACCTGGCGCGACAACACCTACCCGGGCGTCGCGGTGGACATTCCCTTCAGCTCCTATTCTTATTCTTTCGAATCGGACTACCCCTGGTCGCGGCTCTTCCCCGAAGGAGCGGAAATACAGGACTACGTCGCGCATTGCGCGAGGAAATACGGCATCGCGGACCATATTCGCTATGGATCGCGGGTGCTCAACAGCGAATTCGATGCGCACAACGACACCTGGACCACGCGGCTCGCCGGCGGCGAGGTCCTGCGTTCGCGTTACCTGGTCGCGGCCACCGGGCTCCTGAGCCAGCCGAAGCTGCCTGAGATACCCGGGCTGGATACCTTTGCCGGCAAGGCCATGCACTCGGCCCGCTGGGATCACGGCCACGACCTGGCCGGCAAGCGGGTCGCGGTCATCGGTACCGGCGCCTCGGCCGTGCAGATCGTGCCGGAGATCGCGGCGACCGTCGCTCGCCTGTACGTGTTCCAGCGCACGCCGATCTGGGTGGGCCCGCGCCCGGACTTCCGGCTCGGGCGGCGCCTGCAGGCCGCGTTGCATCGCATCGCCCCGCTGCGTTCCCTGTTTCGGGCACTGTCGGAAACCAGCATCGAGGCGCTGAGCTTCGTGATCGTCAGCTACCGCCGGCTGCCGTTCCTCGTGCGCGGCGTGCAGGCCGGTGTGCGTGCCAGCATGCGACGATCGCTGCAAGACCCGGACCTCAGCGCGAAGCTCATCCCCGACTACGAACTCGGCTGCAAACGACCGGCCACGTCGAATACCTACCTCGAGGCATTTCGCCGCGACAACGTGACGCTGGTGACCGACGCCATCGACCGCATTGTCCCGCGGGGCGTCGTCACCAGCGACGGCACGCTGCATGAAATCGACACCCTGGTACTGGCCACCGGCTTCCTGACCACGGAGAAGGGTAATGCGCCGAGCTTCGAGGTTGTCGGCCGCGCGGGGACCGAGCTCGGCGCATTCTGGGACGAGCATCGGCTGCAGGCCTACGCCGGTGTCGCCGTGCCGGGGTTCCCGAACTTCTTCCTGACCGCCGGGCCCTACTCGGGAGGCTTCAACTGGTTCACGATGCTGAAAGCGCACCTGAAACACATTCGGCGCTGCCTCGACCGGGCGCGAGCCAAAGGCGTGACGCGCGTCGAAGTCAGGCGCGACGCGCACGAGCTCTACATGCAGCGCATGTGGAAGCGTGCCGAGGGCACGATCTTCAAGAGCGACTCGTGCCGGTCGGCCAACAGCTATTACGTCGATCGGTTCGGCGATGCCTCACTGCCACTGCCGTGTACGCCCTGGTGGCGGGTCCTGTGGAACTCGACGGCCTCGATGCGGGCGTATCGTTTCGGCAGCGCGCCCGAATCGGAAGGCGCCAGGGACTGAGCGCACACATACGCGCGCTCGATCCCTGCCCGGATCAGCGGGCCTGCTCCTCGCGCAGCCGGAACCGCATGTGCACCGGCCCGTCGGGACGCAGCAGCATCATCGGGCGCTTCTCCACCGGTACGTCGGTCGCCAACTCGAAGTCGTACCGGCGAACGACGGCGGCGATGATCAGCAGGATCGTGACGATTGCCATGTTCTGCCCGATGCACAGCCGGGGTCCGCCGCCGAAAGGCAGGTAGGCAAAGCGGTGGCGCTCGCCGCTCTGCTCGGGCAGGAAGCGATCGGGATCGAAACGCTCCGGCTCCGGCCAGCGCGCCGCGTTGTGGTGAGCGCCGTAGATGTAGGGCAGGACGATCGTGCCTTGCGGTATCCGTATCCCGCCGATCTCGTCGCTCTGCATGGCGACCCGGTCGATCGTCCAGAACGGCGGATACAAACGCAGGGCCTCGTCGATGACGCGCGTCGTCAACTCGAGCCTGTGCAGCTTATCGAAGTCGACATCATCGTCGCCGATAAGCTCGGCGATCTCCGCGCGGATCCGGGCGATGTACTGCGGGTGGCGCCCGAGCAGGTAGAAGATCCAGGTCAGGCTGATCGACGACGTCTCGTTGCCGGCCACCATCAGCTGCAGGCTTTCGACCCTGACCTCGTCCTCCGTCATGGTTCGCCCGCT
>JAOUIH010000053.1 GCA_029884165.1 Gammaproteobacteria bacterium | reverse complement strand
CGCCAGCGCTCCCACATCTCGGCCTTCTCGCTATCTGTGTAGTGTCGCCGCTTCCTCTGACTCATCTGCAACATCCTCCCCTCCAGTGCTAGAGTCTAGGTGTTGCATCCATCAGTTGAATCCGCAGCCGTAAGGCGACGGTCGCCTGGTTCGGGCTATAATTTCCGCTACTGACCTAAAGCGGACGGTTGTTCGAACGGTGAGCTTGGGTCAGCACTTATCTCCGTCTACCCCTAACGAGGCGACTCATTGAGAATTGAGTCACGATTTTTCTCAAAGACATTGGGTAAGCTGCCAGCATGTGAATTCTACGTCCAACATGTGAGAATATCGTGCTGATTCGTCTACTCGTGGTTCTGGCACTGTTAACGTCATGTTCTTCATCTGGCTCCGACGCCACTAAGACTGTCGAGATTTCGGCTGACAAGTTGGCGGAAATAGAGGCTAAACCTTACACAGCAGGAAATGGCCCCGGCGGATTCGCCGCAGCAGCACTCTCAAATCCCGGTGATGGCTCATCGCCAGGCATGATCCTGTTCACAGGTGTTGGGCCGTACTTACATGAGATGGGATTCAGGAACAACATGGTGATCACTGAGATCGATGGCGTCGGCGTTGCCGAAATCTTCGCTGATCGTTGGCGAGATCTGCGTCTTAATGATCCTAGCGCATATGACGCGGCACATTACAAAGACCTAGTCGAGTACATCTTCACCAGGGAGTCAGTAGATCAGGTTGTGCTAAAAATTGATGTGCAAGTTTCTGCTACATCGATGAGTGAAGGGCAATACGAGCCGAGTACAGAAGTCTGGCAAATCAACATCCAGCGCTGAGGCACAATCGCTCGCAGCAACATGCGATGCTGTGCGGCAACTATTGACTGCGGATTCAACCGGTCGATGCAACACATTCGGCAAAGCATTTTGCCGGTGCTCTAACCGGGACACCCAGCTAACTGATGCTCTAACCGGGACACCCATGATAGCCAGCCAAACCAGGACAGCCATGATCAGCCGATAAACCGGGCTTTCAAGCAGAAATGATTCTCGCCGGCATCGGCCGTACGTGGTGTCCTGTCTGCATGACCCTGCCGCGCTACCAGAAGATTGACCCCGGACAGACACCTTATTACCACTGCGTTAGTCGCTGCGTGAGACGCGCCTACCTGTGCGGTTACGACACATTATCCGGACGCAGCTTCGAACACCGCCGTGCCTGGATCGAAGCCCGCCTGCACAGGCTCGCCCGGATATTTGCTATCGACCTGTGCGCCTACGCAGTGATGAGCAACCATTACCATGTGGTGCTGCGCATTGACGTCCACCGTCTCAAAGCCATGTCGCACGAGGAAGTCATCGATCGCTGGACCCGCCTCCACCGCCTACCCGAGGGCTTCGAATCACTGTCCGCATTTGCACAATTGGTTATGATCGAGCGATGGCGGAGCCGACTCGGCAGCATCAGCTGGTTCATGAAGTCGATCAACGAGCCACTGGCGCGTGGCGCCAACCGCGAAGATGGCTGCAAGGGACGCTTCTGGGAGGGCCGCTTTCGCTCCCAGGCCCTGCTCGATGAAGCCGCAGTACTGAAGTGCATGGTATACATCGATCTGAACCCGGTCCGTGCCGGCATCGCGAGCACACCTGAGGACTCGCTCCACACTTCAGTAAAGGCGCGTATCGAGCATCGCGACAACGCCCTGGCACCGATGGCCGGTGAGCGTCCGACCGGATTCACCCTGCCTATACGTCGCCTGGACTATATTGCGCTGGTCGATGCCACCGGCCGCCAGTGGCGGCTGGGAAGGCGCGGGCGCATCGACCCGAACCTGGCACCGATACTCGCGCGGTTGTATCCCGCCGGCAGTTGGGTCGACGAACTCCGACACCTGACCCGACGATACTGCCGAGCCATCGGCAGCATACCTTCACTGCTCGCTTATCGCGAAGCACTCGGCCAGCAGCGGCTGCGTGGCTTATCTGCCTAGTCCTCCCGACTTTCCAGCCTTCTGGCACATCGCCCCAGGGGCGATTGTGACAGAAATGGTCCCCCCTACGACCTGACAGAAGTCGCCCGCCGCATGACAGTGCCAGTGACCGGCTTCATCACCCGACTTGGTGCTTCGCAAGGATATTTCTGGTGTCCTGATACTACTCTTTCTGGGTGTCCTAATACTACCGCACGCAAGGATAATTCTGGGTGTCCTAATACTGGGTGTCCTAATACTACCTCTAATACTACCTTGCCCGGAATTTCGTGATTTTGACATCGTCCGAGCGAATCGACGGGAGCCAGGGACCGTCGGGCGGCGAGGTTTGCTGTTTTAAGTAGGCGTCGAAGAAATTCACGAGAATATCGCTGCAAGCATCAATACCGGTTACGGGATCGATTCCCTCGACACGTAAGTCTGAAATGAATAGTGGAAGGTCCGTGCAGCTAAAGTGATTACTGTGAGCCAGCTCAACGTCGTAGGCAACGCTGCCTGTCCGTTTGAGATAGTCATGCAGTTCCGCCACTCGCTCCTCACCCCAGCCGGATCGTAGAGTCATGAATGGCTGCTTGATGCCGGTTTGGCGCTCCCGGTTCGGTCCGATGTTATCGATTACGGCACAAGCGACGATATCCGGATTCGTTGCGCAGGCGTGCCCCACCGTTGTTCCTCCACGTGAATGACCCAGGATCCCGACATCTTCGAGATTCAACGCGTCGGCAAGGGAATCGTCAGTTGCAGCCAGTGTACGCAGCTGGTGAAGAGCGAACGCTGCGTCACCTGCCAGCACATCGGCCAGGCGATTGTCCGCTTCATTTGCCGCCAGTGCGTCTTCAAGGTCGAGACCCCAGTCAATTGACATCGAGAACCCCGTCCGTGGAGTTACGTCGATCGTGCTGTATGGATGTGACATTGACACGAACACGAATCCCCGGCTGGCCATTCTCTCAGCAAGTGCGGTTTGAGCGTGCCTGGACACATTGCCGCCGGGCGAAAATAAAATGACAGGCCAGCGTTGGCCCGATTCAAGAATCCTTGCACCAGGCACGCTGTTCGTAGCCGTATTTCCGAGCACCGCGTGTGCCCTGACGAATCTCTGCTCCTCGGCGGGCAGGCTCTCTGCCGCCATCAGCATTTCATCCAAATCCGGGAAATAGAGCGCCGGCCTGTCGGCATCGTCGACCGTCGCCGGATACCAGACCTGCACGGCTACTTCTCGGTATTCCTTCGTGTCCGAACGCGCCGTTGCCGCTCTCGATTCGTCGACCCAGGCAAACCCACGTACACCGACGGAATGGAGCCCCTCCGACGCAGGGATCGCGAAATTCGGCTCCGCCGGAGCATAAGGAAGCCGAATTTCTTCGCCTCGGATATCGGTTCCGGCCACCGACATGGTTGCTACGAAACAAAGACCAAGGCGGCCCACGTCACTCTCCTCGAGTCGAAAATAGTCGATAGATATGTCTTTTTGGCGTGCTTCCCTATTGATGCACCGGATGCGGCAGAGGTTTGGTTGTCGACCGGATTCTGTGCGCCGCAGGTTAACGTCGCGCCCAGGCCACACTCCGGGCCGGGGGCTGATTTCGCGAAAAAACCGGACGACCGGGGATCGTCTTGATTCCGAATCCGCAAGTTTTGCCTAGGCAGTCTCCAGCCGGAAGGCAGCGGCCAGCAGCGCCTTCGTGTACGGGTCCTGCGGTCGCTCGAAGACCTCCTCGCTCGGCCCCTGCTCGACCACCTTGCCGGTGCGCATTACGATGACGTGATGGGACAGCGCGCGCACGACCTTCATATCGTGGCTGATGAACAGGAAAGCCGTTCGGTGCTTCGCCTGCAGGCCGCGCAGGAGATCGACGATCTGTGCCTGCACCGAGAGATCGAGCGCGGAGGTCGGCTCGTCCAGCACAACGAACTCCGGGTCCAGGATCATCGCGCGCGCGATTGAAACGCGCTGGCGCTGGCCGCCGGACAGCTCGTGCGGCAGCCTGTCCAGCAGGCCCGGCTCGAGGCCTACCTCGGCGAGTGCCCTGGCCACCTCTGTGCGCCTGTCTTCGACCCCCAGCTCCGGCCTGTGCAAACCCAGCCCTTCGCCGACGATCTCTTCGACAGTCAGGCGCGGACTCAGCGAGCCGTAGGGATCCTGGAAGACGACCTGCATGTGCCGGCGCATCGGGCGAATGTCGCCCGGCTTCCAGCCCTGGATGTCCCGTCCGAGGAAGACCACGGGTCCCTTGCTCTCGATGAGTCGCAGCAGCGCGAGCCCGAACGTCGTCTTGCCGGAACCCGATTCGCCGACGACGCCGATCGTCTGTCCTCGCTTTAGCGTCGCGGAAACGCCGTCGACTGCTCGCAAGTAGTCGACGGTGCGCCGGAGGATGCCCCTGGTAATCGGGAAATGCACCTTGAGATCGCGGGTCTCGACCACCGTCTCGCCAGCGGGGTCGTACGGAGCCGGAGTACCACTGGGCTCGGACGCTACGAGGTGACGCGTGTACAGATGCTGCGGGTGCTGGAGCACCGCGTCGATCGTACCCTGCTCTACGATCTCGCCATCGTTCATCACGGCGACGCGGTCGGCCGCCTTCGCGACGACACCCAGATCGTGAGTTATCAGCAGCAGCGCCATGTCGAGGCGGTCCCGGAGATCTGCCAGCAGCGCAAGGATCTGCGCCTGGATCGTCGCGTCCAGCGCCGTCGTCGGCTCGTCGGCGATCAGCAGGTCCGGCTCATTCGCGAGCGCCATCGCGATCATCACGCGCTGCCGCTGTCCGCCGGACAACTGGTGCGGATAGGCATTGAGCCGCGACTCGGCACTGTCCAGGCCAACGAGCCGCAGGAGTTCGAGTACTCGTTCTCGCGCCGGGCGGCCGGTCAGCCCGCGATGCAGTTGGAGCGATTCCCCGATCTGCCGCGCGATCGGGTGCAGCGGATTGAGCGACGTCATCGGCTCCTGGAAGATCAAACCGATGCGGCTGCCGCGCAGATTCTGCAGCTTGCCTGCGCTGGCGCCGACCAGTTCCTGGCCGTCCAGGCGTATGGAGCCCCGCTCATGGAACGCCGTACCGTATGGCAGCAGCTGCGGAACCGACAGTCCCGTCACCGTCTTGCCGGAACCGGACTCGCCGACGATGGCCAGCGTCTCTCCTTTATCGATCGTAAAGCTTACGCCGCGCACCGCGCGTACGATCGACGACGGCGTGCGGAACGCGACGTGCAAGTCCTCGACTTCGAGCAGGTGACTCACGCCGCGACCCTCCGTGGGTCGAAGGCCTCGCGCACGGCCTCGCCGATAAATATAAGGAGACTCAGCATTGTTGCGAGCACGACGAAACCGGTGACACCGAGCCACGGAGCCTGCAGGTTCGCCCGACCCTGCGATAGCAGTTCGCCGAGCGACGGTGAGCCAACGGGCAACCCGAGGCCGAGGAAATCCAGTGCGGTCAGCGTCGCGATCGACGCACTCAACGTGAACGGCAGCAATGTCAGTGTCGCGACCATCGCGTTCGGCAGGATGTGACGCCGCATGATCACAGCGTCGCGCAGCCCCAGAGCGCTCGCGGCGCGGACGTAGTCGAGCTTGCGCGCGCGCAGGAACTCCGCTCGCACGAGCCCGGTCAATGGCATCCAGCTGAATGCGAGCACGATGACGAGCAGCCACCAGAAACCCAGGTCGACGACGCTGGACATGATGATCAGGATGTACAGTACCGGCAGGCCGCCCCAGATCTCCATTAGCCGCTGCAGCGACAAATCGACCCAGCCGCCGAAGTATCCCTGGACCGCGCCGAGCGCGACGCCGACGACTGCGGACAGCGCTGTCAGGGTCAGCCCGAACAGGACCGACAGCCGAAATCCGTAAATCACGCCGGCGAGTACGTCGCGCCCCTGCTGGTCTGTGCCGAGCCAGTTATCGGCGGTCGGCGCAGATGGCGCGGGCGTTGCCAGGTCCCAGTTGATCGTGCGGTGGCTATACCGGAGCGGCGGCCAGATCATCCAGCCGTCCGCCTCGATTCGATCGCGCACGAAGGGGTCGCGGTAATCTGTGCGCGCGAGGAAGCCCCCGAACTCGCTTTCCGGGTAATCCCTGAAGATCGGAAAGTAATAGCTGCCCTGGTAGTTGACGATCAAGGGCTTGTCGTTTGCGACGAACTCGGCGGGCAACGTCACGACGAGCAGCCCGAGAAATATCCACAGGCTCCAGTAACCGCGCCGGTGCGCGCGGAAAACCGCGAGACGACGGCGAGTCAGCGGTGACAGCTGTTTTAACCCCAGACGCATCCTCAGTTACCCCGCCCTTCAAAGTCGATGCGCGGATCGATCACCGTGTAGATGATGTCGTTGACCAGGTTCAGCGCGAGCCCGAGCAGAGTGAATATGAACAGTGAACCGAATACGACTGGGTAGTCACGGTTGAGCACCGACTCGAAGCCGAGCAGGCCCATGCCATCGAGCGAAAAGATAACCTCTATGAGCAGTGAGCCAGCGAACAGGATCGCAATGAACGCACCAGGGAAACCGGCGACAACGACGAGTATGGCGTTGCGGAAAACGTGCCGGTACAACACGCCGCGCTCATCGAGTCCCTTCGCGCGCGCCGTCACGACGTAGAGCTTGCCGATCTCCTCGATGAACGCGTTCTTCGTCAGCATCGTCAGGCTAGCAAACCCACCGATCGCCATTGCCAGCACCGGCAACGTGATGTGCCAGAAGTAGTCCAGTATCCGTGCTCCCCAGCTGAGCATCTCCCAGTCGTCGGATACCAGCCCGCGCAGCGGGAATATCTGCCAGTACGATCCGCCGGCGAACAGCACGACGAGGAAGACGGCGAACAGGAAGCCAGGCACCGCGTAGGCGACGACGATCACGCCGCTGGTCCAGACGTCGAAACGGGAGCCGTCGCGCACCGCCTTGCGTATCCCGAGCGGTATCGACAGCGAGTAGACGAGCAGAGTCGTCCAAAGCCCCAGCGATATAGACACCGGCAGCTTCTGGATGATCAGGTCGATTACGCTCTGGCCGCGATAGAAGCTGTCGCCGAAATCGAATCGCGCGTAATCCGCCAGCATGTTGAAAAAGCGGACATGTGCCGGCTTGTCGAAGCCAAAGCGCTGTTCCAGTTCCGCGATAAAGGCCGGATCGAGGCCCTGTGCGCCCTGGTAGCGTGTCGACGTCTCGATTGCGCCGGCGGTCTGGGTGCCGTCCGCGCCGCCGCCGCTGACTCGCGCCGTCACGTCTGCGCCCAGGCCGCTAGCCTGCGCTATCGCCCGCTCGACCGGCCCGCCCGGCGCGAACTGCACGATGACGAAATTGATCACCAGTATCCCGAGCAGCGTCGGGATCATCAGCAGCATGCGCTTCAAGATGTATCGTGCCATCGCCCGTCAGTCCGTGATCCTCGCCTCGCGGCGCTGCAGGGAGGCTTCCTTGTCCGGATCGACCCACCAGTTGCTCATGTGCCAGATGATCCTGAGCCAGGTCGGGTCCTGCGCGGGCCGCCCGAACTTGTCCCAGTAAACGATCGGGATGCCCGGCGCGTAGTAATGCGGGATCGAGTAGAAGTTCCAGAGCAGGACCCGGTCGAGCGCACGGGTCGCGGCGACTCGCGCATCGCGATCGGGCGCAGCGATGATCTTCTCGATCATCCCGTCAACGACGGGGTCGGTGATGCCCATGTAGTTCCGGGTCCCCTGCCGATTCGCGTACTCCGAGCTCCAGAATTCGCGCTGCTCGGAGCCGGGCGACATGAACTGCGGAAAATAGAATGCGATGGTTACGTCGAAATCGAAATTCTGCATGCGGCGGAACCACTGCGCCGAGTCGACCGTACGCTGGTTCGCGTCAATGCCGAGCAACTCGAGATTCGTCAGGAACGGGCCAGTTACGCGCTCGAAGTACGGGTCCCAGGCGATGACCTCGAAACGCATCGGCGTACCGTCCGCCGACACGAGCTGACCGTCCCTCAGGGTCCAGCCCGCCTCCTCCAGCAACCGCACCGATTCACGCAGGTTCTCGCGCAGTGACGCCCTGGTGCCGTCGGTCGACGGTGGCTTCCAGGGTTCGGTGAACAGCCGCTCCGGCAGCTGGTCACGATACGGCTCAAGCAATTCGAATTCGGCCTCGCTCGGCATGCCCCGCGCCGCGAGCTCCGAGTTCTCGAAGTGACTGGCCAGGCGAATATACAGCCCGTGGAAGAGCATCCGGTTGGTCCACTCGAAGTCGAAGGCCTTGGCGATGGCTTCCCGCACGCGGCGGTCCTGGAACTTCGGCTTGCGCAGGTTGAAAAAGTAGCCTGCGTACATCGTCGTGCCGGAGTAGGGCAGGATCTCCTTGATCAATCGGCCGTCACGGACTGCGTCGACATCGTAGCCGGTGGCCCACTGTGTCGGCAGCGTCTCCCAGCGCAGGTCGACGTTGCCAGCGAGCAGCGCCTCGTGTTCGATCGCAATGTCGCGGTAGTAGTCGTGCCGAATGACGTTGAAATTGTGCATACCTTTGTTGATCGGCAGGTCGGCGGCCCAGTAGTCAGGCACGCGCTCGTAGCTGATCGAGCGGCCCGAGTCGACCCGGCCGATACGGTACGGCCCGCTTCCCAGCGGTGGCTCAACCGTCGGCGCGCCGAAGTCGCGGCTTTCCCAGTAGTGCTTCGGCAGCACGATGAGTTGCGCGATCGTGTAGACGTTGCCGCGGTCGCCTGTCGTCGACAACAGGAATCTCACTGTACGGGACCCGGTTTTTTCGACAGTCGCGACATCCGCGAGGTTGGCCCTGAATTCCGGTGCCGCCTGGGTCTTGAAAGTCTCGACGCTGTAAATGACGTCTTCCGGTGTAATGGGGCGGCCATCGTGCCAACGGGCGGAGTCCCGCAGGCGGAACTCGACCCACGTGTAGTCGTCGGGAACGGTCAGCGATTCTGCGATGACTCCATAGATCGATGCAGGCTCATCGCCGCTACGCTCCATCAGCGAGTCGTAAATCAATGCATCGAGATTGCGCCGCGGCGCGGTGCCCGAGATGATGAAGGGATTCAGGTTGTCGAAACTCGACGCGAAGCTGTAACGGAACGTTCCGCCTTTCGGAGCGTCCGGGTTGACGTAGTCGAAGTGAGTTGCGTCCGGGCCGTATTTCAGTTCGCCGAACAGCGTAAACCCGTGCGTCGTACGGATCGCCTCGTCTGCGATCGCGCCCAGCGACACGAACAGGAGAACGCAGCAAGCGACGGTACGCCGCGTACCCCGTCTGGCTATCCTGGCTGAGTCACTCTCGTGCAAGGAATTCGATCCCATCGATCTGGCGGATGCTATCAACTAATCGGCAGGGCCGTGATTTATTCGCGTTTCGCCGCGATCGAAGTTTGTGCAGAATGTTCCCGGATACGACTGGAACTCGCCGAAGATGCGGATAGAAACCGAAAGGCTGATCCTGCGGGAAATCGACCCGGAGCGCGATTTCGAGGCCTGGGCCCGATCGATGGCGGATCCCGAAACGGTCCGCTACATCGGCGGCAAGGTCCTGGATCGCGCCCAGGCCTGGCGGCACATGGCGTCGCTCATCGGGCACTGGCAGATCCGCGGCTACGGCTTCTTCTCCGTCGAGACCAAGGCGAGCGGCGAGTGGGTCGGCCGTGTCGGTCCCTGGTACCCTGAGGGCTGGCCAGAGCCCGAGGTCGGCTGGACGATCGCCCGCGAGCAATGGGGCAAGGGTTATGCCACCGAGGCCGGCAAAGCGGCGGTCGCTTTCGCCTTCAGGGAACTGGGCTGGCACCGCGTCATCCACGTCATTCTCACCGGCAACGAGCGAAGCGTTGCGGTCGCTGAGCGCCTCGGCTCCCGCTACATCCGTACCGAACCCGGTTTGCCGGGCGTCACTGACCACGAAGTGCTGGTCTACGGCCAGGACGCGCCGCAACGCTGATCGTGGACATTCAGCCCGGGCTCGACGCCGTTTCCGGCTCCTCGTCCGACACGGCGTCGGCATTGTAATCGTCCGGCTGCATCTTCAGGAACACGAGGGCGCCCGCGGCGACCAGCGATCCGAAGGACATGCAGAAGGCGACCAGCGGCACGCCGAACCCACCCTCGAACAGGAAACCGGCGATGATTGGCGCGAGCACCGCCCCGCCGCGCCCCATGCCTACCGCGAAACCGGTACCGGACGCGCGCACGTGCGTCGGGAACGCGTGCGCAAAGATCGCGTACAGACCGACGATGGCCGCGTTGGTACAGAATCCGGACATCGCGCAGATCAGCGACAGCCGACCGAGGTCCGCCGGGCTGCGGCCGAAGTAGATGACCGTGACCGTCGACAACAGCAGCACCGCCAGCGTGAGATGCTTGACGTTGTACTTGAGCGTGAGGATACCGAGCGTGGCCCCGCCGAGCGCGCCACCGACGTTGGCCCATACGAGCACGCTGGCTGCCGACGACGCTGCGAAGCCCATATCGACGACGATTTTCGGCACCCACTTGAGTACGAAATAGAAAGTCGTGACGTGGAAGAAATACGCGGTCGTCACGACGATCGTCGTAGCGATCAGCGCCGGGGAAAATATGCCTGTGGCCGTGTGCCTTTCTTCGGCCGCGGTGCTGGTCGGCAGGAACGCCACGGCGGCGTGCCCCATGCGCTTCAGCGTGCTGTTGATCTGCTCTAACGCGTTCGCGGGCCGCTTGCGCATCAACCAGTGCACCGATTCCGGTATCAGGAAGTAGACGAGCGGCAGGCAGATCACGGTCATCGTGCCACCCAGGTAAAACACCGAGCGCCAGTCATAGGTCTTCAGGAGCTGCGCGGCGATGGTTCCGCCTATGACGGCGCCGACCGGGTAACCAATCGACATCAGGGACACGCTAAGGTGCTTGCGCTTCGCGTTTGAAAACTCGGCCGCCACGGCATTGATGGAAGCCAGCATGCCGCCGATGCCGAGGCCAGTCAGCACCCGCCAGATCGAGAGCGTGACCAGGTCGCCGGACGTAGGCGCCATGAACATGCCGACCGCCATGACGACGAGACAGCCGAGCATCGTCTTCCTGCGGCCGATGGCGTCGGCGACCCGGCCGATGAACACGGACCCGAGCGCCATGCCGATCAGCTCCATCGACAGCACGATGCCGAGGGCGGCGCGATCGATTCCCCATTCCGCGGCTATGCCGGGCGACGCAAAGCTGATGGACAGCACGTCGAAGCCGTCCAGGGCATTAAGAAGTATGGTCACTGCGACGGCTACCACCTGCATGGTGCTCATCGGCGACTCGGAAACGAGCTTGCGAGGGTCGCTGTTCAACGTCGATTCTCCCTGTCGACCGGGCCCCGGAAGGGACAGCAAACCTTACCATCAGTCGCCGGCACGAAGTACTGCCGCGCCCATGAATAGTTTCGGAATGTGTACCTAAAATGCTGTCTTGCTTGAGTTTTTGGGTATAGTGCGGCGATGCCCTGGGAGTCGCTGCTGCCGATATTCCTCTACGTGCTGGCTGGCATCAGCCTCCGCGCCATGGGCCTCGTCGAACGCAGTCTCGCCGAGCCGATGTTCCGGTTCGTGTTCCTCGCGACATTGCCTGCGCTGGTCTTCGTCTCGATCGTCGAGGCCCCGCTCGACCGGCAATCTGCGCTGCTCCCCGCTGTCGGCTTCCTCATGAACTCGATCAGCGCTTTCGGTGCCTGGGCCTACGCAAGGCGGCACCGCCTGCCGGAGCCGCAGGCGGGCGCACTGGTCCTCTGCGCCGGCATCACGAACGGCATGTTCATGTTTCCGTTCGTGCTGGCGATCCTCGGTCAGCCGGGACTGACGATCGCAATTCTCGTCGACGTCGGCAATGCTGTGTTCGTCGCGACGGTCGGCTATGCGATCTCCGTACACTACGCCCACGCCGGCTCGGCCATCCCTGCCGGGTCCCTGCTCAGGATGCTGCGCTCGCCGCTGTTCATCGCGCTGCTGATCGCGCTGGCTGTCAATCTCGGGAGTTTCGAAACCCCGGCACCTCTGGTTGCAGCACTGCAGCCGCTCGGCAGGGCGACCATGCCGGTGACGCTCGTGGCGCTCGGCATCTCGCTGACGCCGCGGGCCTTTTCGGGCTCCTTGCCATCGCTCACCGTGATGCTCAGGATGCTGCTGGGCCTCGGGAGCGGGCTGCTGTTTGCTGGCCTGCTTGGGCTCGAGGGACTTACCGCGGTGATCGTGATTGCCATCGGCGCCGCGCCGGTAGGCTTCATGTCCGTCACCATAGTGTCGGTCGCAAAGTGCGACACCGGGCAGGCCGCATCGGCGGTTTCCATCTCGGTGTTGATCGGCATGCTGACGACTACCGCAATCCTGTTTTTCGGCCCGGGGTTACTCGGCGTCGGCTGATGAGCATTCCCCAGGCAAAATGGAGGCGCGCCCTTCGCGGAACGCGCCCCCTTTAGTGCATCGCTATCGCGAGACGATCGATGCGTCGTTCAGAACCGTCGCCCGAACTCCAGATACCACTCTTGCGGTCGGCCGGGTTGTGCTTCGACAGTGTTCTGGCCGAACAACGTCAGGTCGAAGATGTTGAGGATGTACTCCTCGTCCGTGACGTTTGTTCCGCCCACGGCGACTGTCCATGCAGCTTCCGGGCTCTCCCACTCGAGGCGCAGGCTGACAAGCTCATAGCCATCTGCACAGGCGAGCTGGGAAACGACGGACGAGCAGATCTCCGTCTGCCCGTAAATATCGATTCGCGGCGTAACGCGCGAGCCGTTGGCCAGAGCGAAGTCGTACGATGCCGCGAGCGCCCAGTTGTTCTCAGGCACGAAGTTCGGCCGGTTGGTGCACGAATAACCAGCGTCGGGCTGTCCATCTTCATTGAAATCGCAGTTGTCGATTTCCGGCGAACTCCAGTTCGTGTATCCGAAGATGGCAGAGAGGAGCAGATTCTCGACGGGCTGCCAATTCACCTCGAGCTCGGCTCCCGTTACCTCGCCGTCTGACAGCTGCTCGTAATTGGTCAGCGAGGTAACCGCGAAGCATACATTCCCCGCCGTATCCTGGATCGCACCCGGGTCCGAAGGATCGGCCGGGGCACCGACGCACTCGGTTCCCCCGATCGGCACGATGCGCTTGTTGTAATCCGTGTAGAACAGCGCGAGGTTTGCGCGGAGCTTGCGGTCGAACCAGTCGGTCTTGAGGCCGAATTCATAGGATGTGGCCTCCTCGCCGCCAACCTCGATTGCCTGCGCCGGCGTAAACGGGCGCGGATTGTAGGCAGGCGGGCGATAGCCGGACGCTGCGGATCCGTACAGCAACATGTCGTCGGAGAACTTGAAGTCCAGCCCGAGCCGCCAATCGGTGTGATCGAAATCAATGTTGATCGGCGCCTGCACGAACGTGTTGTCAAATGCGACGTCCTTCGTGTCCTCCGAGTACCGGATGCCCGCGTTCAGTGCCAGGCTGTCGGACAGGTCGAACACGACATGACCGAATACTGCCTTGCTCTCGATGTCGGCTTCGTTGCGCGTGTTGACGGAGACCGGGGAACCCTCGATGATGGACGCCGCCGCCGCCGGCGGGAAGCTAAGGACGTTCCGGAAGACGCCCCACAGGATCGGCGGGAAACTCACGGCCTGGTAATTAGCCGCCTCGCCGGTGTAATAGAACGCGCCCACGGTCCAGTCGAGACGATCCATCGCGCGGCCGTTCAAGCGCAGCTCTGCGGTCGTCCAGTCGAGTTCCTGGATACCGCCGGTCGTCTGGAGGTTGAACGGGGACGCGTCGGTATCGGACACGAGGTCGCTCTTGATGTCGACCGTCGCAAGGACAGCGGTCAGATTCAGGTTTTCTCCCAGCCCCCAGTTCAGGGTTCCGGACAGGGACTTGCGCTCGAGACCGGCCTTTTGCGCGAAAGTCAAACCGGCCGCAGGATCGTTGTAGGTCGCATAGGTCTCGTACATCGTGTCGGGTATGAACCGCTCGTCGTACGGTATGCCATAGCCCCAGGGCTCATCGGCGGTCGGTACGTGATTCAGGTACTCGTTGTTGTACAGCGTATATCCACTGGTCGGAATGATTTCTCCGGAGAGGTCCAGCGGATACTGGATGGCGATAATCGAATCCGCCCGCGGTTCCGATTCGTCATTGTAATAGTCGCCCGCCACGAGGACTTCGACGTTGTCGCTCGCGACCCAGCGCAATTGCCCCCTTATGGCGGCCATGTCTTCACCGCCCTGCGTGCCCGTCTTGCAATTCCGTCCGAAGCTCGGATCGCGAACCGGCAGCAACCCGGCCTGCGCGGGGAACCGGCACGCGAAATCGATCACGTCCTGGTAGCCTTCGCGATGCCGCGCCGCGCCGGCGACTTCCGCAAACAGATTGTCCGCCAATGCGAAGTCGTAGGATGCGCGAACGTCGGTTCGCTCGAAATTACCGGCCCTGATCGTGATCGAGCCCGAGTTATCGCCTTCGGGCTTGTCGCTGACGAGCCGAACGACGCCGCCGATCGAGCCGCGCCCGAACAGGGTGCCCTGCGGTCCGCGGAGGACCTCGACCCGTTCGACGTTCAGCAGATCAAGCTGCGATCCCAGTATGAACGGCTGGTAGACGTCGTCGACGTAAACGCCGACGCCGGGCTCGAACGCGAAGTCGAAGTCGTACTGCCCGATGCCACGGACATAAGCGGTCATCGTGTTGCCGTACGCGGACTGCGCCGGCCGGAACGCGGCATTCGGCACTACGTATCCGACCTCGTAGGCCGACGTGAACGCGCGGGCGTTGATGTCCGCGGCCGTGATCGCCGTGATTGCGATCGGCGTTTCCTGCAGCCTTTCCTCTCGGAATCGTGCCGTTACGACGATTTCCTCCAGCGTCGCCTCGTCCTCCTGTGCCGCGACCATTGAGCTGACTGACAACGCTGCGGCCGCAACGCCGGTCAATGCCAATGTTGTGGCAACGCGACGCGCTAGCCTAGTAATTGCGCCCATCGGTGAACCCCCCTCGTTGATCGGATTTTCCGAAGTCATCATGACGCCCGAATCGCCTTGAAATTGCTCGATTGGTAACGAAACGAATTTCCACGAAAAGAGAACTTGTGAACGGCGCGTGTAACGGCTTTGAGAATCGTTTTCGACGCCGGTCCAGCCCGTCATCGTTGCCAAAACGCTACAGCCCGTCGGCCCACAGCGCAATACCGGGTAATGCTGCCGGGTGTCGGGTCCCGGCGCGCATTTCGCTCTCGATTGAGCCGGCGGCTCCAGTTCCCGGTATCTTAGGCCGGTCGAGCGCCCGTCAGCAGACTGGGATGCCGACAGCAAACGCGCATCCGTTCACCCGGGAGGAATCAGGATGAATAGACCGATGTATACGACCGTCCTGCTGGCCGGCCTGGCACTCCTGGCCGGCTGCCCGGCGCCAGGGGATTCAACGCAGGCCCAGGCAGACTCCGCGGAGGAGCGCAACAAGGAAATCGTCGTTGCGTTCTACAACGCGGCCATCAACGACAAGGACTTCGAGAAAGCTTCACAGTATCTCGGCGACGTCTACATCCAGCACAACCCGCTCGCCGCCGACGGGCCGGAGGGGCTGAAGAGCTTCCTGACATTCGCGAAGGAGAACCTGTCCACGTTCAAGATCGAAATCAAGCGCGTGCTCGCCGATGGCGACTACGTGATGCTGCACGTCCACGCGAAGCGGGATCCCGACGATCGCGGCAGCGCGGTCATGGACATTTTCCGGCTGGAGAACGGCAAGGTCGTCGAGCACTGGGACGTCATGCAGCCCATCCCGGAAACCGCGATGAACGAAAATACGATGTTCTGAGACGAACGATCAGCTCTTCGATGCGAAGGCCCTGTCGTCGAGGTTGAAGAGCAGTTTCTTTTCCTCGTCCGACATCTGCACGGAGCGATCGACCAGGTCCTGGCCTGCGGCCGCCCCCCGCTCGACGGCCGGGCGGCGCCCGACCGCCTCGAACCAGCGCCTGACGTTCGGGTAGTCGTCCAGGTCCTGCCCCTGCCAGTCGTGGCGGTACACCCAGGGCCAGGCGGCGATGTCGGCGATCGAGTAATCGCCGGCGAGGTATTCGTGCTTCCCGAGCTGGCGATCCATGACGCCATAGAGACGGGCCACCTCGTTGCGGAAGCGCGTCATGCCTTCCTCGTTTTTTGTCGGCGCGTAGCGCAGGAAATAATGCGCCTGGCCGGCCATCGGTCCAAGGCCGCCGACCTGCCAGAACACCCACTGCAGCACACGGTATTTGCCGCGCGTGTCCGGCGGCAACAGCTTGCCGGTCTTCTCGGCGAGGTACATCAGGATCGCCCCGGACTCGAAGATCGTGATCGGCGGGCCTTCCACGTCGCGGTCGATGATCACCGGCATCTTGTTGTTCGGACTGATCGCCAGGAATTCGGGTGTGTACTGGTCGCCCTTGCCGATATTGACAGGGATGATGCGGTACTTCAGCCCGACCTCCTCGAGCATGATCGAGATCTTCTTGCCGTTGCCGGTGGGCCAGAAAAAAAGGTCTATCACTGCGGCAGTCCTCGCCTTGCGTCGTCTCGTTGCGTAATCGCGATCATCGTCTGCCGTCCATCAGCCTGCGTGCCTCGCTGACGATGAACGCGTGAATGGCATCGACCTGGCCGGAATCGAGCCGATCGGCGAACGAAGACATACCCTGGGCGGAGCGGCTGCCGCCGAGGACGATCGCCTGGAACTGCTCATGCGTTTCGCTGCTCATGTAGCGCAAATCCGGCGTCATGCCGCCGGAGACCAGGTTGATGCCGTGGCAGGTCTGACAGATCTCGACATAGAGCGCGGAACCCTGCTCCAGCGTTTCGTCGCTCGCGTCGAAGTCCGGCAGCGACAGCGCGCGTCCGCCAGCGGGCTCGGGCAGCTTCGCGGCGCCACCCAGCTTGAACGCGAGGAAGCGCATCGGCGCGTTGTGCGTCGGCGTCGTGCCTCCGCCGCCGAGGATCGGAACGGCGCCGGACCAGCCGGCCGCGATCGCGATGTACTGCTCGCCGTGCACGGCATAGCTGATCGGCGCGGCCGTTGCCCCGGTCTGGATCGGCATGTCCCACAGGAGCTCGCCGTCGCTCGCGCGGTAGATCGCGAGCCGGCCGTCGGCCGCCCCCTGGACCAGCAGGTTGCCGGCCGTCGTCAGCACACCGCCATTCCAGTCCCGCTCGTAGTTGATGCGCCACTTCTCCGAGTTCGTGATCGGGTCCCAGGCGAGGAGATAGCCCTTTGTAACGAAGTCCATTACGCCCTCGGCCACCGCCGCATCCGGATTCAGGGAAATGTTCCAGGACATTTCCTTGTGCTCGTAGTTTGCCGGCCTGCTGTAGCTCCAGACGTCCTCCCGCGCCGGGATATAGACGAGCCCGGTGTCCGGGCTGTAGGACATCGAGTGCCAGACGTGCGCACCCATCGGGCCGGGCGCCACTCGCTTGCCCTCCTCGACGCCGTAGAGATTCTCCTCGATCTCGACCGGGCGGCCGGTCCCGAGGTCGACGTGGCTGGCCCACGTGACCGGCACGAAATTATTGGCCGATATCAGTTCGCCGTTCGTCCGGTCGAGCACGTAGAAGAAGCCGCTCTTCGCCGCCTGCATCAGCACCTTGCGCTTCTCGCCGCCGATCTCGAGCTCGGTGAGCGTCATCTGCTGCGTGCAGTTGTAGTCCCAGTTTTCGCCGGGCACCGCCTGGTAATGCCAGACGTACTCACCATCGTCCGGCCGGACGGCGATGATCGAGCACAGGAACAGGTTGTCGCCGCCGCCCGGGCTCCGGATGTCGCGTGACCAGGGCGAACCGTTGCCGGTACCGATGTACAGCAGATCGAGGTCGGGGTCGAAGGAGAAGGAGTCCCAGGCGGTGCCGCCACCGCCGTATTTCCACCACTCGCCGTTCCAGGTGGCCGCCGCCATCTCCATGGCCGGCGACTCGTAGCCGTCGGCCGGGTTGCCCGGCACGATGTAGAAACGCCAGGCCTGTTCGCCGCTGGCCGCATCGTATGCGGTTACGTAGCCGCGCACGCCGAATTCAGCGCCGCTGTTGCCGATTACGGCCTTTCCCTTGACGACGCGCGGCGCGCCGGTGATCGAGTAGGGCTTGGTCGGGTCTGTCGTCTGCACTTCCCACGCGAGCTTGCCGGTCGCTGCGTCGACCGCGACCAGCCGCCCGTCGATCGTGCCGAAATAGACCCTGCCTTCCCACACTGCGACGCCGCGATTGGCTGTGCCGCAGCAGGTGTAGCGTATCCAGTCGCGATCGATCGCGGGGTCGTAGGTCCAGAGCTCCTCGCCGGTTGCCGCATCGATCGCGTGGAGCAGGTTCCAGGTGCTGGTGCTGTAAAGGACACCGTCGACGACCAGCGGTGTGGCTTCCGTTCCCATCGTGGAGTCCGACTCCCAGTACCAGGCCAGCCCGAGCGTGCGGACATTGTGTTCGTCGATCAGGGCCAGGGGGCTGTAACGCTCCTCGGCATAAGTGCGGCCGTGGGTCATCCAGTTATTCGCATCGTTCGCGGCCTGCGCGAGCCGCTCGGCGTCCACGTCGGCTACGGAGCCCTGGACCGGCGCCGGCACGGACTCGCCCTGCGGCGCACCGTCATCCCTGCCGCAGGCTGCCATCCCGGCAACCAGGAGGAACGTTAACAGGTATCGAAACGGTCCGTGCAGCATCAAATGCTCTCCCGCGGCGTCGACATGATTCTAATGAGGTTTGTACTGCAGCTCCGCTAGCTCCTTGCGGTACTGCTCCATGGCGAGCTGTCGCTTGCGCACACCGTCCGGATCGGCGTCCTCCGGCGGCAGCGAGGCCAGCACGTCGGCGAAGTGTTTCTCGAGCGGCTTGCGCGCCTCCGGGTAAGGGATGCAGTACATCCGGTTTTCCCGGATAGCCTTGAGCACTTCTTCGGCCAGCTCGACCGGGTCCTTGCCGGCCGAGTAGATGCGCCGCAGGCTGTCGAGGATCGCGTCGTTGAACTTGTAGCCGCTGTTACTGTACTGCTTCGGCCGGGTCATTACCGATTCCGCGATGTTGGTATTGACGTTTGCCGGGCAAAGCACGGTTACGCCGATGTCGTATTTCGCGAGTTCTGCCCTCAGCGCTTCGCTGAGTCCGCGTACGGCAAACTTGGACGCAGAGTAGATCCCCGCCGGCCCGGCCGCGAGGAACGCCCCGAGTGACGCGGTGTTGATGATGTGCCCACCCTTGCCGAATTTGATCATCCGCGGGACGAACGTCTGGATGCCGTTGACGCAACCGCCGAAGTTGACGCCCATTTGCCAGTCGTAATCGTCGTAGGTCGACTTCTCGAGCGGGCCGAAGATGCTGACGCCGGCCGTGTTGAACAGCAGCTGCACGACACCGTACACCCGCTCGACTTCGTCTGCGGCAGCCGCGTAGGCCGCGCGGTCGGTGATATCCAGCCGGATTGCATGAGCCGTCAGGCCTTCGCCCGCGAGTTGCGCGACAGCATCGTCGAGATGGTCCTGGCGTATGTCGGCTATAACGATTTTTGCGCCGGCACGCGCGAAGACCCTCGCCTGGCCGAGGCCCACTCCGCTTCCGCCACCGGTAACGAACGCAACCTTGCCACTGACGTCTTTCATTACGCCCTCCGCTGATTCAGAAGCGCACCGGGACGATGGTAGTCCCGGCTGTTCCGCGCAGTCGACCGAACGCGAACAGGACTTCGCCGATTAACGCAATTGCGTACTTTTCGTCCAAAGCTGTGGTAAACAATGCATCGCCCGATCCGCGCCCGTCGATGGGGGGAGCACGATACCGATGGCACATTACACACCGGCTGAGACGGGAGATTCTCCGCAGGAGCCGTCGGAAAAGCAGGCCTGGCCGGAGCCTAGAACCGCGTGGTACGCGGTCAGCGTATTCGCCATAGCCCTGATGTTCGCGTTTCTCGATCGCGGCATCATGACGCTCCTGGTCGAGCCGATCAAAGCCGACCTGCAGCTGAGCGATTTCCAGATCAGCCTGCTGCTGGGATTCGCGCTGGTTGTATTCAATGCCTTCGTCGCCGTGCCGGCATCTCGCTTCGTCGACATCTGGCCCCGTAACATCATCATCACGGTCGGCATCGCATTCTGGAGCACGATGACCGCGCTCTGCGGCATGGCGCAGAATTTCTGGCAGCTGTTCATGTTTCGCATGGGCATCGGCGTCGGCGAGATCGTCCACGGGCCCGCGACCTACTCGATGATGGCGGACTTCTTCCCGCGCGAGAAACTGCCGCGCGCGATCGCAGTACTCCAGCTCGGATTCATCGGCGGCCTCGGCGCCTCGCTTCTGCTCGGCGCGTTCGTCATCCAGATGCTGCTCGGTATCGACAACGTGCGCGTCCCCGGCACGGATTTCGTGATACGTAACTGGCAACTCGTGTTCATCATCGTCGGCCTGCCGGGCCTGCTGGTCGCGGCCCTGATGATGACGGTCCCGGAGCCGCCGCGGCGCGGCCGCATCATGACGCAGATGAAGAAGCCGCTACCGCTGCGTACCGTGCTGAAGTACCTGTTCACGCACTGGCGATTGTACGCGCCGCAGTTTTTCGGACTCGCCATTGCAGCGATCGAGTCGTCTGGCGTCCGGGCCTGGCAGCCCGTGTTCTTCCAGCGCACCTATGACTGGTCGGCCCAGAAGACCGGCCTGTTCCTGGGTACGGCGTTCATCATCGCCGCGCCCATCGGTCTTTGGCTCGCCACCTGGCTGACGGAGCACTACGCGAAGACGCGGGACGACGCAAACCTGAGGGTCGTGGCGATCGCCTATACGCTGTCGCCGATCCTCGCGATCTCCGGTCCGCTGATGCCTAACCCGTGGCTCGCGCTGCTGTGCGCCTCGGGCGCCTTCCTGATCGGCATCGGCGGCGCAGTGCCGCAGAACGCCGCGCTGCAAAGCGTTACGCCGAACGAGATGCGCGGCCAGGTGACGGCACTGTACCTGTTCATTTTCAGCGTCATCGGCGGCGGCATTGGCCCGTCATTCATTGCGCTGTTCACGGATTACGTCATCGGCGACGAGATGCTGTTGCGCTACGCCCTGTCCGTTTCAGCCGCCATCATGATGCCGATTGCCGCCTGGATCATGTGGTCGGGAGTCAAGCACTACGGCACCGCCATAGCGGCCGTAAAGATCCGCGAGCAGACGGAAGGCGCCTGAATCCTGCGAGCACGAGCAAGGGTATCGCATGAGCGCGACCATTGATGTCGATCGCCTGATCGACGAGCAGAAAATCGGCCGCTTCAACGTAATGATCGTCGCGTGGTCGTTCCTCGCCATGCTGGCGGATGGCTACGAGATCACCGCGATGGCTTTCGCGGCCCCGGAGCTCGTTCGCGTGTGGGGCGTCGAGACCTCGTCCCTCGGCCCTGTGTTCAGTGCCAGCCTGTTCGGCGTACTGTTCGGGGCGCCATTGCTGGGCTGGGTCGGCGACCGTTACGGCCGGCGCGTGGCGATCATCCTGGCCTGCGTCATCTGCGGTGTCGCGACCCTGTCCATGGTGGCAACGACGAACCTGCAGCAGATGTTTGCACTGCGCTTCATTGCCGGCATCGGCATCGGCGGACTGATGCCGAACACGATCTCCCTGACATCCGAACTGTCACCGAAGAAATTTCGCGCAATGCTGATCGTCCTGATGTTCACCGGCATCACGCTCGGCAGCGGCTCGCCGAGCGTCATTGCGGCAACCCTGGTGCCGCAGTACGGCTGGCAGGTACTGTTCCTGATCGGCGGCGTATTCCCGCTGGCAGTGGCCGCCTGCCTCGTGTTCTACCTGCCCGAATCGATCAAGTTTCTCGCTGTGCGCAAGCTGAGACCGGAGAAGCTGCTCCAGACGGCGCGACGGGCGCGGCCGGACCTCGTGATCCCGGCGACGGCTGAATTCGTCGTGCGCCGCGCGGAGGCGGGCGGAACGGCGGGGCTCGGCATTCGCCAGATCTTCGCCGGTGGCCTGGCGTGGATAACGCCGCTGTTGTGGTTCTGTTTCGCGGCGACACTGATGGCCAATTTTTTCCTGAACAGCTGGATGCCGGTGCTGTTCGAGCGATCCGGCATGGACCCGGAACAGGCGGCGCTCGCCTCCGGCCTCTATCATGTCGGCGGCACATTGGGTGGATTGCTGATCAGCGTGCTGATCGACCGCTATGGCGTGCTGGTCATCGCCGTCTTCCTGGCGCTCGCGGGCCCGGTGGTCGCGGCGATCGGGCTCGCCGGCCTGCCGCAGGCCGCGTTGCTCGCGCTCTCGCTCGGCGCCGGTGTCTGCGTGCTAGGCGCGCAGTTCGGCAATAATGCGTCGGCCGGGATGATTTACCCGACGGAGGTGCGCGCGAAGGCGGTCGGCTGGGCCTTTTCGATTGGCCGATTCGGCTCCATCCTCGGCCCGATCGTCGGCGGCGTACTGATCGCGCAGGACTCGTCGCTGGCCAGCATGTTGCTGGTCGCAGCTGCGCCGCTCGTACTCGGCGCGCTCGCTGCAATGCAGCTGACGCGGCTTTGCCATCGTCGCTATGGCGGGCTCCGGCTGGACGACCAGCCTGTACAGGATGGCGTAGCATGACCTCCCTGGTTGCAGGTTTCCGCTGCATTTTCAAACTCATGCTCTTCCAGACGAATGCCGAAAGGCTGTTTTCGCTCAAGGTGTCCTGAAGAGGACACGCAAAATCGAGAGGACCGCGAACGATGAAAGACGTAAAGGGCAAGGTTGCATTCATAACGGGCGGCGCGAACGGAATCGGGCTCGGGATCACGCGAGCGTTCGTCAACGCCGGCATGAAGGTCGTCATTGCCGACATACGCAAGGAATCGCTGAACGAGGCCAAAAGCGGTTTCGACGCCGCCGGCAAGGGCAAGGAGGTCGTCACGGTCCAGCTGGACGTGACCGACCGCAAGCAGATGAAGGCGGCGGCTGACGCCGCTGAAAAGGCCTTCGGCAAGGTGCACGTGCTCGTCAATAACGCCGGCGTAGGCATCACGGGCCCGGTGAAGGAGGCCAGGTTCGACGACTGGGACTGGGGCATGG
>JAOUIH010000171.1 GCA_029884165.1 Gammaproteobacteria bacterium | reverse complement strand
CCGCCTTCAGGTAGTCTTTGGCCAGCGCGTACAGCGCCTGGTCCTTCTGTTCGGATGCGAGGTCGGGGCGGGCGATGATGTTCTGGTGTATGCGGATGGCCCTGTCGACCTCTCCCCTGCGCCGGAACAGGCTGCCGAGGGCAAAATGGGTCTCGATCGTCTTGTCGTCGACCCGGACCATTTTCAGGAAGTGTTCCAGGGCCTGGTCGGTCTGCTCGTTGAGCAGGAAGTTCAGCCCCTTCAGGTAATCGATGTTCAACGGCGGCGCCGGTTCCTGCTCGTCCCGCTCGCCGAAGCGGCCCAGGGCCCAGCCTGCGGCGGCCAGCAGCAGGAACAAACCGGCCAGGAGAAAGGTGGATTCAGTCGGCATCGGCTAAAGGCAGGCTCCGCAGGCTCGAGACTTCGGACTCGGCGCTGCGGAGCGCGCTGCGCAGGCGCCGCCGTTCATTGAGCAGGCCGAGAACATAAAAAGCGACGCTGATCAGTCCGAACAGCCAGCCGAGCACGAAGCTCACGGCGAGCGCCAGGGGAATCGTCGGCTCGACGGTGCCGAATGCGAGGTCGATGCTGATGGTTCCCGGATTGATGCTCGTGAACCAGATCATCAGAACGAAGACCAGGAGAAACAGGCCGATCAGGCCGATTCGCTTGAGCATTCGGTTACTCCAACGACGTGCTTAACGGCCCACGGTGTGCACCCGGCCCGGTAACGCAGCCTGCGGAATTGCAGGCCGCGCGATCCCTAGCTCTTGATTGGCAGGTGCCGATTCGCGTTCACCCGCTCCCGCAGGTCCTTGCCGGGCTTGAAATGCGGCACATATTTGCCGGACAGCGCGACGGCCTCGCCCGTCTTTGGATTTCTTCCGATGCGGGGCGGACGGAAGTGCAGCGAAAAGCTGCCGAAACCACGTATTTCGATCCGCTCGCCTTTAGCCAGTGCATCGCTCATCAAATCCAGCAGGTGCTTGACCGCCAGTTCGACATCTTTCGCCGGCAGATGCTTCTGGTTCCGGGAGATCAGTTCGATCAGTTCCGATTTTGTCATAATGTCATGCGCCTGTGGTCTTCGGCCCGCATCCGTGTAAGCCACCGATTGTAAAGGAAATATAGCCCGGACTGGTGGGTCCGGGCTAGTTTTTTTTCCTTACTTCGACTCGCCGGACATCTTCTCCTTCAGGAGCTCGCCGAGGGTCGTACCTGTGGAGGCCGTTGCGGAGTCGGACTTGTAGGTGCTCAAGGCTTCCGCTTCCTCGTGCTCCTCCTTCGCCTTGATCGACAGCGCCACCATGCGATTCTTGCGGTCGACATTGGTGAACTTGGCTTCGATCTCCTCGCCGACCTTGATCACGGTCCGGGCGTCTTCAACCCGGCCTCGGGACATTTCGGAGGCACGGAGCGTACCGACGATGCCGTCGCCCAGGTCGACCATGGCGCCGCGCGCGTCCACTTCCGTGACCACACCCTTGACGACCGAATTCTTCGGATGCTCGGCGAGCCAGGCCGAGAACGGATCCTTGTCCAGCTGCTTGACACCCAGCGAAATGCGCTCGCGCTCGGCATCGATCGCCAGCACCACGGCCTCGATCTCCTGACCCTTGCGGTAATTCCGCACGGCTTCTTCGCCCGGGACGTCCCAGGAAATGTCCGACAGGTGCACCAGGCCGTCGATTCCCCCGTCCAGACCGATGAAGATACCGAAATCGGTGATCGACTTGATCTGGCCTTTGACGATGTCGTTGCGATTCACGGTCGCAGCAAACTCGGACCATGGATTCGACTGACACTGCTTGATGCCCAGCGAAATACGACGTCGTTCTTCGTCGATTTCCAGCACCATCACCTCGACTTCCTGGCCGACCTGCACGACCTTCGCCGGATTGACGTTCTTGTTCGTCCAGTCCATCTCGGACACGTGCACAAGACCCTCAACGCCTTCCTCGATCTCGACAAAGCAGCCGTAGTCGGCGATGTTCGTAACCTTACCGAACAGGCGGGTCTGCGGCGGGTAACGCCGGGCGAGGTCATGCCACGGATCGTCACCCAGCTGCTTGATGCCGAGTGAAACCCGCTGACGCTCGCGGTCGAACTTCAGGATCTTGACGTCGATCTCGTCACCGACGTTGACCACCTCGGAGGGGTGCTTCACCCGCTTCCAGGCCATGTCGGTAATATGCAGCAGGCCATCGATGCCGCCGAGATCCACGAACGCACCGTAGTCGGTCAGGTTCTTGACGATACCCTTGACGACGTTGCCTTCCTGCAGATTCTCCAGCAGCTCTTCCCGCTCTGCGCTGTATTCCTGCTCGACGACCGCGCGCCGCGACACGACGACGTTGTTCCGCCGCTGGTCAAGCTTGATGACCTTGAACTCGAGGCTCTTGCCTTCGAGGTAGGCGGGGTCGCGCACCGGCCGCACATCGACGAGCGAGCCGGGCAAGAAGGCCCGCACGCTTTCGATATCGACCGTGAAACCGCCTTTGACCCTTCCGTTGATGACGCCGGTGACCACTTCGCCCTTCTCGTAAGCCTTTTCGAGCTGGGTCCAGGTACGCGCACGAATCGCTTTCTCGCGAGACAGGCGAGTTTCACCGAAGCCGTCTTCGACGGCGTCCAGAGCGACTTCCACCGCCTCGCCGACGGCTATGTCGATCTCACCCTTCTCGTTCTGAAACTGTTCGATCGGAATGACGGCCTCGGACTTGAGACCGGCACTGACGATGACGACATCGTCATTTACAGCAACAACGGTGCCCATGATGATGGCACCTGGCTTTATTTGTTGGCTGGCAAAACTCTCTTCAAATAATTCAGCAAAACTTTCAGACATTAGATTAAACCAGAAGACCGTTATTGGCGGCCCTCACCCGAATCGCCTGGCCAAATCCTTTGGCAGACGGTTACTGACAAAATGGAATCGCACGTCCTGTGCAACTCCGACCAAGAAACTGCTACCTGTCGGCGACGGTCTCGCTGACCCAGTCGAGTACGATTCGCGTTACTTCGTCGATCGTCAAATGGCTGGAATCCAGCACCCGCGCATCGTCTGCGGGCTCGAGCGGCGCCACCGATCGCTCGGTGTCCCGCTTGTCGCGGGCCGCTATGTCGCGCGAAAGGGCGGCAAGGCTAACATCAATACCCTTGTCTTTCAACTGCTTATAACGCCTGTTAGCGCGCTCCTCGACCGTGGCGGTCAGGAACACTTTCAGCGTCGCGTCGGGGAACACATGGGTACCCATGTCCCGCCCGTCCGCCACCAGGCCCGGGGCCTCGCGGAAGCCGCGCTGCAGCCCCAGCAGCGCCTCGCGTACCGCCGGCAGCGCTGCCACGGCCGACGCCAGGCGGCCGCACTCCTCGCTCCGCAGTTCGGGCCCCACCTCCTCGCCGTCCAGGACTATGCGCTCGGAGCCCTCCGGGTCCACTTCGAAGCGAATGTCGAGCTCCCTGGCGAGGACTGCCAGTTCGGCCGCCGCCCCCGGATCTATGCCGCGCCGCGCGCCTGCCAGTCCCACGAGACGATACAAAGCACCACTGTCCAGCAAGTGCCATCCCAGGGCCTGCGCTACGCGCCGGGCGATCGTGCCCTTGCCGGACCCGCTGGGTCCGTCGATAGCCAGTACCGGCGGGAGACCGCGGCCAGCCATCACGCCCCAGGTTCGCGTTCGGTGACGTCGACGCCCAGGGATCGCAGGCTGCCCGCAAAATCGGGAAACGACGTGTTGACGTTGGCAACGTCCGCAATCCGGACGGGCCCGTCCGCCCGCGTCGCCGCGACGGCAAACGCCATGGCCACCCGGTGGTCGCCCTGGCTGTCCACATGCCCCCCGGCCGGGATGCCGCCGTAGATTTCGGCCCCGTCCTCGGTTTCGTTGACGGTCAGCCCGAGCGCCTTCAGCCCCCGGACCATTGCATGAATCCGGTCGCTTTCCTTGACCCGCAATTCGCCCAGTCCCGAGAATCTCGTAACGCCCTTGGCCAGTGCCGCCGCGACGAACAGGATCGGAAATTCGTCGATCGCGAGGGACACGAGCCCTGGGTCCACATCGATGCCGCGCAGGGTCGACGCGCGGACGCGCAGGTCGGCGACCGGTTCCTCGCCGAACATCCTGGCATTTTCGAGCTGGATCTCGGCGCCCATCCGGCGCAGGATCTCGATCACGCCCGTGCGGGTCGGGTTGACGCCGACGCCGAGCAGCAGCACCTCGCTGTGCCGGGCGATCAGTGCCGCAACCATCGGAAACGCCGCCGACGAGAGGTCGGCCGGCACCCGGATGTCAGCCGCGCGCAACGTTTGCTGGCCAGGCATGCGAATGCGACGGCTTTCCGCGGTGAGCGTGGCGCCCATCGCACGGAGCATGCGTTCGGTATGATCGCGCGTCGTCGCCGGCTCGGTTATGAAGGTTTCGCCTCTGGCGTAGAGGCCTGCCAGCAGCAGCGCCGACTTCACCTGGGCGCTCGCTACCGGCAGCGTGTAATTTATCCCGACCAGGTCGGGGCGCCCGTGGACTACCAGCGGCGGGTAACCGTCATCGCTTTCGATCCGGGCACCCATCATCGTCAGCGGCGTAATCACGCGCTTCATCGGCCGCCCGGATAGTGACGCATCGCCGGTCAGCGTGGCGCTGAATTTCTGCCCGCTCAGCAAACCGGCGAACAATCGCATCGCCGTGCCGGAATTGCCCAGATCGAGGACGCCTCGCGGCGGACGCAGGCCGTGCATGCCCACGCCCTGCAGCGACACGCTGGTCCCGGACACCTGCTCAATCCTGACACCCATCGCACGCAGGGCGGCCAGGGTTGCCAGGCAATCCTCGCCAGTCAGGAAGTCCTCGATGTGGCTGGTGCCCTCTGCGATCGCGCCGAGCATCAGCGCCCGATGAGAAATCGACTTGTCGCCGGGCACGCGCACGGTGCCACTTTCGAGTTCCGAGGGAAGAACGAGGTATTGCACTCTGGCGGCGCGGCTCAGTTGACCGCTTTCGGGTAGGCGCCGAGTACTCGGAACAGGGAGCTGCGGTCCTTCAGCTCGGCGAGAGCGTCTGCGAGCGGCGGTTCCGCCGCATGCCCATCGAGATCGAAAAAGAACACGTAATCCCAGTTCTTCTTGCGGGACGGGCGAGACTCGATGCGCGTCATGTTGACACCCTTGTCCGCGAACGGCTGCAGCAGCGTATGCAGAACGCCGGCGCGGCGGTCCGTGTGGCTGGCCGAAACGAGAACGGTCGTCTTGTCGTCGCCGCTGGCCGCCAGCAGACGGCGGCCGACAACGAGAAAACGCGTCGCATTGTCCGCACTATCCTCGATGTTATTGACGAGGATACTCAGGCCATAGACTTCGGCTGCGGTATCTCCGCCGATTGCTGCCGTGCCCTGCTCGTCCCGCGCGCGACGGGCGCCGACGGCGTTGCTGCTGACGCCTATCAGCTCGACGTCCCGCAGGTACTCGCGCAGCCATCCCCGGCACTGGGCAAGCGCCTGCTCGTGCGCACAGACACGCTGAACATCATCGAGCGACGTCATCTTGCCGAGCAGGTGCTGCTCGATGCGTAGTTCCACCTCGCCGCAGATCTTAAGTGGCGACGTCAGGAAC
>JAOUIH010000170.1 GCA_029884165.1 Gammaproteobacteria bacterium | reverse complement strand
AGCCGACGCCGCAATTACCCATGACGCAGGTCGTCACGCCGTGCAGCACGCTGGGCGACAATGTCTCGTCCCAGGACACCTGGCCGTCGAAGTGCGTGTGGATATCGACGAATCCGGGCATCGCGAGCGCGCCGCCCGCGTCCAGCGTTGCACGCGCAGCGCCGACCCTGCCGAGCTCGACGATGCGTCCGGCGCGAATGCCGATGTCCCCCGCATACGGCTCGCCGCCGTTGCCGTCGACGATAGTCGCGCCCTCTATCCGGGTATCAAGCATTCATCGCTCCTTCCGCGCCAGTAATGCGCCAGCGCGAACCCGCTGACGATGTGCCAGGTGCCCCACAGGCCGGCGACGATCACCATACCAACATCGGCGTCGAAGCGGGTGCCGACGATCGCAAGCGCGAGTCCCGAGTTCTGCATGCCGGTCTCGAAGGTCAGCGCACGACGATCGAGCTCGGTGAGCCCGGCGAGCACTGCCGTGCCGTAGCCCAGCAACAGGCCGATGCCATTGTGCAGGACCACGATGGCGAACAGGCCCGCGATAGCGAGGGACAGCAGGTCCCGGTCGCGGACCAGCGCGACGACGACGAAAGCCAGCAAGGCCGCGACGGCCAGGCGACCCAGGGGCTTCCGAACGCGCTCCGAGACAGCCGGCGAGACCGCCCGCGTCATAAGGCCCAGCGCCAGCGGCAATGCAAGCACGAAGGCGAGGTTCAGCCAGATCAGCGCCGGATCGAGCTCGATCTCGCGCAGCCAGGCGGCGGTCGCCGGGTTCGCCGCCATCATCCACGCGAAATTCGTAGGCGTCAGCACGAGGGCGAGCACGTTCGCAACCGCCGTGACGCTGAGCGACAGCGCGGTGTTGCCCCGCGCGTAGTGGGTCACGAAATTGGACAGGCTCCCGCAGGGACAGGCGGCGACCAGCAGCATGCCGGCCTCTATATTCGCCGGCAGGGTCAAGACGAGGGTCGCCGCGAAAGTGGCAACCGGCAGCAACAGGAACTGGGCAGCGAGCCCGGCGGCGACGGGCAATGGCCGCTTCGCGACGTTCAGGAAATCGCTGACCTGCAGTTCCAGCGCGACCGCGTAGATCATCGCGAAAAGTACGGCGTTGAGCAGGAGTTGTGAGCTACTCATCTGACATCGGGCCGCGAACGCTTGGCCTCGCTCACGCCACGAACATGCTCAGCAGCAAGGCGACTACGATCACGACGCTGAACGGGATGACGAGTGTGACCATGGCGAAGTCCTTGTAAGACTGGCGATGGGTCAGCCCGCAGATCATCAGCATCGCGATCACCGCGCCGTTGTGCGGCAGCGTGTCGAGGCCTCCGGAGGACATGGCCACGATCCGGTGCAGCCACTCGAGGCTGATGCCGTGGTCGATTGCCAGCTGTTTGTAGGTATCACCGAGTGCGGCCAGCGCGATGCTCATCCCGCCTGACGCAGAACCCGTGATCCCGGCCAGGACGTTGACGGCCACCGATGCCGAAACCAGCGGATACTCCGGCGCGACGTTGACCACAGCGGACTTGATCAGCGCGAATGCGGCAAGCGATGCAATGGTGACGCCGTAGCCGACTTCGGAGCCGGTATTGAAGGTCGGCAGCATCGAGCTCGACGCCCCGGTGCTCAGCGTGTTGCTGAGCTTAGCGTAGCGCTTGCGGTTGACGAGCATCGCGACGATATTGCCGAAGAACAGCGCGGCGATGATCGCCCAGATACTGCGCAGGCTTTCGATGCTCGTCGAGCCGAATTTCTCGTCGGCGAGATAGCTCGTATCCCAGCCCGGAATCAGCACCTCGGAAAAGAGAAAGTTCGTGCCAATGACGACGCCGAGCGGCAAGAGCGCTACGCCGAGCGGCGGCAGGCGCGAGGTCTCGAGCTCGGCGGGCTCATTGATATGACCCGTGCCGTAACCCTCGCCGGCGCAGGCGCGCTCCTGCCGGTGCAGCCAGGCGAGGCCCCCGCCGCCCATCAGCAGGCCGCAGACGATGCCCAGCAGCGGCGCCGCGTACAGGTCCGTGCCGAAGTAGGTCGTCGGGATGATGTTGTGGATCTGCACCGCGCCGGGGAAGCAGGTCATTGCAAACGTGCCGCCGCCCATGCCGATCGCGGCCGGGATCAGTCGCTTCGGTATGTCGGCATCGCGGAACATGGAGGCCGCGATCGGGTAGACGGCGAACACGATGATGAAGATGGAAATGCCGCCGTAAGACAGGATGCCGCAGGAAACGACGACCGCCGCGATGACCCGGGTCTGCCCCATCTTCTCCAGGATCGTCAGCGCAATGCGCCGCGCAGAGCCGGAATCGTCCATCAGCCGGCCGAATATTGCGCCGAGCAGGAACACCGGGAAGTACTTCACGACGAAGCCCAGGACCCCGTACATGAACACCTGCGTGTAGACAGCCAGGAGCTGGTGGCCGCCGCCGGAAAACAGCACCGCGAGCAGCGCAAGCAGGGGCGCCAGGATGATGACGCTGATGCCTCGGTACGCGAGCGTCATCAGGAGTATGAGCGACAGCAGGATGCCGAGGATCCCTGCCAGGTGTTCCATTCGGTCCTACCCCCACCCGGGACGAAAGCACGCAGTGTACCCGCTGGGCGCTCGATATGGCCAAGTGAGTGGCCCACTCGATACCGGCAGCGGTTGGCGGAGCAAGCGCGGACAACGCGACGAGCCGTGCCAGGGCAACCGGACCGCAGCGAGCCACACGTGCCGGCGCGTAACTGAAGGCCACGGGCACGGGCAGGTCGCCGGGCCGGCAACCAAAGGCAGAAACCTGCCGGAGCGGCCACACGAAAGCCTGCAGCGGCCCGTTTCATGATTATGTGGAGTTCGCGGAACCATCGCCGCCCGCCGCTCGTTTAGGCTCTGTAAACACCCGTCCCGCAAGGATTTCACATAAGAAACGAACTGGCCAACAAGACCAGTAAAAACTGTACTTTCGGGTGAAGCAGAGCGTGACCGAACCACATAAGCTGCAAACATCCGGACATACCCGGTACGAATGGCCTCATGCGGATCCACGCCGCATTCGGCCGCCAGACAAAAATATCGTGGAACCAAAAAATCTGCGGAGGACAAAAATGAACATTATCATGCGGACCATCCTGGTCACGACGCTGACCTGTGCGGCCGGCTCAAGTGCTGTCTTTGCGGGGAAACCCAACAACCCCCCGGCCGACAGCGGACGTGACGTCATCGGCGACGCGAGCGCCATCTGCTCTGCTCTTCCGGGCGGAGTGCTCGGCACTGCCTGCGCAATCGCCGGCAATTCCAACGGCGGTCTGATCGCCGACGGCGCGTGTGCCGGCGGCGACGGGTTGATTTCCGGCGACGCTGGATTCGTCGATTACCAGGGCCGCAACTGCGACAAGAATGAAGCTGCAGTCGTGCGCCTGGCATCCAGCGCCGTGCTGTCGCTCGACGACGTCATCACTCGGGAAAAGGACCAGCAGCGGGCAACTGCCGCCGGCTACCTTTGCTCGTTCGAGGACAAGTGGAATGACCTGATCGGCATCTGGAAGCTGGTCCCGGAAGCCGGCGTCGACCTCGGCGCCGATGCCAGCGATCTCGCCGATGCGGTAATGGGCGCAATCGGTTACTGCGACTCGCTTTAAATTGCACCAGGCGTCCGCGATCCGTCGCTCCGGCGGCGGATCGCGGTTCCCTGCGGCAACGACAGCAGCAGTCAACCAGTAATACCTTACAGGCATGGCGCCAGCTATTCGAAGAGTGGTTTTTTCAGGGAGGCAGTGATCGTTGACGACACTTGCGTCCTCCGCAGTTCCGGAGTCAGCGCCCACGCGCGCTTCCGTGAATCGCGCTGCAGGAATGGCTGGCGCCAGTTTCAGGACGACGGACCCGAGAGCAACCAGGCCTTCGTCTGCATCGCCGGTTTCCTGTGCACTGGGTCACAGCGGCCGATGAGAATTGCATCGACACTGAGTACGGATTTGGAGCGCGCTGCCGCAAGAATCGACCTGGCGCGTTATGTGAAAAGCACAAGGCCGCCGATACGAGAGCAGGTTAGAGTTCCGACCGGGCGGCGGTTCGGAATCGGGATTACATAAGCACAAAAAACCTGACCGGCCGGCTAGATGGAACAGACCGTTCGAATGAAGAAATGCCGGTCAGCCAGGAATAGATTTCGCAAACTGGGAACGTTTCGTTTCCGCCGGATCGAGGATCCACGCCGAGATTCGCCTTGACTGAAGAAATCGTGGAATACAAAAATCTGCGGAGGACACACCATGAAATTGACGAAATTCTGCGGCAGCCTTGCCGTAGCCGCTTCGGTACTCGCGATCGGCAGTACCGCGTCGGCGGACGATTACGTATGCGTTGATGACGCCACGCTGATCAGCGACCTCGCTTCTACCGCGTTCCAGTTGCGGTGTAATACATCGGACGCGTTTGGCGGCGGCGCCTGGGATGCCAATGCCCCGATCTGGCGCAAGGGCCGAAACGGCGATGGCTGCGACATTCACGAAAGCCTTGCGAAACAGCTCGACGAGCCGCGCGACCCGAATTCGAGCGATCCGCCGCTGGTCGGCGGTGGCAAGGGCAAAGGCAACAACGTAGCGGCCGGCGCCGCGAATGACCTCGCCAACGGCAAGATCGACAGCGCACGCGACCATCTCGAGAACTTCATCGCGACGATGGTCTATAGCGCCAATGCCGACGGCCAGAACAACCAGATGATCGAGAACGATCTGATCCACCTGGGCGAAGGCTACCTGGGCTGCTTCAACTCGCTGCACCCGGAAACGCTCTAAGCAAGAAGGCAGTCAAAACCGCGCCCGCCGGATTTGAATCCGGCGGGCGTTTTCTTTAGCACGGCTTGTACGGCGTTGCTCCCGCTTCAGGCCCTCTGTTTCGGCGAATCACCGCAGGTTCAGCGCCCATTGCTCTCGCCGCAGCCGCCCCATCTGCCCGAGTATCCAGCGCTGCCGTTCCCTGACGTAGCGCGAGGGCCGGTCGGCCTGCAGCCGGGCCGGGTTCGGCAGAACGGCCGCGAGCAGCGCCGCCTCGGCGTCCGTGATCCGTGACGGTTCCTTGCCGAAGAAATACCGGCTCGCTGCCGGGAACCCGTAGATGCCGGGGCCCAGCTCGACGACGTTCAGGTAGATCTCGAGGATGCGCCGCTTGGGCAGCGATACCTCCAGCAGCACGGTGAACCAGGCCTCCAGGCCCTTCCTCACGAAGCTCCGTCCCTGCCACAGGTAGAGGTTCTTCGCGACCTGCTGCGTGATCGTCGATGCGCCGCGCAGCGGTTCGCCGTCGGTGAAATCCTCGATCGAATCGCGGATCGAATCCACGTCGAAGCCGAAGTGTTCGGCGAACTTCTGATCCTCGGCGGCGACGACGGCCAGCGTGGGCGCGAGCCCTGTGGCACCCCACCCCGCCCACTCGTAACGCACGGGTACGCGCCCGCTGTCATCGGCCAGCATGACGGCGGTCGTCGGCGGGTCGATCCAGCGCAGCGGCAGCACCAGGGCGACGCTGGCGACGATCAGCACCCCGACGCCGATGCCGACTCGAGCGAGCCAGCGCGACGCCCGCGACCGGTGCCTGGACCTTGCTGCCATAC
>JAOUIH010000008.1 GCA_029884165.1 Gammaproteobacteria bacterium | reverse complement strand
GGGCGGACTGCCCCTGACTTTCCCGGCCATGTGCCGGGATTTTTTTGCCCTCGATCGACCGGGCCGGACTGCCGCCGGATTCGGGTCAGGCACTATGAGGTCAGTCCGCGGCGGGCGGGAGCGCGTTGGTCGGGATCGGGGGCGGACTGCCCCTGACTTTCCCGGCCATGTGCCGGGATTTTTTTGCCCTCGATCGACCGGGCCGGACTGCCGCCGGATTCGGGTCAGGCACTATGAGGTCAGTCCGCGGCGGGCGGGAGCGCGTTGGTCGGGATCGGGGGCGGACTGGCATCCACGGTCGCGATGCCGCCGGAATCGTGCGAAAATCCCGCTCCCTCACCAGGCGACATCCGGAACGCATGAGCAAGGACACCCGTCAGTTTCGCGGTATACCGATCGTTCCCTCCGGCTCGAAGTACCGGACGGACGCCGGCTTTACTGCCATCAAGAACGGCGTAAAGACCCGGCGTGACACGCCACCGCCAGCCGCCGGCAACAAGCCGAAGTGGCTCCGGGCGAAGATGCCGTCCGGCGCGGGCTTCTCGGGCGTTCGCCAGACTGTGCGCGAGCACCGCCTGAGCACGGTATGCGAGGAGTCGATGTGCCCGAACATCGGCGAGTGCTGGAACGCCGGCACCGCGACGATCATGGTCATGGGCTCGGTGTGCACGCGCGCCTGCCGATTCTGCGCGGTCGATACGGGCAATCCGCGAGGCTGGCTGGACGCCGAAGAGCCGCAGAACACGGCGCGGGCCGTGCAGCTCATGAAGCTGAAGTACGTGGTGATCACTTCGGTGGACCGCGACGACCTCCCGGACGGAGGCGCCCGGCACTATGCGGCCTGCGTGCGTGCTATCAAGGACCTGAATCCGCATACGACGGTCGAGGCCCTGACGCCGGACTTCGGCGGCGTGCACCAGGACGTGGCAACCGTGCTCGACTCCGGCCTCGAGGTATTCGCCCAGAATGTCGAGACGGTCCGACGCCTCACGCAGCGCGTGCGGGATCCGCGTGCCGGCTACGAACGCACGATCGACGTGCTCGCGTATGCGAAACAATACCGGCCCAACGTGCTGACCAAGACCAGCCTGATGCTGGGTCTCGGCGAGGAAGATCGCGAAATCCTCGAGGCCATGGACGACCTGCGCGTCGCGAACGTCGACATCCTGACGCTCGGCCAGTACCTGCGGCCGACGCCCAATCACCTGCCGGTCGAACGCTTCGTGTCGCCGGCCGACTTCGATGCCTACCGGCGGGAAGGGCTGGATCGGGGCTTCGTCGAGGTCGTCGCGGGTCCGCTGGTGCGTTCGAGCTACCGGGCCGAGCAGGTGTTGCAGAAGAATAACGTCGGGCTGGCCGTCTGAGCCGGCTGCCAGTCACGCCAGGCGCATTGCGATTGAAGTCATGAGCGAGTTTTTTGCCGAGTACGGACTGTTCCTCCTGAAGACCGTGACGCTTGCCGCCGCGATTGTCTTCGTAATCGGCAGCGCGGCGGCCGCAAGTCGCAAGGCGGCGCAGCAGGAAGGGCTCGAAGTAGAGAACCTGAACGAGAAATACAAAGCGCTGTCGAAGGGCCTGCGCAAGGCGATCATGAAAAAGGACGAGCGTAAGGCCGAAGCGAAGGCCGAAAAGCAGCGTGCGAAGCAGGAAGCGAAATCGAAAGAGCACAAGCCGAGGGGCTTCGTCATCGATTTCAAGGGGGATCTAAAGGCGACCGGCGTGCAGTCGCTGCGTGAGGAGATAAGTGCGATCCTCGAAGTCGCCGACGACAGGGACCAGGTGATCGTGCGACTCGACAACCATGGCGGCGTCGTGCACGAGCACGGCCTTGCGGCGTCGCAGCTGATACGTGTGCGCCGGCGCGGTATCCCGTTGACGGTTATTGTCGACAAGGTGGCGGCCAGCGGCGGTTACCTGATGGCCTGCGTCGCGAATCGCATTTATGCGGCGCCGTTCGCGATCCTCGGATCGATCGGGGTAATCGCGCAGATCCCGAATTTCAACCGGATGCTCGATACGCACGGCGTCGAATTCGAGATGGTGACTGCCGGCGAGTTCAAGCGCACGGTGACGATGTTCGGCAAGAATACCGAGAAGGAACGCGCCAAGCTCAAGGAGCAGCTCGAGGACGTACACTCCCTGTTCAAGGCGGCAGTGCAGGAGTACCGCCCGCAGCTCGACCTGGACCGGGTTGCGACCGGGGAATACTGGTACGGCAGCATGGCGCTCGAGCTGAACCTGGTCGACGAACTTAAGACCAGCGACGAGCTGCTTGCCGAGCTGGCAAAGGACCACGATCTGTTCCACGTGGCCTACAAGGTGAAGCAGCCGCTGCAGAAACGGCTGATGTCTTCGGTCGATGGCGCGGTCGAGAAGCTCGACGCGGCCGGCTGGCGGCGTCGTTTCGAGTCCGGCCTGCCACGCTGAGAAGGTCCCGGCCGGCGGGAACCCAGTCGCCGGCCGCTTGTCAGAGAAAGCGAGTCGCCGGCCCCTGCCGGGCCGAGGCAGTCCGTTATAATGGCGGCCTGTCCGAGAGGTATCCCGAGATGACGAGCCCTGTTATCAAACGAGTTTTCCTGGTGGCCGCAGCCGCTCTGCTGGCCGCGTCCTGTTCCACCTCGCCCACGGGGCGGGCCCAGCTGGTCCTGAAGTCCGACACCGAGCTGGAGCTCGAAGGCGCGCGTCAGTTCCGGATGATCGAGCAGACCGTGCCGCTGGTACAGGACCGGGCGACGATCGACTTCGTGGCCTGCGTCGCGAACGCCATCATCGAGCAGGTCGAAGGCGATGCGGCCGATCTCTACTGGGAACTCCGCGTCGTCGACCAGCCCGAGGTAAACGCTTTCGTGCTGCCGGGCGGCAAGATCGTCGTCAACAGCGGCATCCTCGGCGTTGCCGCAAACCAGCACCAGCTCGCCGCCGTGCTCGGCCACGAGGTCGCGCATGTCACGGCACGCCATGCGAACGAACGGGCGTCGCGCGCGTCCCTGACCAGCGCCGGCATCGATATTGGCGCGATCCTGCTGGGTGGCGGCTACGCGAACCAGACGCGTGGCGCGCAGAGCGCGCTGTCCGGTCTCGCGACGCTCGGCATTCTGAACCCGTTCAGCCGCGAGCAAGAGACCGAGGCGGACGTCATCGGCGTCGAGTACATGGCGAAAGCCGGTTTCGATCCGCGCGAAAGCGTCGAGTTGTGGAAGACGATGAACGAAAAGAACAAGACGAGTATTCCGGAGTACATGTCGACCCACCCCTCCGGAGAGACGCGTATCGACGACCTGGTGTCGCATTACCCGACGGCGCTGGCCCTGTTCAACGAGGCCCAGCAAGAGGGTCGCTACCCGGACTGCCGGCGCTGACCGGCGCGGCGTTCAAGGATCATTTCTCCGGGCACGCGGCCGACTATGCCCAGGCGAGGCCGAGCTACCCGGACGCCCTGTTCGAATTCCTCGCGGACAACTGCGCGCGCCGCAGCGTTGCATGGGACTGCGCCACCGGCAATGGCCAGGCGGCGATCGCGCTCGCCAGGCACTTCGGAAAGGTAATCGCGACCGACGCGAGCGCGCAGCAGATAGCGTCGGCGACTCGTCATCCTGCGATCGACTACCGGGTCGCGCCGGCCGAAGCTTCCCGGCTGGGCCCCGCGTCGATCGATCTGGTCACCGTGGCACAGGCGCTGCACTGGTTCGATTTCAGCCGGTTTTTCGCCGAGGTCGAACGCGTACTTGCGCCCGGCGGCCTGTTCGCGGCCTGGTGTTACGGGCTGGGGCGGGTGACGCCGGACTGCGACCGCATCGTCGATGACCTGTATCACGGCCTCGACGATTACTGGTTTCCCGAGCGAGTGCACGTCGAGAACGGGTATCGCGACATCCCGATGCCGTTCGTGAGCCTGGACACGCCCGGGTTCGACATGCGCCTCGACTGGACGGCCGAGCAGATGATCGCCTATCTCCGGACCTGGTCGGCTGCAAAGAACTACCAGCGCGAGCACGGCCGTGACCCGATCGACGCGGGCGTGGCGGCGCTGAGCGAGGCCTGGGGCAGTGGCGCCAGGCTCGTGGTCTGGCCGCTCGCGCTGCGTGCCGGCTACCTGGCCCCGGCCGATTAGCAGCGTGTTAGAGTCCAGGACCGATTTCTGACAGAATCCGCGGCAATCATGCTGAACCGACGCCCGTGAACCGAATCCGAACAAGCCTTTGCCTCATCGCGTTGCCCCTGGCCATCAACGGACTGGCGGGCTGCGCGGCCCTCGACGGCTATTTCGGCTCGTCGCAGGGCCGGTCGGCAAACGTCGCGCCCGGGGTGCCCCTGCACGAACGGGCCGAGCTCGAGCCGATCAGCCGCAACTATTTCGTTCTCGACACGCCCGACCAGTCGGTGGTCGGCGAGCCGCAGATCGTTTTCACGAACGCAGAGGACACATTCCCCGACCTGGCGCGGGAATACGGCCTCGGCTTCGACGAACTCGTCGCCGCGAACCCGGGAATCGATCCCTGGTTGCCGGGCGAGGGCACGCCGATCCTGCTGCCGACGCAGTACGTTCTGCCGGATGTCGAGCGCAGCGGTGTCGTGTTGAACATTGCCTCGAAGCGGCTGTTCTATTTCCTGCCGGCAAAGGACGGCGAGTTGCTGCAGGTACTGACCTATCCGATCGGCATCGGGCGTGTCGGCTGGGAAACGCCGCTCGGTAGCACCACCGTCGTCAGCAAGGCGCGGGACCCTCACTGGTACGTACCGGCATCCGTGCGCGAAGAGCATGCCGCCGAAGGCCGGCCGCTGCCGGCGGTCGTGCCGCCCGGGCCGGACAATCCGCTGGGCAACCGCGTGCTGAAACTCGACATGCCCGGCTACCTGATACATGGCACCAACCAGCCCTACGGCGTCGGCATGCGCGTGAGCCACGGCTGCGTGCGCCTGTACCCGGAAAACATCGAGCACCTGTACGAACTGGTCGGCGTAGGCGAGACCGTCACGATCGTCAACGAGCCGTATCTCGCCGGCTGGCGCCACGGCGAGCTGTACTTCGAGAGTCATCGTCCGCTCGAAGACGACCCGATACCCTCCGACGTGCGCCTGCACCGTGTGATGTCGGCGATAAAGACCAGTTCGCGCTCCTTCGACCTGGAGATGGCGGAGGCCGAAGCGAAGACCGTGGCCGAGGACGGCCTCGGCGTGCCGGTGCGCGTCCTGCGCCGCGATATCGACGAGGTCTTCGAGCGTGCCCGTGTCGTACGCAACACGGTCGAGCCGGATCCGAACATGCCGTCGCTCGAGGAAGTGCGCGCGCTGCTCGACGAACCGCTCGAAAACGAGTCTCAGCCGCAGCCTTCCGCACAGGAATAGCGCCCCGGGATGTGTCGGCGCGGCGTGTTTCGACGCCGCGGTCGGATGGCTTATACTGCGGTCCTTGCGGGCGATTAGCTCAGCGGTAGAGCGCTGCACTCACATTGCAGAGGTCACTGGTTCGAAACCAGTATCGCCCACCATCTACATCCGCCGTCGATGAACGATCCTTACGATCTCGCCCGCTTCCTCGATGCGCAGGAACGCGTCTACCCGGCTGTCGTCGCAGAACTGGGGCGGGGCCGGAAGACCGGGCACTGGATCTGGTACATCTTCCCGCAGATAGCCGGGCTCGGCTCCAGCGCGATGTCACGCCGTTACTCGATCGGTTGCGTCGACGAGGCGCGGGCCTATCTCGCGCATCCGGTACTCGGGCGGAGGCTCCGCGAGTGCGTCGGCCAGGTCATGAACATCAGCGATAAGACCGCAGAGCAGGTTTTCGGCTCGCTCGATGCCATCAAGTTTCGATCCTGCCTGACGCTGTTCGGTGCGGCAGGGGTTGACCCGTTATTCGAGCAGGCCCTCGACCGTTACTACGGCGGCTCGCCCGACGAGGCCACGCTGCGCCTGCTTGCGCGCGCCTGAGGCCAGCGGGTAGCGGCCGGCGTCAACGCGCGCCGGGAAAATAGGATCGAAACTCGTCGGGCAATGCGGCGGGGTGGAGCGGAGTTTCCGATGGCACAGGCAGGGGCGCCGAATGGTAGGTGTTCCAGAAGAGCACCGGAGCGCCGAAGCCGGCCGCGACGACATCCGCGACCAGGGCAGCCATCGCCTTGCCTGTGTAGGTCGCTTCCAGTTCGATGCCGAGCTGATCGCGGGCGAAGACGATTGCCGCATCGGTCTCCCGATTGCTGTGCGCATAGCCGGTACCGAAGAACTCGTGCCTCAGGATGCTGCGCGCATGCAGGTAAAGATCGGCAGGAAAGCCCTTGTCGATCCGGTTAAGCATGTAACAGGTCTTGCGCGCCAGGCGATCGAGAACTTCCTGGCGCGCGTAGCTCGGCTCTGACACGCGCACCGCGTGCAGCTCGGTGTCGAGCCCGGCGAGCGCGAAACCGAGACCCAGCCCGGCAGCCGTGCTCATCGTTCCGGTCGGGACATAGACTCGGGCCGGCTCGGGCAGCTCGCCGGAACTGACCTGGGCCGCGAGCTCGAGGCCGGCGTTGACGAAGCCGACCGTGCCGAGCCAGGAGGAGCCGCCGGCCGGCACCACCCAGGCGTTTCTGCCCCACAGGTGCTGGCGGAGTAGCGCAATCCGCCGCGCGTAGTCACCGCCGTAACAGACGAGCTCCGTGCCGTTCTCGAGGTGCATGTTCAGTGTCGCCGCGATCGCTGGCGTACGGCGCTGGTGTGCAAGAAATGCCGTCGCGTCGAGGCCCAGCTTGCGCGCATACAGCGCCGTAGCGAGCGCATGATGCGAGCCGGCGGCGCCGAAGGTGGCGATCCGCTCGCGGCCCTTCGCAAGCGGCGGGCGCAGCAGATACTCCAGCTTGCGCAGCTTGTTGCCCCCGTACAGCTTGCCGGTGCGATTGTCCTCCTTGATCCAGATGCTCTGCCTGCGGCCGTCTGCTTGCAACTGCCGTTCGACGACCGGCGTCGGCAAGCTTGCGATGGCGATGCGATCGAGCGTGCTGCCGATGCGCGGGAAGAGCGAGTCGAGATGGCAGTGGCCGTCCATGTCGGTATGGTTTACACCTCGGGCACAGAAACGACGAACTAACGATAGCATCTGTCGCGCTCTATAAATTAGAATCGTGGCACCGATATCTGACGCAGGACTGACGGAGACAGTTTTGTCAGATGCTCTTGACCGTGGCATAACGGTCACCGAAATCGCGCCGATGGACCATCCGGTCGATGCGGCGTCATGCACGGCTGCCGCCTTCATCGGCCGTGCGCTTCGTGGCCCCCTGAATACTCCGGTGCTGGTCGAGAGTTTCGCCGGGTTCCGGCGGCGCTTTGGCGGCACCTGGCATCGCTCGAGCCTGGGGCCTGCGGTACGCCAGTTCTTCGAACACGGCGGCAAGCGTCTCTACATAGTGCGCGTCGCGAACAACGCGCGGGGCGCGATGATCTGCCTGCCGGCGGAACACGGCATGCTGGTGCTGCGCGCGCTCGAGCCGGGTTCCACGGAGCATATCCGCGCCGCCGTCGACTACGACGGCATCGAGGCGTCCGACACGGTACACTTCAACCTGACGCTGCAACGGATTACGCCGGATACCGGGCTGGTGCTCGACCAGGAGATTTACCGACGCCTGAGTTGTGATGCCGACGACCGCCGCAACGTGGTTGAAGCGTTGCTCGACTCGGCGATCGCGCGCGCGCAGGCGCCGGCCCCGCAAGGCCGGCCCGCGGCAACGATCGGCCCGGACGCCGAATCGGCCAGCGGTTACGTAAGCCAGGCGCAGCGGGGCAACGACGGCGACGAGCTGTGTGATTACGACCTCGTGGGATCAGCCGAACGGAGCACCGGCATCTTCGCGCTCGAGGGCGTCGAGCAGTTCGACCTCCTGTATATGCCGCCGCCCGGTAAGGAAGTGGATCTCGGCCCGACGGCGATACTTGCGGCAGAGCTGTACTGCCGCCGTCGCGGCGCGATGCTGATCGTGGATCCGCCGTCGGCCTGGACGTCCGTGGATGAAGCCGTATCGGGCATCCGCCGTTCCGGTTTCGCGAGCAGCAACATGGTTTCCTATTACCCGCGCATGATCGACCGCGAGGATCCGCACGCGCAGCCGCGCGGCATCGGCGGCGCGCTGGCCGGGCTCTTGTGCAAGCTCGACGAGCAGCTGGGTCCGTGGCAGGACCTCGACCAGCCGGGCTACCGGTTGAGCCGGCGCTTTCGCCCGGCCCTGGTGCTCGAACCCGACGAGGCGATACAGCTTGTGCGCGAAGGTCTCAACGTCCTGGCCGGCGACGAGGCGGGTAAGGCCGCATTCTGCGGGTCAGTGACCCTCGGCCGCGGCAGCCCGATCGACCGGCGCTTCGCCAGCCTGCCGGTCAGGCGCTCCTGCCTGCAGCTGACGAATGCGATTGCGCGTGCGACCCGCTGGGCTGTATTCGAGGCGGGCGGACCCGTCGTCGCGAAGCACCTGCGGGGCCAGGTGCATGCCTACCTGGCCGCGCTCGCGGAGCAGGGCGCGTTTGCCAGCGAACGATTTACCGTCGACTGCGAGGCCAGCGTCCCTGATCCCTCTATCGGCCGCGACCGCGTCGTAACGATCCTGCTGTCGTTCCAGCCGGTCGACTGCGAAGAAGTCATTTCGCTTACGCTGCACCTGTCGGCTGCCGGCTGCCGCGTCAGCAGCACCGCGTTCGCGCCCGTCAATGCGGAGTGCGCATAGCCGCGCAGCGCGGCGGCTTCAATTCGCCGTCCGCTTGCGCAGGTGGTATTCGAAGGCTTCGCGGCCCGAACTGCGGTTGTTGAACCAAAGGATCAGCATCCCCTCCACGTAGCGCGCGTTCTCGAGCGGGCCGAGGTCGATCGCCTCGAGCCCGAGATCCTCGACCAGCCCTGCAACGACGGCTTTCGCGGCCGCGTCGTTGCCGACCAGCGGTATCGTCACCGGACCGCCGGCCGAATCGGGGTCGACCATCGTGCGCCAGTTCAGCGTATTGAAGGCCTTGACGACGTGCGCGCCGGGCGCAGCGGCCTGGATGATCTCGGCATTCGAGGTCTCGACGCCCATTTCGAATTGCCCGTCGGCACGGCTGACGAGCGCATTGGTCGGGTCGATGACGATCTTGCCGCTGAGGTCACCGAGGCTAGTCGTGATCTGCTCGACAGCCATGCCGGGCACGGCGAGCACGACGATACGGGCATCGCGCACGGCCTCGGCCGGCGTCGTCGCGCGCGCGCCATCGCCCGTTCGCACAACGAGCGCCCGCACGTCGTCGCGCCCGGGCTCACGCGAGCCGTAGACGATGTCGTGTCCCAGCGCGGCGAATTCGGGCCCCAGCGCGCCTCCGACCTGGCCGGTGCCGATGATGGCGATGGTCTCCGCCGACACGGCGCAGGATACGGACAGGAAACCGATCAGCGCGGGGCGCAGGATGTTGCCGAATAATGACTGGTGCATGCTGGACCTCCAACGGGTTGGCACGGGCAGGCAGGCGATTCAGATGTCCTGCAGCCTGTAGCCGGCCGCCTCGATGTCGGCGACGACTTCCTTTGAGGTTTCTCCGGTGGCGAGGAGCCGTGCCTGGCGCCCGATCTGGAAACGTTCCTGGCTCGCGTAGTGCTGGAACGCGGTTTCGCCGGCCAGGTTTTCGAATACCGGCAGCTCGTCGACCGGCAGTGCCAGCCGCCCGAAGCCGAGCGGCATGCCGGTCGAGTCGATCGTCGCGAGGTCGGCCAGGGCGGACGGAATGTCGCCTGCCACGGAATGAGTCGCGACCCGGATCAGCCGCCGGTACGGCGTGTAGCGGATCGCCGTATCCGACAGCATCGGCGACGCGAGCAATGCGGTAGTCAGTCGCGCAGCATCGGCCCTCGCGCCGGTCGCGGACTTGCAGTGCGCAAGCAGCACGGCGTCACCAAGGTCCATGTTGTCCAGGTACTCGATTACCTCGCCTCGCAGGGACGGATACTGCGTTTCCAGTACGGGAATTGCCTCGGCGCATCGCCCGAGCACGGCCTCTGCCCAGGCGGCGCGCGCCGAGTAGTATGCCGCGCCGCTGACCTTGTACAGGTCCATTGCCTCGAGCGCCAGGGTCTCGAAGTCGCGGTCCAGCAGCGCCTGGACCTGACGCGATATGTCAGTGCCCTTGCTCGTCTCGCGAAAACGCTCCGCCGCCTCGAGTGCCTTGTCGGCCCAGCCGAGGACCGAGTAACCGTCCACCAGCATCAGTATCTCGAGCGGGTTGGGGTCCGCCGCAACGGCGCGCTCCATCCAGAAGATATAGCGGTCGTGGTGGCCGAGGTCCCACTCGATGTTCGCCGCGTAGCGATAGGACGTACTCACGCGCGGAAACAGCGTCTGCAGCTTGTAGAGGTGCGCGCGGGCCTCGTCGAAACGGCCGAGGGCGGCCAGCGCATTGGCGAGCCCGGTCTGGGACAGCGAGTTCAGCGGGTCGATCTCGACGACCCGGGCAAATGCGGCGCGCGCCTTCTCCGGTTCGTTGATGTCGAGGTATATCGACGCGAGCCATTGCAGGGCCCGGATGTTGTTCGGCTCCTTGCGCGCCGCGCGCTCGTAGTAGTCGAGCGCGCGGGCCTTCGCAGCGCTGTCGTTCAGCGACAGCACGCGCAGCTCCTGTACGAGCCCCGCGATCGCCAGCGTGTCGGACGAGGGCTCGCCCGCGGCGAGCGCATTCTCGATCGCCGTGCCGGCCTCGGCTATAGCTTCCTGGGCGCCGATGTCCCGGTAGTTCCAGTACTGCAACGCGACCGCCTCGGCGTAGCCCGCCAGGTAGCGGGGATTGCCGGGATCGAGCAGGGACGCCTGGGCATACAGGTCACGCGCCTGGCGGGTGTCCGGCAGGGTTCGCTGCGCGATTGCCGCCTGGGCAACCAGGTACAGGTTCTGCGCCTCGATGTTCCGGCCTCCGTCGACCGGTTGCGCGATACCCATTATCTCGGCCTGCAACGCCCGTGCTACGTTGGTCGCGATTTCGTCCTGGATCGCGAACGTGTCGCCGTCCGCCCGATCGAAGGTCTCGGACCACAGGTGGAAGCCGTCGCCCGCCTTGATGAGCTGGGCCGTGACCCGGAGCCGGTCGCCCGAGCGCCGGATGCTGCCTTCGAGCACGTGCGCGACGCCGAGCGCGTCGGCGATCACGCGGAGGTCTTCGTTGCGGCCCTTGTAGTAGAACGCGGACGTACGGCCAGCGACCTTCAGGCCCTCGACGTTGGCGAGTACGTTCAGGATCTCCTCGGACAGGCCATCGGCAAAGAACTCGTCGTCCTGCGAGCTGGTCATCGCGACGAAGGGCAGCACCGCGATCGAGCGGTCGGGCGAGCCGGCATTCGAATCCGGGGTCGCGGCAGTCGGTGCCGGCATGTCCGTGCTGACTTCGACGGGCTCGTTCCGTACCAACACCCTGTCGGCTATGACCACGCCCAGCAGCAGGACCACGCCGGCGACCGTGATGTAATTCAGCCGGCGCCCGGTGCGATCGGCAATGCTCGCGTCGGGTTGAACGTTCGACGTTTTTTGCAGGCCGTCGGGCGTCAGTTCGTACACCCAGGAAAAAACGACGACGACGGGAAAGCCGATCAAGAGCAGCGCGGTGACCACGGCGTCGAACCAGGCAGGCAGCTCGAGCGCATCCTCGAGCGAGGTCGAGACCTGCAGCAGCAGCCAGCCGACGACGATGTACGCGGCGACCGCGCGGAAGACGTTTCGCCGCTGCAGCTCCCTCAGGTATTCCCCCATGCTCCTGATCCGTCTTGCTTTTTCAGGCGGCCATTATTGGCGCGGCGCGCCCCGGACGCAAATGCCGGGCCGCCGGCGAGGCCCGATCGGCCGCTGGCGGGCTGCCGCGGCGGGGAACTGCTAGAATCCGCGCGGTCAAAGCGGGCGTACCGCCCCACCCAGGATTCCCGGCATGCATTCGTTTAAGCGTAGATATGTTCAGTTCTTTTGCCTGGCGGCTGCCGGCCTGCTCGCCGGCTGCCCGGACAGGATCCCCGAGCCCATGGCCGAGCCGGAGCCTGTCGCGCTGCTCGACCGCCTTAGCCCGGGCTGGAATGCCGTCGAGCCCGGCGGCGAAACGATCTGTTCGGATGGCACCGACTACCGGTTCTACGTGCGGCCGGGCGACCCGGAGAGGCTGATGGTCTACTTCCAGGGCGGCGGCGCCTGCTGGAACGGGGCGACCTGCGATCCGGACCTCAAGCCAACCTACTACGTCAACCTGGCGGAGCTCGATCTCGCGAAGGCGCACGGCGTTTTCGCGTTCGACCTGCCGTCGAATCCGTTCGCAGACTACAGTGTGGTATTCGCGCCCTACTGCACCGGCGACGTGCACCTGGGCAACGCGGTCGCGACCTATACCGCGCCGGAGGTCGAGGAACATGCCGAGCACGAGGTGACGATCAATCACAAGGGCACGGTCAATGCGCAGGCTGTGCTCGACTGGACCAGCGCACATTTCCTGAAGCCGTCGACTGTGTTCGTGACGGGTTCGAGCGCCGGTTCCATTCCGTCGCCGTACTACGCGATGCAGATTGCCGACCGCTACCCGGAAGCCCGCATCGTCCAGCTCGGCGACGGCTCCGGCGGTTACCGCCGCAGCGAATCCTCGGCGGCCGTCGAAAATGCCTGGGGCACGCTCGACATACTCCGCCGGTCGCCGGAATTCGCCGACCTCGAGGCCGACGATCTGACCTACGAGATACTTTACGTCGGCGCCGCGAAAGGCAGCCCGAACATCCAGTTCGCCGCGTTCGATCATGCCGAGGACGGAACCCAGAAGCGCTACCAGGTGCTGTCGGGCAACGAGGTCGAGTCCCTGCTTCCGCTCCTCAGGGCGAACCAGCAGGACATCCGTCGCGAGGTCGATAACTACCGTAGCTACATCGCCGGCGGCGACATGCACACGATCCTGCTCCGGCCGGAGTTCTACACGCAAACGGTCGGCGACGTATCCGTACGTGATTGGGTCGCGGCACTGGCCGACGGCAAGCAGGTCGCCGATGTCGCCTGCACGGACTGCGCGGCACCCGAGTACGTCGACGGGGCGGCCGTCGCCGCCGAGTAAGGGGCGGACCGGGCCCGGGGCCGAATCCTATGCGCGCCGCGACGCCCGTCTACGACCACGAGCGATACTGGGCCGAGTGCTACGGTACCGCGCCCTTCCTGCCGATGTCGCGGCAGGAGATGGATGCGCTCGGCTGGGACTCCTGCGACGTGATCATCGTGACGGGCGACGCCTACGTCGACCACCCGTCTTTCGGCATGGCAATCATCGGCCGCCTGCTCGAGGCGCAGGGTTTCCGCGTCGGCATCATCGCGCAGCCGGACTGGCGCTCGAAGCACGCGTTCGAGGCGCTCGGCCGCCCCAACCTGTTCTTCGGCGTCGCGGCCGGCAACATGGACTCGATGATCAACCGCTATACCGCCGACCGGAAGATGCGCAACGACGATGCGTACACGCCGGGTGGCGTCGGCGGCAAGCGGCCGGATCGGTGCTCCCTGGTATACGCCCAGCGCTGCAGGGAAGCCTTTGGTTACGTGCCGATCGTGCTTGGCGGCATCGAGGCCTCGCTCAGGCGCATCGCACACTACGACTACTGGGATGACAGGGTGCGCCGTTCCATACTCGTCGATTCCCACGCGGACCTGCTGCTGTACGGGAACGCCGAGCGCGCCGTCGTCGAACTCGCGCATCGGCTGGGTCGCGGCGAGCGCATCGACACGATCACCGACATACGCGGCACCGCATTCCTGCGGAAAGATACACCCGAGGGCTGGTGGGAAATCGACTCCACGCGCATCGACCGTCCAGGCAAGGTCGATTCGATAGTGAACCCCTATGTCAACACGCAGGACGCTTCCTGCGAGACACGGGCAGGCGACCAGGAGGCAGCTGCGCCACCAAACGCGCTGCGCTTCGTGCCGGACGCGCGCCGCAACCGCGCAAAGTCCGTAATCCGCCTGCCGTCATTCGAAAAAGTCCGTAACGACCCGGTGCTGTACGCGCATGCGAATCGTGTGCTGCATCTCGAGACGAATCCCTACAACGCGCGGGCGCTCGTGCAGGCGCATGGTCAGCAGGAGCTGTGGCTCAACCCGCCGGCGCTGCCGCTCGCGACGCCCGAGATGGACTACGTGTTCGGCATGCCGTTCCAGCGCGTGCCGCACCCGGCCTACGGCGAAGCGAAGATCCCGGCCTGGGAGATGATTCGATTCTCGGTCAACATCATGCGTGGCTGTTTCGGCGGTTGCACATTCTGCTCGATCACGGAGCACGAGGGCCGGATCATCCAGAACCGCTCGGAGGAATCGATACTCGAGGAAATCGAGAAGATCCGCGACACGATGCCGGGTTTTACAGGTGTCATCTCCGATCTCGGCGGCCCTACCGCGAACATGTACCGGCTCGCGTGCAAGAGCCGCGAGATCGAGGCGGCGTGCCGTCGACCGAGCTGCGTGTTCCCGGGCATCTGCAGCAACCTGAACACCGATCACTCGGCTTTGACCGGTCTCTATCGCAAGGCGCGCTCACTGCCCGGCGTCAAGAAGGTGCTGATCGCGTCCGGGCTGCGCTACGACCTCGCCGTCGAAGACCCGGAATACGTGAAGGAACTGGTTACGCACCATGTCGGCGGCTACCTGAAGATTGCACCGGAGCACACCGAGCAGGGTCCGCTCGACAAGATGATGAAGCCCGGGATCGGCAGCTACGACCGCTTCAGGGAGCTGTTCGAGAAGTTTTCGAAGGAGGCTGGCAAGGAGCAATACCTGATCCCGTATTTCATCGCGGCGCATCCGGGCACGACCGATCTCGACATGGTCAACCTCGCGCTGTGGCTGAAGAAGAACGGATTTCGCGCCGACCAGGTGCAGGCGTTCTACCCGTCACCGATGGCGACCGCGACGGCGATGTATCACTCGAAGAAAAATCCGCTTCGCAAAGTGACGTACAAGAGCGACGAGGTGGACGTCGTCAGGAGCCCGGCCCAGCGCCGGCTGCACAAGGCGCTCCTCCGTTACCACGATCCCGACAACTGGCCGGTCATCCGCAAGGCGCTGCAGCAAATGCAGCTCGAGGGCCTGATCGGCTCGGGTCCCGACAGGCTCGTGCCAGCGGAGCAGCCGCGCGATGCACGGCACAAGGCGCCGCGGCGCAAGAATTCGAAGGATGCGCACGACAAGCGCGTCCGCAAGGGCAGGGCGCTGACGCAGCACACGGGCCTGCCGCCGCGGGCGGACTCGTAGGAACCCGCTCCTCAGGCGAGCCCACGATGTTCAACTCGGGTCGCCCGCCTGTGGCCACACTCCCCCTCGTTACGGGACCGGATCGAGGTCGCAGATCCCGAACACGTTGCCGTTACCCAGCTCCGCCCAGGTCGTGAACAACTGCGCGTCGATCGTCGAATCGGCGTTGTAGTCGGCATCCAGCCGGACAGTCAGGGTGTCGACGGCCACCAGCCGCATCGAGCTGCCGTTGCCGGCCATTACCAGGAGTTCACCGGAGGACGGCCCGGTCGACGGGTCACCGTCCACGACGAACACGTCCGGGGCAAGGCTCATATAGCTGAAACTGCCGACGAGGTCGGTGCCGGTAAAGCTGCCGAACGACTCGCGGGTGACGGTCCCCGGCTGGCCGATCTGGATCAGCGCACTGACGGAGGCATTGCTCAGTATCTGATGCCGGCCGCCCGCGCTGATGTCGAACGCGACGGCCGTGCTGCCTGCCGTGACAAAGCCCGGGTTGACGAAGCCAGCATCGTAGGAGGTCGCGAAGGAGCCAAGGCCGATGTGGCAGGTGCCGTCCGCCCCGCGCCGCAAGTTGGTCTCGGCAACGTTGGCGGCTACCGAGACGGCGGCGCCGACGGTGCCGCTGAAGCTCTCGACAGTGAGCTGCATGGCGCCGTCGAGCTTCTCGGATGCCCGGATGCAGGCGGCGAAACTGGCGTCCAGGCTGTCGCCGGCGGAATACGTACCCGCAGTAGCAATCGACCCGGACACGTCTGCCGTGCCGCTGGTGGTGCAGTCGATCGTCAGCGGCCCGAAGTCGCCCGACACGCCTTGCTGTTGCACCAGCGTGAAGACCCCGGTCGGAGCGAACTGCCCGCCTGCCGCCACGGTGACCGAGCCGAAGCCGGTGACGGCGTTGAACACCTCGCGCGCGACGATGGAGACGTTGTCGCTGGTGATCGCGGACCCGCCGGCGGGGGTCGTTTCGCCGGTCAGCTCGGACCAGCTCGTGTCGACGAACTGGTCGATGGTGCCGTCGCCGTTCGTGTCGATTTCCAGCCGGACATTCAGGCTATCCACGACGACTATCTTCACCGATGATCCCCCGGCGCCGGTAATCAGTATTTCGCCCGTATGCGGGTTGAAGTCGCCGATCGCCTGGATGGAGACCGTGCTCACATAGTCGACCGAGCCGCCCAGCGCCGTGCTCTGCAGGCGGCCGAGGGCATCCGCCAGCTTGGTGTCCGGAATGACTCCCATGTCCACGCTCAGCGAATGATCGAAGTTGCTGAGAGTTGCGACCAGGGAGTTTTCGCCGACTTGCAGGCTGGAGCCCGCGAGCGTGATCGTGAGGACCGGGAAGTCGAGCGAATCGTAGGTCAGGAGGAAGTCGCCGTCCGCGGTGAATACGAAGGTGCCCTCGGTTACGACGACGTCGGTGAGCAGGGTCTCGAATCCTACCAGGAAGACATCGGTCAACGGGTCGCCCTGCAGTGCGGCGATCGTCAGGTCGACGGTTCCGCTGATCACGTACCCGTCGTTGTTGTCGCATTCCGTGAATACGGCGACGATGCGGTCGCCGATCGTCGGCTTCGTCGGGTCTGCAACCGTCTCCGTGATATCGACGGTGCCGCCGTTCGGGCAGTTCGCCAGGACCCCGGCCTGGGCCCCGAATCCCTGCAGGGAACTCGACCGGGACGGCGCTGCCAAGCCCGCGGCCGCCGGCAGAACCAGGTCGATCCTCGAGATGTCGGCGAGGTCGAAGCTGGCGCCGATGGAAACGAGTACGGCCGATGACACGGCTGTACCATTGGCGGCCGTGATAGTCAGTGTCGGCCCCCCGGTCGGGGGTGGCGGTTCCACGGAGCCACCCGATCCTCCGCCGCCGCCCGATGCGATAGTCGTTGCGACGCCGATCGTTACGAGGGCCGCGATCCAGAAATAACGCAAGTCGCCGATAGTCTTGATGTTCATGGTGGTGCCTCCCGAACGGACGAAATCGCGCTGGCCGCGGCGCAGCCGAGTCCGGCGGCTACCAGGTCGCCCGGATCGAAATGCCCGTTCAATACGTATGACTGGATGCTGTGGAGTAGCGGTGCGGCCGAGGCCGGTACCGCGTGGTCGATGAAAAGCCGTTGCAGCGACGGGGCCTGCAGGAATTCAAGGGCCGCAGCGCAGGCAAACCATGCGCCGGCGCCAACGGCGGCGGCGCGGCGTGTGCGGCCAATGAGAAGGATCAGCAGCAGCGCAAACGCGTACGCGTGCAGGAAGGAGGGCAGGACCGGTCCGAGCGGACCGAACAGGCCCGAGACCCCGGGTTGCAGCCCGGCAAAAGCTGCCAGGAACTGGGTCGAGGTCCAGTCCCGGTCGACGACGTAAACGAGACCACCCATGACGAGTGCCGCCACCGCCGACCCTGGCACCGCGATCTCGATCGCCGGATGTTGCCGGAATGCGTGGAGAGTGCCCGTGGACACGTATTGCCGGCTGGATTACCCGCGGCTCGTGCCGGCGGTTCGAAGCCGGACCTCGCCTTTGTTGCCTTTACCATCGACAGGCTAACGGGATGGCGCTCGATAGCAATCGGGACTTGTACGAATTGGTGCTCGCAGGCGCGCAGCGAACGTCCGCGTATTGGCTGCCCGGAGTCAGCCGTCCGTCTTCCCGGCCGGGCCGTAGCCTCCGCCGCCGGGCGTCTCGATCGAGAACAGGTCGCCGGCAGCGAGCTCGACCGACGCGCAGGCCGGGAGCCGTTCCTCGCGCCCGTCGGCGCGCAGGACGCGGTTGACGCCCGTCTGTGCGGGGCCGCCGCCGGCGAGTCCGAAAGGCGCGATGCGGCGATGATTCGCGAGAATCGCGGCCTCGACCGGCTCGGTGAAGCGCAGCATGCGCACAACGCCGTTGCCGCCGTGCCACCGGCCCTTGCCGCCCGAGTTTTCGCGGATCGCGAAGGCCTCGACCCGCACGGGAAAGTGGAGTTCGAGCACCTCGGGATCGGTCAACCGCGAGTTCGTCATGTGCGTATGCACCGCGTCGCAGCCGTCGAAACCCGGGCCCGCGCCGGCGCCGCCGCAGATCGTCTCGTAGTACTGCACGCGCGCATTGCCGAAGGTGAAGTTGTTCATGGTGCCCTGCGAGGCGGCCAGCGTGCCGAGCGCGCCATACAGCGCGTCGGTGACGCACTGCGAGGTCTCGACGTTGCCGGCGACGACGGCGGCAGGATAACTCGGGCTCAGCAGGCTGCCCGCCGGTATGCGGATCGCCAGCGGCTCCAGGCAGCCTTCGTTCATCGGGATCTCCTCGCGGATCAGGCTGCGGAAGACGTACAGCACGGCGGCACGCGTCACGGCCTCAGGCGCATTGAAATTGCTCTCCGACTGCGGCGACGTGCCGTCGAAGTCGATCGTCGCCATACGGGCTGCGTGATCGACGGATACGTGCACGCGGATCAGCTCGCCCGAATCGAGCTCGTATTCGAACTCGCCGGCGCGCAGCGAACCGAGCAGGCGGCGTACGCTGGTAGCGGCGTTCTCGCGCACATAACGCAGGTAGCGCTGGACGGTGTCCATGCCGTAGCGGGCGACGGCTTTTTCGAGCTGCCGTATCCCCTGCTGGTTGGCGGCGAGCTGCGCCTTGAGGTCGGCGACGTTCTGGCGCGGGTTCCTGGCCGGGTACCTGGCGCCGGTCAGCAGCGCGTTGACCTCGTCGAGCCTGAACCGTCCGGCGCGCACGAGCCAGAAGTTGTCGATCAGCACGCCTTCCTCGTCGATATGACGGCTATCCGGCGGCATCGACCCGGGCGATATGCCGCCGATGTCGGCGTGATGCGCGCGCGAGGCGAGGAAGAACAGCGGCCGGCCGGCGCCGGCGAACCATGGCGTCACCACTGTGATATCGGGCAGGTGCGTGCCGCCATTGTAGGGCGAGTTCAGCATGATCGCGTCTCCCGGCCCGAGTTCGCCGCCCTTCGCCGCGATGACGCTCCGGACGCTTTCGCCCATCGAGCCGAGATGCACCGGCATGTGCGGTGCGTTGGACACGAGCCGGCCCTCGGCGTCGAACAGCGCGCAGGAGAAGTCGAGCCGCTCGCGGATGTTCACGGATAGCGCTGTATTCTGCAGTACGACGCCCATTTGCTCGGCGATGTGCATGAACAGGCGATTGAATATTTCCAGCCGCACCGGGTCGGGCACCGCGTCCGCCGTTGTCTCGGCGGTGACCAGCGGAGCCTTGCGCTCGAGCAGCAGGTGGCCGCAGCCGTTGACGCTGCCACGCCAGCCCGGGTCGATGACGGTCGTTGCATTGGCCTCCGCGACGATGGCGGGTCCGGCGATGACGCTGCCGCTGCCGAGCGCGTCGCGCCGGTAGACGGGCACCCGCTCGCGCTTCGTGCCGGTCCACATCTCGGCGCTGCCGGCAGCCTGCGGACGGCCGCCGGCCGCTATGAACGGGTCGCTGAACGCCTGCTCCATGCCCGTGCCCTCGACGCGCAGTGTCGCGACGATCAGCCGCTCCGAGTCCGGCTCGGTCCCGAAACGGTTGCGGTACAGCCCGGCAAAGGCATCCAGCATCCCGGCCGCATCGCCGAGTGGCACGTCGAGCACCGTGTCCGAGCCGCTGACGCGGATCCCCAGCGCGACGCCGTAACGGCGGTTCGCGGCGGGCACGTTCTGGGCGGCCAGCGCGGCATCGCAGTCGGCGCGCAGGCCCTCGATCGTCGACCGCAGGGCGGCGAGTTCCTGCTCGTTGAAGGGCACGTCTGCGGATACCTGCCGCTCGGCGCGGATGTCGGCGAGCCCCATCCCGTAGGCCGACAGCACACCGGCCAGCGGGTGCAGCCAGACCCGTTTCATGCCCAGCACCTCGGCGACCCTGCAGGCGTGCTGCCCGCCCGCGCCGCCGAAGCAGCACAGCACGAAGTCGCGCACGTCATCGCCGCGCTCGATCGTGATCTTGCGTATCGCGTTGGCCATGCCCTCGACGGCGACGGCAAGGAAGCCGTCGGCCACGGCCTCGGGCGTCACGTCCGAGCCGAGCCCGGCCGAGACAGTCGCAGCGAGTTCCGCGAAGCGCTGCCGCACGCACTCGGCATCGAGGGGCTCGTCGCCACGCGGACCGAAAACCCGCGGAAAGTGCTCGACCGGGATGCGGCCGAGCAGGACGTTGGCGTCGGTGACGGCGAGCGGGCCGCCGCGCCGGTAACAGGCGGGCCCCGGGTTCGCGCCGGCGGACTCGGGCCCGACCTGGTAGCGGCCGTCCCTGAATTTCAGGATCGAGCCGCCACCGGCGGCAATCGTGTGGATCTTCATCATCGGCGCGCGCAATCGCACGCCGGCCACCTCGGAATCGTTGCTGCGCTCGTACTCGCCGCTCCAGGCCGACACGTCGGTGGACGTGCCGCCCATGTCGAAGCCGATCAGGCGCTCGAAGCCCGCGCGCGACGCCGTCTCGACCATGCCCACGACGCCGGCGGCCGGACCGGACAGCACGCTGTTCTTGCCGCGGAAGCCGTCGGCGAGTACGAGCCCGCCGTTCGACTGCATGAACAGCAGCCGCTCGGGCTCTGCGACGCCCCGGAGTTCGCGCCGTAGTCCCTCGATGTAGTTGTTCAGCACGGGTGTCAGGTAAGCGTCGGCGAGCGTCGTCTCGGCACGGCTGACGAACTTGACCAGCGCCTCGACATCGTGCGACAGCGAGACCTGGGTGTAGCCGGTTTCGCGTGCGAGTTCGCCGATCCTCTGCTCGTGTGCCGGGTAGCGGTAGCCGTGCAGCAGGCAGATCGCGACCGAGCGCAGCCCGGCGTCATAGCCCTTTTGAAGTTGTGCGCGGACATCGTCCTCGCCCAATGCGGTGACGATCCCGCCGCCGGCATCGAGCCGTTCGACCGCCTCGATGACCGACGCATACAGTGGGGGCGGCTTGACGATCTGCAGCGCGAAGATGTCCGGCCGGTTCTGGTAGCCGATCGCGAGCGCGTCGCGAAAGCCCCGGGTGACCACCAGCACCGTCGGCGTGCCGCGGCGCTCGAGCAGTGCGTTGGTCGCGACCGTGGTGCCCATCTTTATCGCCTCGATGCCGGTGCCCGAACCGGCGACGAAGCGCCGGATACCCTCGGCCGCCGCGTCGGCGTAGTGCTCCGGATTCTCGGACAAGAGTTTCGCCGTCGCGATGCCGCCGTCGGGGCGGAGAGCCACGACGTCGGTGAACGTGCCGCCGCGGTCGATCCAGAACTGCCACTTGCCGGGCTTTGTCATGGCGGCGAAGTTAGCGGATTTACTGGGGATTTACACTCATTTCCCGGTATCATGCCCGGGTCCCTTGGGGGAGGGAGCCCATGGCGTCGTTGTTCGACGAGCTGAAACGAAGGAACGTCTTTCGCGTCGGCATAGCCTACGCCGTCGCCGGATGGGTGCTCGCGCAGGTCGCGGAGTTCGCGTTCGAGAACTTCGGCGCGCCGGACTGGGTGCTGAAATCCTTTGTCGTCGCCCTGGCGCTCGGCCTGCCGATCGCGCTGATCGTCGCCTGGGCCTTCGAGCTGACGCCCGAGGGCATCAAGCGCGAGAGGGACGTCGACCGCAGCACCTCGATCACCCGGCAGACCGGTCGCAAGCTCGACTTCGTCATCATCGCCGTGCTGGCGGTCGCGGTCGTCATGCTGCTCGCCGACCGGCTGTGGCTGTCGGAGGCAACGCAGCCGGCCGCGCCGGAGGTTGGCGAGGTCGTCGCGACGACCGGCCGGCAGTCGATCGCCGTGCTGCCGTTCGTCAATATGTCGGGTGACGACGATTATTTCGCGGACGGGCTGTCCGAGGAACTCCTGAACCTGCTGGCGAATATCCCGGAGCTCAAGGTGGCCGGCCGCACCTCGTCGTTCGTCTTCAAGAACAAGACCGAGGACCTGCGCGCAATCGGCGATGCGCTCGGTGTCGACACCGTCCTCGAAGGCTCGGTTCGCCGGTCGGGTGACCGGTTGCGGGTCACCGCGCAGCTGGTCAACGTCGGCGACGGCTTCCACCTGTGGTCGCAGACCTACGATCGCCGGATGGCCGACATCTTCGATATCCAGGACGACGTGGCCGGCGCCATTGCCGGCGCGCTCAAGCTGCATTTCCTGCCGCGTAGGGCCGAGCCGACGACCAACGCGGCGGCCTACGACCTGTACCTGCAGGCCCTGTCATACATAACGAGTAACGAGGATCCACGAACGCTGAATATCGTTGTGCCGCTGCTCGATCAGGCTATTACGTACGATCCCGGGTTCGCCAAGGCGCACGAACTGAAGGCACTGGCGTACTGGGGCTCGGCCGGGGAGCGCATCGAGTCGCCGGCCGCCCGACCGCTGGTATACGAATCGGCCAGCGCGGCCCTCGCCGTCGATCCGACGCTGGTCGTCGCCCGGCTGCTTGCGTCGATCGCCGAACCGGGCGTCGGCAACTGGAAGCGCGCCATCGAGGCAACGGAGGCGGCGTACCGTGCCGCACCCGGCGACTACAACGTCGCGAGGGTCCTCTGCGACTTTTACCTGGTGACCGGCTACGTGACCGATGCGCTGCATTGCGCCGAGCGCATGCTGGAGCTGGAACCCCTGTCGTCGCTCAGTCATTTCCGGCAGGGCGCCGCGCTGCGGGGCCTCGGGCGGCGGCAGGAGGCCCGCGAGTCGTGGCGCCGCGCAATCGACGTTGGCGGAACCGTCTACTGGTCGAATATCGGCATGGACGAATTCGTGGCCGGCGAGTACGACGCGGCGATAGGGTCGGTCGGCAGATTCGAGAAATTCGGTTGGACGGTCGACGATGTGCGGACGATCCTGGAGGGCGTCACCGCGTCCGGGGGCGGCGAAAAATTCCTGCGAGAGTGGATCGCCGTCAAGGGTGCCGAAGCGCCCGATAACATCAGCAAGGTTCTACTGCTGGAGGCGTACCTGCAATTCGGATACCTGGACGCCTACTGGCGCGCGATCGGCGATATCGTCACCGCCGAGGACCCGGTCTGGAACAATGCGGACTGGCTGTTGCGCGACGGGATAATCTTCCGGGCGCATGAATTCATGAAGCATCCCGCGTATCTAGACTATGCCCGGCGCGGCAGCATTATCGACCTGTGGGACGCGCGCGGCGCGCCGGATTTCTGCAGTAAGATAGGCGGCGAGTGGACCTGCGAATAAGTGCCCGCACAGGGCAGGGGGAACCAATGAATCTGACGACCGACCGCTACCTGGCGGTATGGGTGCTGCTCGCGATATCTGCCGTCGGCCTGGCCCAGGAGGAGGAACCCTTTCAGCCGGTCGACCTGCCGGATTCGCTGGCCGCGAAAGTCCGGGGCCTGCCGCAGGAGACGATCGACTTCCTGCGCGGCGAGGACGCGCTCGGCTTCGCCGAGCGCCACGAGCTGCTGTTCGCGCGGCTCGAGCCGAAGACGCCCGAGGAGATCGAGGCCTACATCGACGCGATGATCAAGGTCACGGAGCTCTCGAAGTTCAATCCCGAGACCGACCCGGCGTCGATACCGCTGAACACGAACTCGCCCGGCTTCAACGCCTGGAAGGTGCGGCGGCCTGCCGAGTTCGACACGCCGCGTGCGCCCGGCCCGATCAACATCAATCGTTACCTGTACGCCGGCCCGAAGGAGGGCATACCGACCTTCTTCAACCTGCCGGTGGCGCTGACGCCAGCGGACCTGCTGGCCGGCGAGGTCGACGTGGCAATCATGGGTGCGGGGCTCGACATGGGCTCGGGTTTTCGCGGCGCGGCCTACGGCCCGCGGGCGCTGCGAACCGCGGAGATCTACACGGGGGTCGGCATGTCGGACCCGCAGTACATGCACACGATGGTCTCGGAGTTCAACGAGCTGACGATTGTCGACTACGGCGACATCGCCGTCGATTCGCTGTCGACCGAGCGCAGCCTGGAGCACATACGCGAGATCGTGCGCGAGGTCGCGACGACCGGCACGATCCCGTTCATCGTCGGCGGCGACCACTCGCTGATGTACCCGGACGCGGCCGGCGTCGTCGACGCCTACGGGGTCGGCAAGGTCGGCATCGTGCATTTCGACGCGCACTACGACGCGGGCGTGGGTTACGGCGCGCACATGATCTCGCACGGCCAGCCGGTGCGCCGCCTGTTCAACGAGGGCCTCGTGCCGGGCCAGAACTTTATCCAGGTCGGGCTCCGCGGTTCCTGGCCCAGCGACCAGGGCTTCCAGTGGATGCGCGAGAACGGGCTGCGCTACCACACGATGGCGGAGATCGAGAAGAACGGCTGGGAGGCGACGATGGAGCGCGTGCTGGACGAGGCGCTCGACGGTCCGGAGTACATTTTCATCTCCTTCGACATCGACGTACTCGACCCGGCATTCACGCCGGGCACCGGCACGCCGGAGCCGGCAGGCCTGACGACGCGCGAGGTGTTCCCGATCGTGCGCGGCCTGTGCGCCGAGAACAAGGTCGTGGGCTTCGAACTGGTCGAGCTGAATCCCCTCGTCGATCCCGGTTACACGACGGCGATGAACTCGGCCCGCGTCATTCGCCAATGCCTGAACGGCATCGCGATGCGCAAGCGGGGCCTGACCGAGAGGCACTACCTGAGCCCGCTGACGACCGATCACGGCCACGACAAGAACTGAGCAACGGAGCGGTAACGTGAGTACCCGGATACAGAACTTGTTTTCGATCTTCCTCGGCGTCGTACTGGCGGCAGCCTGCCACGCGCAAGACACGCCGCCGCGGGCGCGCGACCTCGGTATCCCCTTCGAGGGTACGCCGGGGCCGCTGAACGCGATCACCGACGTCCCCGGGGTGACCGTGGGCCACGCGACCGTGATCGCCGACTACGACAACGGCAGCGCGGCGCGCACCGGCGTGACCGCGATCCTGCCCCGCGGGCAGGGCTCGATCATGACGCCGGTTTTCGCCGGCACGGCCGTGCTGAACGGTGCCGGCGAGATGACCGGCACGATCTGGGTCAGGGCATCCGGGTTCCTGGAAGGTCCCGTGATGCTCACCAGCACCCAGAGCGTGGGCACGGTGTTCGAAGAAACGATCAAGTGGCGCGTCACCCACGCGGAGCGTGACGTCACCGGCTACGCCTGGTCGGACCCGGTGGTCGCCGAGACCTGGGGCGGCGAGCTGAACGACGAGAACGGCTTCTACGTGCGGCCCGAGCACGTCTACGCCGCCATCGAGGGCGCGAAGGCCGGGCCAGTCGAGGAAGGCGGCGTCGGCGGCGGCACCGGCATGACCTGCTACGATTTCAAGTGCGGCATCGGCACGGCCTCGCGCATCGTCGAAACGGCGGACGGCACGTACACCGTGGCCGCGCTCGTCCAGGCCAACTACGGCTGGCGCGAGCTGCTGCAGATCGCCGGCGTGCCGGTCGGCAGGGAGCTGCCGCTCGCAGCGGCGGCCGAAGCCCGCATGCCGATCGAGGACGAGATGGGCTCGATCATCGTCGTCATCGCCACCGACGCGCCGCTGCTGCCGCACCAGCTCGATCGCGTCGCGACCCGGGCCGGGCTCGGCATCGCGCGTGTCGGCGGCATGGCCAGCAACGGGTCGGGCGACATTTTTATTGCTTTCTCGACGGCGAATAACCGCGAACTTCGCGCCGGGACCGACCTGTCGGTGCGCTTGATGGGCAACGAGAACCTGACGCCGATCTTTGTCGGCGCAGTGCTCGCGACCGAGGAAGCGATCGTCAATGCGCTGGTCGCCGCCCGCACGATGACAGGCTTCCAGGGCAACACGGTCGAAGCGATAGACCACGACGCGCTGGTCGAACTGCTCAGGAAGTACAACCGCCTGGCAACGGACTGAGGGTCTCGCAACAGGCGTCGTCAGTCAGGGGTTCGTCCGCAGTCTCGCGGGAGGCGACTGGAAAATAGAACGGCTGGCTGTCGTCACCGGTCGGCGACGCCCGGCATACCTTCCATTCCGCGCGACGGCCTATGCTGGACCAGCGCCGTCGCACGGTCTCGAACGGGATGCCGAGATCGATCAGCGCATGCCGGTGATCGATCAGGACGACGGCCCCCGCTGCCTGCATTAATGTCCGCCATGCCACCCGGAAGACAAAACGCCGCCATCGGCTGCCCGCCTGCGTGCGCAGGAACGCGCAGTGAAACTCGAGGTGCGTTGCTTCGTCACGGGCCAGGTCCAGCAGCACCGACTTCAGCCTGCTATCCGGCAGGCGCGAAGCGATCAGGCGGTAATAGCAGATGCCGACGACCTCCGCGGCGAGCAGCACCATCACCTTGAGCCGGAGCCCCATCAGCCGCCGCCCGAACACGAACAGCCGCGCGGTCCAGTTCTTCCGTACCAGTTCGCCGCCGAGCATGCGCACGGCGCAGGCCAGCAGCTCGGCGTGATGGTGTTCCTCGGCGACGAACAGCGCCATGGCCTCGGCGAAGTCTCTGTCGATGCCCCGGATGGCGCTGTGCCTGGCCTGGCCGACGACCGTGCCGCCGCCGGATTCGCCGAGCTGGAAGATCGCCAGTGAACGCGCAAGCGATCCTGGCAACTCGGCCAGCGCGGGCTCCGGCGCGAACGGATCCGGCAGCGGCCGGTCCTGCCTGGCCGCGAAAAGATCGCGCCAGCGGCGCCAGTCGATACCTTTGTCGCGTGCTGCCTGCATGCCGGCTCTCCCACTAGTCGCCACAGGTACCGTTGTACGGCCGGATTCTGGCGGCGCGGGGGAGCAAATATGCCGAATTGTGGCGGCGCGCAGGGGCCGGCGACGCAGTAGGGCGATCGGGTACTATGCCCGGTCCGGGATACCGGGACCGCGCTCGTACCAGCCTCGGGACGCGTTGACGACGCGCACGGCGGCGAGCATCACCGGGACCTCGATCAGCACGCCAACGACGGTTGCGAGCGCGGCGCCCGATTCGAAGCCGAACAGCGCGATCGCGGTGGCTACCGCGAGCTCGAAAAAGTTGCTGGCGCCGATCAGCGCCGACGGGCCCGCGACGCAGTGCGGCAGCCGGAAGTAGCGGTTCAGCAGGTACGCGATCCCGGAATTGAGAAACACCTGGATCAGGATCGGTACGGCCAGCAGAACGATGACCAGCGGCTGGGCGAGTATCTGCTGGCCCTGGAAGCCGAACAGCAGTACCAGCGTGGCCAGCAGGGCGACGAGCGATACCGGACCGAGCATTTCGATGACGCGGGCCAGCTGGCGCTCGCCATCCGCCCGGGCGAGCAGGCGCCGCCGCCAGGTGTTGGCAATGATCAACGGAACCACGATGTACAGCAGCACCGACAAGAGCAGCGTGTCCCAGGGAACGGTGATATCGGAGAGCCCGAGCAGCAGGCCGACGATCGGGGCGAAAGCGAACACCATGATGATGTCGTTGAGCGCAACCTGGGACAGCGTGAAGTGCGGCTCGCCCTTCATCAGGTGGCTCCAGACGAACACCATCGCGGTACACGGCGCCGCCGCGAGTATGACGAGCCCGGCTATGTAGGAGTCGACCTGTTCGGCGGGCAACTGGTCGCGAAACAGGTGGCCGACGAACAGCCAGCCGAGCAGCGCCATAGAGAAAGGCTTGACGCCCCAGTTGACGAACAGCGTGACCCCGACGCCACGCCAGTGTTCGCGCACCCCTTTCAGCTGGCGCAGGTCGATCTTGATCAGCATCGGGATGATCATGGCCCAGACCAGTACCGCAACCGGCAGGTTGATGTGCGCAAGCTCGATTCCGCCGATTTGCTGAAAGGCGCCCGGAAATGCCTCGCCGAGAACGATCCCGACGATGATGCATAGTCCGACCCACAGGGTCAGGTAGCGCTCGAAGATATTCATGGTTCGCTCAGTGATGGATAAATGCCTGCACTCGGCCGCGAGGGTTCTCGCCGTGAGCCTCGATGCCGGCAGACTCGACGTCGAGCCAGTCGCCGCCGAAATGGCGGGCATAACCCTCGGCGCTCTGCGAGCGGCAGGAATTGCCCGTACGCAGGAACAGCAGTCTCATGTCAGTCCAATCCAGGTATTTATCCGACGGGGAAGCGGGCCCGGGGGCTCCGGGCCGCGACGGCGAGACCGGCGCTCAGGTCGCCCGGCTTGCCTCGATCAGCGCTTCGATTTCGTTGTTTCGTTCGAGTTGATTCCGAAACTGGTTCAGCAGGTCGGACATGATTATCCACTTTTGTGTGACGATATTGCGAAACTCCCGCGTTGGCAACGCGTCGACCAGCAGGCCGGGTTCCACCGCGGCAGGCAGCGGAAATTCGGCAAGCCGGCCGAACGCGACCGCCGCGTAATCGAGATGCGCGATGATGTAGGGCTGGAACGTGTGGACGAGTTCCGCCTCGTGCGTCTGCTGGACCAGTTCGATCACTTCCGATCGCGAGTAGTAGCTTGCGAGCGCGTTGCGAAGCTCGCGGCTGCGAATCAGCTTCAGGTCGCCCGAACCGGCGAGGTTGTTGTAAGCCCGGTCCACGGCAATGAACGTCGGCATATTCTGTAGCTCGCGGACGTAGGCGCCAAGGACGTCGCCGCCTGCGTCCGGCATTGCATGCACGGCCTGCTCCTGGAGCGCGACCATCGCGCGCAGGATGGCCTCTGATTCTGCGATGCGTCCCTGGAGCCGGGTGCCGTTGATGGCAAAGTCTTCGGCGAGTTCCGCGAGGTAGACCTGCTCCAGCCGAATGTCCCGCCGGCCTTCCCACCACGTGTCGATCTGCAGGCCGACGAACAGGCCAACGACGACGACGAGGAAATCGAGGAGAACCGCGAACCAGTTCTGTTCGCGACAGTGCTCCATGACCCGCCGCAGCAACATCCAAGAGCCCGTCCGGCTGGTCAGTCGGCCGAGTAGACGACTCGGCCGCCGACGATCGTCTTCAGCACGCGGACGTCACGGATCTGCTCCGGCGAGATGGCCGTGATGTCCTGCTCGAGGAGCACCATGTCGGCCAGCATGCCTGGCAGCAGCCTGCCCTTGATGTCTTCGTCGAAGGCGGCGTACGCGCCCCCGAGCGTGTAGGCCCGCAGGGCCTCCTCGACACTGATCTTCTGCCCCGGTACCCAGCCGGCGGGGTGTGCGTCGTCCAGCGTCTGGCGGGTGACCGCAGCGTAGATCCCCTCCAGCGGAGTCGCCGGCGCAACGTACCAGTCGCTGCCGAAGGCGACGTGCGCGCCGGCGTCGATAAGCGAACGAAACGCATAGGTCGTTTTCGCGCGTTCCTCGCCGATCACGCGGTCCGCCCAGCGCCCGTCGTCGATCGCGTGGTAGGGCTGCATGCTGGCGATGACGTCTTGAACGGCAAAACGCGGAACGTCGTCCGGGTGTATGTGCTGCGCGTGCTCGATACGGAAACGCCGGTCTCGCTCGCCGTGAGCTTCCGCGACGTCGAGGTATATGTCGAGCAGGTCGCGGATCGCGCGGTCACCGATAGCATGCGTCATCACGTGCAGGCCGGCGGCGTCGGCGGCCGTAATCCATGCGCGCATGTCGTCGAGCTCGTTGATCAGGAATCCGGATTCACCGGGCGTGTCAGTAAACGGCTCGAGGAAGGCGGCGGTATGGGAGCCCAGCGAGCCGTCCATGAAGCCCTTAGGCCGCCGATCCTGAGCCATTCGTCGCCACGGCCGTTGGCCTGCAACTCGTCGCGCAGGCGCTCCCACTGCGCGAGCGGTACGACGGAATAGATGCGGGTGATCATCCCTCCTCGCGCCTGCGCGCGTCGATATGCGGCCAGGCTTTCGAAGCCGGCCATGTCGTGTACCGTCGTCACGCCGTTGCCGGCGAAGTAGTGCATCGCCGCCTGCACCTCGCGGTCGAGTTTCGCCTCGCCCGACGGCGGTATCGCGGCAATGACGAGATCCATGGCATTGTCCTTCAGCACACCGGTCGGCGAGCCGTCTGCGTTCCGGACGATTTCCCCGCCGCTGACATCCGGCGTGTCCGCGTCGACGCCGGCCAGGTTCAGCGCGAGCGAATTGGTCAGCACCATGTGGCCGTCCAGCCGCTGGATGAACACCGGGTTGTCCGGGGTCAACTCGTCTATCCATTCGCGCCTGGGCAACTCGCCGCCCCAGTTTTCGTGGTCCCAGGTGCCGCCGGTGATCCATTCGCCCGGTTCTATGCCGGCCGCGAATTCGCCGATGCGGCGCGAGAACTCCTCGGGCGTTCTTGCGTCGCGCAGTTGCACCGAGGCGAGCGCCGAGCCGCCGTCGACCAGGTGCACGTGCGTGTCGATGAAGCCGGGTACCAGCATGCTGCCTCCCGCCGCGATGACCTCGGCGTCGGGCCCGACCAGGGCCTCGAGGTCGGCCGCGGTACCCACGGCCAGGATCCGTTCACCCAGGATCGCTACCGCCTCGGCCCACGGCTGGTCCGCGTTACCGGTCCACACGCGCGCGCCCGTGATGACCAGGTCGGCAGGCTCCGCCGCCGCAGCGGTTCTGTCGGCCGCAGGCTCCTTCGCCGGGCTGCAGGCGGACAGCGCTGCGACCGCCAGCGCTGTGACGAAAGCCAGGGGGGCGGTCCGGTATCGCGATTCAGGCATCGACTGTCTCCGCTGCACGGGCATCAGGCGGAGCATTGTACCGGTTTGCGCGCGACCGGCGAGCCTGTCCGGCCGCTTTCTATCCGATTGATTTTCGGGCAGTCTTGCGCCTTATGAAGCTCGATCGTTTCATCCGGATCGCGATCGGCGTGTTGCTGGCCCTGGTGTTCGTCATCGCGATAGCCGCGCTGGTCTTCATCACCGAATCGGCACTGAACGTGTGGGCCCGATTGTTGGAGGGGCCACGCTGGCTGCTGTACGGCTACGTCATGATAATGGCATCGCTGGTGGTGATCGCGATATGGCTTGTCATTCGCCTCGTGGTACGCCGCAAACCGCGCAGGGAAGCCGCAACCCCGAAGCCGATGTCACGGGAGGACATCGAGCGCCGCCTTGCTGACGCGGATCGCGCCGGCGTCGAGGTAGCGGCGGCGCAGTCCGAGCTGCGGGAGCTCGCGGCGCGCCAGGCCAGCGGCACTGTACACCTGTGTTTTTTCGGCGAGATCAGCACGGGCAAGAGTTCGCTGATCAAGGCGCTGGTTCCGGAGGCCGAGGTGCGCATCGATGCCGTCGGCGGCTCGACCCGGGAGATACGACACTATCGCTGGCGCGATGCAGAGGGCGCAGGACTGCTGCTGACCGACGTGCCCGGCACGGCCGGGACGGATCCGGCGCTCGATCGGGTCGCCGCGGAAGAGGCGCGCCGCGCACACGTCGTATTGTTCGTCAGCGACGGTGACCTCACGCGTGCGGAAAAGGACGCGCTCCGCTGGCTGCTCGATCTCGGCAAGCCCGTGATCCTGGTCATGAACAAGTCGGACCGCTACACGGCCGCCGAACAGGCGCTCCTAATGCAGCGGCTGATCGACCACCTGATGGACCTCGGCGGGGCGGTAGACCGCGACCGCGTCGTGGCCGTGTCCGCCGGTGGCGAAACCGAGGTGATCGAGCAGCGCGAGGGTGGCGAGACCCGGACAAGGCGCCGCCGTCCTGCCGACATCGGCGTGCTCGTCGTCGCGATCAATAGGCTGGTCGAGCGCGGCGTCGTCGAGCTGGACGCCCGGCGCGACCGCGCCGTGTTCCAGCTCGCCGCCGAGAAACTGGCCGAGGCGGAGGCGCGCTACCGGCAGCAACGCTCGGAGCAGATCGTCCGCAGCGCGACGCGCAAGGCCGTGATCGGCTCGCTGGCGGCGGTCAGTCCCGGGACCGACGTGATCATTCAGGGTTACATCGCGACGACGATGACGAAGGAATTGTGCGGGCTTTACGACGTCGCGCCGCGGGATCTCGACGTCGAGGAGTTCCTGTCGCTTTCCCAGAGTCGCGTCGGGCGCGCGCTGCCGCTCGCGCTCGCAGTGGCGGGCAATGCACTCAAGGCGTTTCCGGGTCTGGGTACTGTCGCCGGCGGACTGGTGCATGCGGTAGCCTACGGCCTGATCTTCGACGCGCTCGGCCGCAGCCTGACGCAGACGCTGACGAGATACGGCGAGCTGGATCCCGCGCTTGCCGCGCGCGAATTCGAGGAAAACATCGGTGAACATATTGAAGCGGGTGTTCGGAAAGTTGCCGAGATGGCCCTGGAGCAGGAGTCCGGGTCGGGACGAGGCGACTGACGACGGCGGCGCGTCCCACCTTGCGCTCGCCCGCGAGAGCCTGCAGGAGCTGATCTCGGACGCGCGCCTGCCCGAGGGCGTGCGCGAGTCGCTGGCGCAGGACTATGCCGCGGTGCAGGCAATGCTCGACAAGCTGACTCACGGGCACCTGCACATCGCCGTGCTCGGCCGCGTCAGCACCGGCAAGTCGTCGCTGCTGAATGCGCTGATCGGCGAGCAGCGGTTCTCGGTGAGCCCGCTGCACGGCGAGACGAAGCGCAGCACGATGGAGGCATGGTCCGAGGTCGAGGCCGGCGGCGTCTACCTGATCGATACGCCGGGCCTGGACGAGGCCGGCGGCGAGGCGCGCGAGGAACTCGCCCGCGAAGTCGCGCAGCGCTCCGACCTCGTGATGTTCGTGCTCGACGGCGATATCACGGAAACGGAGCGGCGCGCGCTGAAGACGCTGGTCGGGCAGGGCAGGCCCGTCATCGTCGTGCTCAACAAGCGCGACCTGTACACCAGCGCCGAGATCGAGGCGCTGCTCGGTTCGATACGCGAGAAGACCGCGGGGCTCGTGCAGCCGCGCGACGTCCTGGCGGTCGCAGCGGAACCGCGGCCGCAGGCCGTCTTGACGATCGATGCCGCCGGCCGGGAAACGACCGGCAGCCGGCCGCAGCCGCCGGAAGTTGAGCAGCTCAGGCTGCGGCTGTGGGAGATCTTCGAGTCCGAGGGCAAGACGCTGGCCGCGCTGAACGCGAGCCTGTTCGCGGCGGACCTGTCGGACCAGGTCGGGCGCCGCATCCTGAACGCGAGGCGAAAGCTCGGCGAGCGCCTGGTCAGGAGCTACTGCGTCGCCAAGGGTGTCGCCGTCGCGTTCAACCCGATCCCGGTTGCAGACCTGTTCGCGGCGGCTTTCATCGACGTCGGCATGGTGATGCACCTGTCGCGCGTCTACGGCCTGCCGCTCTCGAAGAGAGAGGCAGGCTCCCTGGTCGGGGTCATTGCCGCCGAGGCCGCGGCACTGATGGGAAGCGTCTGGGCATTGCATGCAGTGTCCAGTGCGCTGAAGGTCGGCAGCCTCGGGCTGTCGACGATACTCACGGCAGGCGCGCAGGGTGCGATCGCGTACTACAGCACCTACGTCGTCGGGCGCGTCGCGGGCGAGTACCTGGCGCAGGGCAAGTCCTGGGGCACCGGCGGGCCGAAGCAGGTGGTGGAGGAAATCCTCGACAGTCTCGATCGCGAAACCGTCCTCGAGGAGGCTCGCCGCGAGATCCGGGCGCGGCTCGGGCTGGCCTGAGCGACACGCGGATGGCCGGCGCGCAGGCAGAACGCTACCAGAGGATCTTCTCGACGATACGCGACGTGCCGGCCGGTTGCGTCGCAAGTTACGGTCAGATCGCGGAGATTGCCGGCATTCCCCGCGGGGCCCGCCAGGTCGGCACGGCGTTACGCAGCCTGCCGCAGGGCCACGACGTCCCCTGGCATCGCATCCTGCACTCCGCAGGCACGATCGCCTTCCCGCAGGGCAGCCGGGCATTCCGGGAGCAAAAGAAGCGCCTCGAGGCCGAAGGGGTGCCGGTGCTTGCCGGCCGGGTCGATATGCGGAAGTATCGCTGGCAGCCGGATCTCGACGAGCTCCTGTGGAAGCCCGGTCCGGCCTGGGACGAGCGATGAGCCTGAAATCCCGCATCCGGTCCGAAGCCCTCGGCCTGTTCCTCGGCGCGCCGGCGCTGTCCCTGCGCCGCGCGGCGGCGGAAGCGCGGCGCCGGCTCGGTCGCCGGCCGCACCATGTCCGGGTTTTTCTGCAGCTCGACGACCCGTATTCCTACCTGGTGTCGCTCTTCTTGCCCGAACTGCAGGCGGCGTATGACGTGACGATCGAGGTACTGCTCTGCCAGGCGCTCGGCGGCGAGTACGCGCCGCATGCGGAACTCCGGAACGAATACGCGCTGGCCGACTGCCGGCTGATGGCACGGGAGTTTGGCGTTCCCTTTCTCGACAAGGGCGATACGCCGGTCATCGAGCGGCGCCGGGCGCTGCTCGACCTGCTTGCCGGGGAGCAGGACAATCCGGGCTTTGCGGAACTCTGTCACGCCGCGCTGTCCGCCTACTGGCGCGGCGATACCGGCGGCGTTGGCCGGCTGCTCGGTAATTTCCCGGGCGACGGATCCGCGAGCGAGCTGATCGAACGCAACCAGCGCCGCCTGCGGGAGCTCGGCCATTACGACAGCGCGATGCTCCATTACGGCGGCGAGTGGTATTGGGGAGTCGACCGGCTGCATTACCTGGCGGAGCGGCTGGACAAGCTCGGCGTCCGGCACCAGGCCGCGAAAACCGAGGGCCTCGCAGCCTTGCGCCAGGCAATGCGGCTCGGCCTGCCGGCGGCCGTGCCGGCCAACGCCGGCCAGCTGCCCGAGCTGGAGTTCTTCTTCTCGTTCCGGAGCCCGTATTCCTACCTCGCGCTGGAGCGCACGTTCCGTATCGCCGACGCGTTCGGGATCCGCCTGCGCGTCCGCGGTGTCTTGCCGATGGTGATGCGGGGGCTCTCGGTGCCCCGGGAGAAGCTGCTGTACATCATCACGGACGCGAAGCGCGAAGCAGCCTGGCGCGGCATCCCGTTCCGAAAGTTCTGCGACCCATTGGGTGCCGGGACCGAACGCTGCCTCGCGGTGCTCGGCCTGGCGCAGGAACTCGGCCGCGAGCGCGAATTCCTGCTCGCGGCCGGCCAGGCAATCTGGGACGACGCGCGGGATGTCGCGACGGACGCTGGCCTGCGGCGGATCGTCGAGCAGGCCGGTATCGCCTGGTCCGATGCGCTGGCCGCGCTGGGCGGCGACGCGTGGCGGCAGGAAGCGGAGCATAATCGCGAGGCACTGCTCGACTCGGGACTCTGGGGCGTGCCCTCGTTCCGCTTCGGCGATGTCGTATTCTGGGGCCAGGACCGCGACTGGCTGCTCGCGCGCCAGGTCGAGGACCGATGCCAGGACGGGGAGGGGATACTCGTATGACCAGACCAACCGTCGTGTTCTCGCACGGGCAGGAGAGCGGACCCTGGGGCACGAAGATACGTTCGATGGCGGAGTGCGTGCGCGGGCTCGGCTGCCGCGCCGAAAGCATAGATTACCAGGGCATCGCAGACCCGACGGCGAGGGTCGCGAAACTCGTCGACGCGTGCGACGCCTTGGAGGTTCCGCTGGTGCTCGTCGGCTCCAGTATGGGCGGCCACGTGGCGACGGCCGCCGCGGCCGAAGTCGGCGCCGCCGGGCTGTTCGTCCTGGCGCCGGCTTATTACATGCCCGGCTACGAGGATCTGACGCCGCCGCCGCCGGCTATCCCGATCGAGATCGTGCACGGCTGGCACGACGACGTCGTGCCGGTGGAAAACAGCATCCGTTACGCGCGGGCCTGTGCCGCAACATTGCACATAGTCGACGGCGATCATCGGCTGACGGCCAACATCGGCGAAATCAACGCATTGCTCGAGCGTTTCATTGTGAATATCGAAGGAGCGCGACATGGCTGATCCCGTACGCACCTGCACCCTGCTGCTCGCCAGCCTGGCGGCGGCCTGTGGACCCTCCGACGATGGCACTGCCCGCGAACCCGAGCGCAGCGAGTTGGCCGAGCCGATGCTGCAGTCGCTGGACAAGGCGAGGCAGGTTGAAGCGGAGGCGCTGGAACGCAAGGACGAGCTGGACGAGGCCATGAAGAAGGCCGAGGATGGCGATCCCTGAGGGGGCGCCGAATCTGAATAATAAAAAAAAATCAACGGATTGGTGCATCCGGCCTTGCGGTAAGATTGCGCTTCCATGAGTTTCGTCAGCCAACTTCTGCAGCCGCTTTACTGGCTGGCCGGCAAGATCTTCGCCACCTGGGCGAGGCCGGCCGTGCAGCCGGACAATCCCGCGAGCCTGCTCCCGGACCCGGCCGTCCCGGTCTGCTACGTGCTCGAAACGGGAGGCCTTGCGGATACCCTCGCGCTCGAACGACTGTGCCGCCTGCACGGGCTGCCGTCGCCGACCGGCTCCATCGAATTCGGGGGCGTAACCGAGAGCAGCCGGGTCGTCGTGCTGCGCCGCATGCAGGGCTTCCTATTCCGACGGCCGCGCCTCAGGGGTTCGATGCGCCTGAAGCGCATTATCGAGGCGGCGGCGGACAGCGGCGACACGAAGCTGCTGCTGGTCCCCGTCGCGATCTACTGGGGCCGCTCGCCCGACAAGGAAGGTTCCTGGCTGAAGCTGCTGTTCTCCGAATACTGGGAGGTCGCGGGACGAACCCGCAAGTTCTTCGTCACGCTGTTCCAGGGACGCAACACGCTGTTGCGCTACAGCGAACCGCTGCCCCTGTCGACCTTCGCGAGCGAGCTCGGCGACACGGAGCTCGCGTACCGCAAGGTGTCGCGGATCCTGCGCGTTCACTTTCGCAAGCGCCGTAATGCGACGGTCGGTCCGGACCTGTCACACCGGCGAACCCTTATCAATTCCGTCTTGCGTAACCCGAGCGTCCGGGCGGCGATCGCGCAGGACGCGGGCGAGCACGTCACGCTGGTGGCTCGCAAGGAGCGGGAAGCACGCGAATACGCGCTCGAGATTGCGGCCAACCTGTCGTATTCGACCGTACACCTGGTGGAGCGCTTTCTCGGCTGGCTGTGGCACCGGATCTACGATGGCATCGAGCTGAATCACGCGGACCGCCTGCACGAAGTAGCCGCGACCAAGGAAATCGTGTACGTGCCTTGCCATCGCAGCCACTTCGACTACCTGCTGCTGAGCTACATCGTCTATCACCAGGGACTGAGCGTTCCGCATGTCGCGGCAGGCATCAACCTGAACATTCCGATCGTCGGCGCGATACTCCGGCGCGGCGGCGCGTTCTTCCTGCGGCGCAGCTTCAAGGGCAACAAGCTGTATGCCGCCGTATTCAATGCCTATCTGCACGAAATCCTCGTGCGGGGCCACGCGATCGAATACTTCGTCGAAGGGGGGCGCAGCCGCACTGGCAGGCTGCTTGCACCCAAGGCGGGCATGCTGGCGATGACGGTCAGTTCCTACCTGCATGATCCCGGCAAGCCGATTGTCTTCGTCCCTGTCTATTTCGGTTACGAGAAGCTGATCGAGGGCGATTCCTTCATTCGCGAGCTCTCGGGCGCGACGAAACGGAAGGAGTCCCTCATCGGCCTGATCCGCTCGGTCAGCGCGCTCAGGGAGCGTTTCGGCAAGGTCTACGTCAACGTCGGCGACCCGATCGACATCGAGGCGGTACTCGGGGAGGTCAGGCCCGACTGGCGCGATGCCCCGACCGGCAACGGCGAGCGGCCGCCCTGGATCTCAGGGATCATCGACGAGCTGGGGCGGCGCATCATGGGCGGGATCAACTCCGCGGCCGCGGTTACGCCGATCAGCCTGCTGGCGCTCGTGTTGCTGTCTACGCCGCGCCAGAAGATCGGCGTAAAGGAACTGCAGCGGCAGCTTGCCCTCTACCTGGACCTGCTGAAGCGGTTCCGCTACTCCGATACAGTGACCTGGCCCGACTGGACGCCCGAGGCAATCGTCGCGCATGGTGGCGATCTGGGCGTCATTCGCCTGATCGAGCATCCGCTCGGCGCCATCGTGACGATGAGCGAGCACGAAGCGGTACTGATGACCTATTTCCGCAACAACATCCTGCACCTGTTTGCCGTCCCCGCATCCGTCGCCTGTTGCTTCATCCAGGGCCGGCAGCTCGAGCATGCGGAGCTGGTCCGGCTCGTCGACATGATCTATCCGTTCATGAAGGAGGAGCTCTGCCTCAAGTGGGAAGGCAAGGACGTCGACGACGTAACGACGTCCGCAATCGAGGCCCTGATCGATCTCGGGCTGCTCACCCGCGGGCACGACAAGAAGATGCTGGTCCGGCCGCCGGCCGGGTCGGCCAAAGCCTACCAGCTCCTCATGCTCGGCCAGTCGATGGTGCCCATGCTGCAGCGTTTCTATCTCGCCATCGCGCTGCTGGCGAAAAACGGTTCGGGAGCGCTGACGCGGGCGGAACTGGAGCAACTCTGCCAGAAGAGCGCCGAGCGCCTGTCCATGATCTACGGGCTGCACTCGCCCGACTTTTTCGATCGAAGCCTGTTCCACGATTTCATCAGCGAACTGCGTGCGTTGGATGTGCTTAGGCGTAATGAAGAGGGCAAGCTCGAGTTCGACGAGAGCATCACGCGGATCGGCGAGGATGCGCGGCTGGTTCTCGGCGAAGAGATTCGCCATAGTATCCTGTCGCTGACCGTGTCAGCCGCCGAAGAATCCATTTCCGACTGAACCGATGACTACCGTCGCGTCCTTCTACCGCTTCGTTGACCTCGACGACCCAGGGTCGCTGCGTGATCGTCTGCAGGCACTGTGTGAAGAGCACGAATTGCTGGGGACCGTGCTGGTCGCCGCAGAGGGCATCAACGGTTCGCTGACCGGCGCCAGGCAGGACATCGGGGCCGTCCTCGACTGGCTGGGGTCGGCGCTCGGCCTGGATGAACCCATCGATGCACGCTGGACCCCGGCGTCCGGGCCGCCGTTCCGCCGCCTGCGCGTCCGCGTCAAAGCCGAGATCGTGACGCTCGGCCGCCCCGACCTGCGGCCCCAGCGGCGGACGGGCAGGCACGTGTCACCCGAGGAGTGGAACGCCCTGCTCGACCGGCCCGACACGCTGGTCATCGATACGCGCAACCACTACGAGATCGAGGTCGGGACCTTTCCGAATGCGCTCGACCCGGGCACGGCGAGCTTCCGCGATTTTCCCGGCTTCGCCGCCCGCCTGGCCGCCGAAGACCGGAACCGGCCGCTGGCGATGTTCTGCACGGGTGGTATCCGCTGCGAGAAAGCGACCGCGCTGATGCTGGAACTGGGCTTTACCGAGGTCAACCAGCTGCAGGGCGGCATACTCAACTATCTCGACGCGATGGCGGGCCGTGACAACCGCTGGAACGGTGAGTGTTTCGTGTTCGACACGCGCGTCGCCGTCGACCGCGACCTGGAGGAGGGTGGCTACGTGCAATGTCACGCCTGCCGCCGGCCCCTGTCCGCCGGTGACCTGGCCTCGCCCGACTACCGGGAGGGGGTATCCTGCCCGCATTGCGTCTCCGGGCTCGAGGACGAGCGCGCCCGGCGGCTCGAGGAGCGCCGCCGGCAGGTGCGGCTGGCCCGCGAGCGGGGGGCGGCGCACATCGGGCCAGCCGCGGCAGGGCGGGGCAAGGCCGAGGGCTGAGATCCGCCTGCTACCGGTGCGCAATGCGTGAAAGCCGCATTGTAGGGCTAGATGAGAATCGTTATCATTTCTGCCTCGACTCCGGGGCAGCAGCCCCCCAGCTACAGCGAACCCAGCCATGACACTTGCATCACTCGAGCGCGGCATCCGATACGTGATCGCGTCCGTCGACTGCGCGGACCCGGTCGTGCAGCGCCTGATGGTCCTGGGTCTCGTCGAGGGTGCGGAAGTCGAGCTGGCCAGTTCGGCGATCGGCGGCGACCCGCTCGAGTTCCGGATGTTCGGCAACGCGATATCGCTGCGCCGCGAGCACGCTCGCTACTTCACCGTCCGGCCAGTAGACAGCATTGGCTAAATCGTCCGTCATCGGAGTCGCTGTCGACCAGATCAAGACTCGCCAGCATCCCAGCGCGTCGATCGTGGTCGTCGGCAATCCCAACAGTGGCAAGAGCACGCTGTTCAACCGCCTGACCGGCCTGCGGCAGAAGACGGGCAACTACCCCGGCGTAACCGTCGAGCGCCACGTCGGCGTAGCGAGGGCGGGCGACATATCGCTCGAGCTGGTCGACCTGCCCGGCACGTTCGCGCTCAGCGCACATTCGCTCGAGGAGCGCATCGCCGTCGACGTGATCCTCGGCCGTATGCCGGGCATGGCGAGACCAGCAGGTATCCTGGTCGTACTCGACGCGACGCACCTCTACCAGGGCCTGTACCTGACGCAGCAGCTGCTCGAACTCGGACTGCCCGTCCTCATTGCGCTGACGATGACCGATGCGGCGGAGGCAGAGGGCATACGCATCGACCTCCCGGCGCTGGAGCAACGGCTTGGCGGGGTCACCGTTTGCCCCGTCGTCGCAACGACGGGCAGGGGCCTCGACCGGCTGCGCGAGGCGCTCGGACGGCTGGCCGGCGCGGCCGCGCCGGACGTCCCCGAATTCTGGCCGGCACTGTCGGCTGCCGCGGGCGAACTGGCGAGGGATTTGCCCGATGCGGTCACCCGTACCGAGATCGAGCGCGCGCTCGTCGACGGACCGGGTGAGCTCGAGACGCATGTCGCCGGGCTCCTGGGTGCGGATGGCCACAGGCGACTGGACGAATTGCGCGCGCGGGTTTTCCGTGGCCGTCCATCACTCGCCGAGGAGGCGAGGCATCGCTACACCTGGGTGCGCGAAGTCATGGACGAGGTGGTTCAGCGCGCACCGGTGCTGATGAGCTGGAGTTCACGCATCATCGCCTGGCTGAACCGGCCGGTGCCCGGCACCATTGGCCTCTTCGTCGTGATGGCAGTCGTGTTCCAGGCCGTTTTCGCCTGGGCGACGCCTATGATGGACGCGATCGACGCCGGGGCGAGAGCGCTGGGATCGCTCATCGGCGCCGCGCTGCCGGAGGGCATGCTTGCGAGCCTGCTGGTCGACGGCATTATCGCCGGCGTCGGCAGCGTCGTCGTTTTCCTGCCGCAGATCCTGATCCTGTTCCTGTTCATCATCGTGCTCGAGGATTCGGGCTACCTCGCCCGCGCCGCCTACCTGATGGACAGGGCCATGCGCTCGGTCGGGTTGTCCGGGCAGTCGATCATCCCGATGATCTCCAGTTTTGCCTGTGCTGTGCCGGGCATCATGGCAACGCGGGTCATACCGAACCGGCGCGACCGGATTGCGACGATACTGGCGGCTCCGTTCATGACCTGCTCGGCGCGCCTGCCCGTCTATGCGCTGCTTATTGCCGCGTTCGTGCCCCAGGAGACGGCCGGCTTTTTCAACCTGCAAGGCCTCGTGCTGTTCGGGCTGTACATGCTGGGCATCGCGGCAGGCCTGTTGACCGCGTTGCTGCTCCGCCGCACGGCCCTGCACGGACCGAAGCCGACCTTTGCATTGATGCTGCCGGAGTTCCGCAAACCGAACCTGCGCACGGTGCTGATACAGCTCTGGGGCCGGGCCCGGGTGTTCCTGTACCGCGCCGGCACGGTCATCTTCTCGGTGGCCGTCATCATCTGGGCGCTCGCCTATTTTCCGCAGTCGGAGGAGGTTGCCGGGGAACTCGCCGCACAACGCGACCGGGCTGCGGTCACGCTGAGCGGCGAGGCGCTCGACCTGGCCGTACAGCGGCTGGAGAACGAAGCCGCCGCCGCCCAGCTCGAACAGAGTGCGCTCGGCCGCGCCGGCAAGTTCATCGAACCGCTGTTTCGCCCGCTCGGCTGGGACTGGAAGATATCATCCGCGGTCATCGCCGGTTTCCCGGCGCGCGAGGTTGTCATCGCGGTCCTCGGCACGGTCTACGCGGTGGGCGACGAGGCGGACGAGGCGACGTTGTCGTCGAGACTCCGGAACGCGAAGTGGCCGGACGGCCGGCCGGTCTTCACGCTGCCCATGGTCATCGGCCTGCTGATCTTCTACGCCTTCTGCCTGCAGTGCGTCGCGACCCTCGCTGTGATGCGGCGCGAGACCAACAGCCTGCGCTGGCCGCTGTTCGCATGGGCTTACATGACCACGCTCGGCTATCTCGGCGCGCTCGCCGCCTACCAGTTGGGTAGCTGACAGGCGCAGCCGGCGCGTCGCGCAACCCTGTTCCTGTGCGGTCGCAGATGCGACGGTGTGCGAGCGATTCAGGCGTCCATGTCGGGAATCAGCTCGCTCTCGAGCCGGGCGATCATGTCCTTCAGCATCAGGCGGCGCTTCTTCAGGCGACGTATGCGCAGCTGGTCGACGAGCGGATCGTGCGACAGCCGGTCGATCAGGTCGTCGAGATCACGATGATTGACCCGGAGTTCCTTCAGGAGGACCAGGTTCTTGAACGATTCGGTGTCGACGTTGTCGGTCATGGCAACGGAGCGTGATCCGGACTGGTGGTGGCCTCGATAATGATAGCAGTCCGTCCGCCGCCGGAGTTCAGGCAGTGGCCGAGGCCAGCGCCACCCAGTCGTGATCGCGCGGGCCCGCGACCAGGAAATGCGGATTCAGGATGTCCGCTTTCCTGTTGTACAACAATGGCTTGCCGTCAAGTTCCAGGACCTCGCCGCCGGCTTGTTCGACAACCGCCTGGGCGGCGGCCGTGTCCCATTCCGAGGTCGGCCCGAGGCGCGGGTACACGTCGGCGGCGCCCTCGGCCACCATGCAGAATTTCAGCGAGCTGCCGACCGGGTGCATCACGTAATCAGGCAGCCGGGCGAGGAACGCATCGAGGCTGGCGCCGCGGTGCGAGCGGCTGCCGACGACGCGAACCGGCGCGGCACTGTCGCTTGCGACCCGGATGGTCCGCGGCGCCCTGCCGCGCTCACGTAATTCGGCACCATGTCCCTCGCAGCCCACGTAGGTCCGGCCCTTGACCGGCACGTGCACGATCCCCAGCACCGGACGATGGCGGTTGATCAGCGCAATGTTGACGGTGAACTCGCCGTTTCGATTGACGAATTCTTTCGTGCCATCGAGAGGGTCTATCAGCCAGTACTCGGACCAGCGGCTGCGTTCGGCGAAATCCGGCATGCCGCCTTCCTCGGAGAGTATCGGGGTCGACGGGTCGAGCGCACGCAGGCCGGCGACGATGCAGCGATGCGACGCCAGGTCGGCCTGGGTCAGCGGCGAATCGTCGTCCTTGTGCCGGACCGCGAAGTCCGTCTCGTAAACAGCCAGGATGGCCCGGCCTGCAGCCTCGGCCAGTTCGACCAGGGGTTCGATCAGCTGCGCCCTGTCCTTCATCTGTCATGTCCGGTGCACGGGGACCGGCAGTATAAGCGAAGGCGCGCGTGGCGCCAGCGCCCGGGCTGTCCCATAATCGCGGGCGGGACAGGCCGCCAGGCACGATCATGCACGTCAATCCGCCACGGACGCTCGAAGACAGCGAAGTACTGATGCTGGACATGGATGGCACGGTCCTCGATCTGGCCTATGACAATTTCATGTGGCTGGATCTCATCCCGAGCGTGTATGCGCGCCTCAACGACCTGGCGCCGGATGCCGCGAGGGACGAGCTGTTCGGACAGTACCGGAAACACCAGGGTTCGCTCGAATGGTACTGCCTCGATCACTGGAGCGAGCGACTGAAGCTCGACGTGCAAGCCCTGCATCGCGAGCACAGGTCGCGTATCGGTTACCTGCCCGGGGCGCGCGAGTTCCTCGATACCGTATCCGGGACGGGGCGAAGACTGCTGCTGGTGACCAATTCGCATCGCGACACGCTGGACCTGAAGTCCGAAGTGACCGGCCTCGAATCGTATTTCGATGCGATCTACAGCGCACACGACGTCGGCTTCCCGAAGGAAAGCGCTGCGTTCTGGCAGTCACTGCATGCGCGGGAAGGCTTCGATCCCGAAAAGGCGCTGTTCATCGATGACACTCTGCCGGTCCTGCACAGCGCGCGGAATTACGGGATTCGCCGCCTCCTCAATATTACGCGGCCGGATACGAGCAAGCCGGCCCGCACGGCCCTGGACGTGCCCGGCATCGAGGGCCTGGGGGACCTGGCCTAGCAGGATGTTGAAAAAGGTCGTCCAGACCTTTTTCAACATCCTGCTAGTCGCGCTTCGGTCCGCGCCGCCGGCCGCCGCCCTGGCGCGGGCCGCGCGCCTTGCCCGGCGGCGGGCGCCGGCGCTTGAATTCCGGCTTCGTGAGTTTCGGCAGCAGGGTCCGATCGTAGTTCGCGACGGGGATGCGATGCCCGATATAGTCCTCGATATCGGGTAACGAAATGACGTAAGTCTCGCAACCGAAACTGATGGCATCGCCGGTGGCACCGGCGCGGGCCGTGCGCCCGATCCGATGCACGTAGTCTTCGCGATCCTGCGGCAGGTCATAATTTATGACGTACTGGACGCCCGGGATGTGCAGACCGCGCGAGGCGACGTCGGTACCTATCAGTACCGGCAGTTCGCCGCTCTGGAATCGCATGAGCATGCTGAGGCGCTTTTTCTGCGGAACGTCGCCTGAAATCGCGTTCGCGTCGATCTCGTTCGCCTGCAGGTAGGCCTGGACGCGTTCAGCTTCGCGCTTCGTATTGACGAATACCATGATGCGCGACTTGCCCATCTCGCGAATCAGGCCGACGAGCAACGGCATCTTGTCTTCGTTGGATGGGAAGAATATCGCCTGCCGAACTCGGTCGACCGTCATCTTGTCGGGTTCGATGCGGATCAGTTCCGGGTCGTTCATATGTTCGTAGGCAAGCTCCATGACGCGATTGGATAGCGTCGCGGAGAACAGCATATTCAGCCGCTTGTCCGGATCCGGCAGGCGCCGCAGCAGGTAGCGAATATCCTTGATGAAGCCCAGGTCGAACATCCGGTCGGCCTCGTCGAGGATGGCGACCTCGACTTCCTGCAGGCCGAACACGCCCTGCTTGAAGTAGTCGATGATGCGCCCCGGCGTCCCGATGAGCAGGTCTATGCCGGCGAGAATATGGTCCCGTTGCTTGTCATAATCGGTTCCGCCGTAGGCGAGCCCGATACGGAAACCGGTGTGCTTGCCGAGCAGTTCTGCATCGTTGGCGATCTGCACCGCGAGCTCGCGGGTCGGCGCGAGGATCAGAACCCGGGGTTGAGTCTTCCCCTCCTGTGGCGGCCGCGGTGGCGATGCCAGCAGCTTCTGGTAGGCTGCGATGAGGAAGGCCGCGGTCTTACCGGTCCCCGTCTGGGCCTGGCCTGCGACATCGTGCTGCTGCAGGGCTATGGGCAGAGTGCTGGCCTGGATAGGGGTACAGAATTCGAAGCCCGAATCCCGAATACCGGCCCGCACGGATTCGTGCAATTCGAGCTGATCGAACCTGAGGTCGCTCAGATGACTTTGTGACATGAATTAACCAAGAAAAATGTGATTTGAGGGCTTGCAAATTGCGTCGCGAAGCGGTGAAATTGGCTTCATATCGACGCGACTTTCGTCGCACCTGCCGTTTCGCCGTCGTCTACGAATTCCTAGAGAAGCCGCGATAAAGCTGCGACATATTGCCTGATTGAGAAGGCAGCGTCATCCGTTTTGAGACGTTCGACCGGTCCGGGGTGGCCGAGGCGGGCGCGTAATCCATATGTTGATTCTGAAAAAAGGTCGGAGGTAAGACCGGTGAGCGACAAGATCGTGCACACCAATGATGCGAGTTTCGAGGCAGACGTTCTGAATTCTGACAAGCCCGTCCTGCTCGATTTCTGGGCCGAATGGTGCGGCCCGTGCCGTATGATAGCGCCGCTGCTCGATGAGGTCGCCGGCGAGTATTCTGACCGGATGGTCGTTGCCAAGCTGAACGTCGACGAGAATCCAGGCGTCGCGCAGAAGTACGGTATTCGCAGCATTCCGACGCTGATGATGTTCAAGGAAGGGGCCGTTCAGGCCCAAAAACTGGGCGCCATGTCGAAGGCGCAATTAACGCAATTTCTGGAAACTAATCTGTGAGAGGGTACTTGGGTAATCAGACCAGGAACCGACCCAAGCAGTCGGTCAAGCAAAAGGGCAACGGGGGCCAGGGTGGCGGTCGCCGCCGGCGGCGTGGCAAATTTCCGATGGACGACCTGCCGGAGGACGATGGGGGGAGCCTGGAGGTCATCTCGCCGGATCAGCTCGAGCTGAGCAAGAACGCGATGAACCTGACCGACCTCAAGAACAGGGCGGCATCCGAGCTCGTCGAGCTGGGCGAGTCCATGGGGCTCGAGAACCTCGCACGTTCGCGCAAGCAGGACATCATCTTCGCGATCCTCAAGGCGCACGCCGATAACGGTGAGGACATTTACGGCGACGGTGTGCTCGAGATCCTGCAGGACGGCTTCGGCTTCCTGCGCTCGGCCGACAGTTCCTACCTGGCCGGTCCGGATGACATCTATGTGTCGCCCAGCCAGATCCGGCGGTTCAACCTGCGCACCGGAGACACGGTGTCCGGCCTTATCCGGCCGCCGAAGGACGGGGAACGTTACTTCGCGCTGCTGAAGGTCGGGCAGATCAATTTCGACGCGCCAGAGAATGCACGCAGCAAGGTGCTGTTCGAGAACCTGACGCCGCTGCACCCCAACGAGCGGCTGAAGCTGGAACAGGGCAACGGCAGTACCGAGGACCTGACAGCCCGCATCATCGATATCGTTGCGCCGATCGGCAAGGGTCAGCGTGGCCTGATCGTGTCACCGCCGAAGGCCGGTAAGACGATGCTGTTGCAAAACATTGCCTCGTCCATTGCCGCGAACAGCCCCGACGTCATCCTCATTGTGCTCCTGATCGACGAGCGGCCTGAGGAGGTGACCGAAATGCAGCGGACGGTGCGCGGCGAGGTAGTGTCGTCGACCTTCGACGAGCCGGCCAGCCGCCACGTGCAGGTCGCCGAGATGGTGATCGAAAAGGCCAAGCGTCTCGTCGAGCACAAGAAGGACGTCGTGATCCTGCTGGACTCGATCACTCGACTGGCGCGTGCCTACAACACGGTCGTGCCGTCGTCGGGCAAGGTCCTGACAGGCGGTGTCGATGCCAACGCGCTGCAGCGCCCGAAGCGTTTCTTCGGTGCCGCTCGCAACATCGAGGAGGGTGGCAGCCTGACGATCCTCGCAACGGCGCTCGTAGATACCGGCTCGAAGATGGACGAGGTTATTTACGAGGAGTTCAAGGGCACCGGTAACATGGAAATCCACCTGGATCGCCGCATTGCCGAGAAGCGCGTATTCCCTGCGATCAACATCAATCGCTCCGGGACGCGCAAGGAAGAGCTGCTGACCGAGCCGGACGAGCTGCAGAAGATGTGGGTGCTCCGCAAGGTCCTGCACCCGATGGACGAGCTTGCCTCGATCGAGTTCCTGGCCAACAAGATGCAGGATACGAAGACGAACGCGCAGTTCTTCGAAGCAATGAAGCGCTAGCTCGACCGACGGACCTGGCAAAAAATCTCGCCGTCACCGCGGACTTCGCGGTGACGGCGTTTTTTTTGGTTCGTCAGCCGCGGCGGCCGTCGATACTCCAGATGCCGCTGCCCTTGGCGGAGATGTACAGGAATACGAAGCACCACAGTACAGCGAGTTCGCCCCGATTGAGGATCGGCAGGAAATTGCTGTCGAAGCTGGCATGGGCCATCCAGTAGGCTGCCGCCATCAGGCCGCTGCACAGGAATGCTGCCGGCGCGGTGAACAGGCCGATCATCACGAGCGCGCCCCCGACCAGCTCGATGCCTCCGGCCACGTACGTGACGTGCCACGGCGGATCGTAACTCGCGGGAGGGTAGCCGAGGAGCTTCTGCGTGCCGTGCCAGATGAACAGGAAACCGGAAATGATGCGCATCAGCGCATAGGTCTGAGCTTCGTACTGCTTCATGAACTGCATGGTAAGGACCCCCTTGAATGGTTGCGTGCCGGTCCCGGATTGGTCGTTCTTTTCGACCGGCCGTGGTTCGTGTCGGAACGGAGAGTAGCATTCCGCGGGGCACCACGGCCATCACTGCCGGCCGCGGCTGTGCGGTACTGCAGCATGTGAACTGTGCATTGATGCGCCGCGGGCATGCCGATACTGTCAGGCCTCCGGGAGCACCAGTCATTTGCGGGGAAAGAACCATGAGCCAGTCCTTGACCAAGACCGATCGCACGACCATAAGCCGACACGCCGAGCGCGGCAGCTACGACCGTAAGGCCGCTTGGTCGATCATCGATGAGGCGCTCGTCGCACATGTCGGGCTGGATACGGGCAAGGGCGTCATGGTGATCCCGATGACCTATGCGCGGATCGGGGACGAGATCGTGTTGCATGGTGCGGCTGCCAGCCGCTGGCTGAGCAGTTTCGGGGACGGCCGCGATATCTCCGTCTGCATAACGCTGCTCGACGGGCTCGTGCTGGCCCGTTCGGCGTTTTCGCATTCGATGAACTATCGGTCCGTCGTTGCCTTCGGGCGGGCACGCCTCGTCACGGATCCAGCGGAGAAGCAGGCCGCATTCAGGGCATTGCTCGAACATTTGCTGCCGGGTCGCTGGGACGACTGCCGGCAGCCGGATGCGAAAGAAATTGCGGCGACGACCGTAATCAAGTTGCCGCTGGACGAAGCCAGCGTCAAGGTTCGTAGTGGTCCGCCGAAGGACGCGGCCAAGGACATGGATCTGGACTACTGGGCCGGCGTCATCCCGATGGCTCTCGTGGCGGGCGAGCCGGTCGCGGATGCCGCCAATCGCCCTGGCCTGCCGGTCCCTGCTTATGCGATGAACTATCTCAGGGGAGCCTGAGGTCGCGCCTGGCGTGGCTCAGGGGGCATCCCAGCGATGCAGCGGCACCGCGCTCCCTGCCGGGAATTCGGATTGCTCGAGCGCCAGTTCGACATACCCGTCGGTTCCGCCCAGCGATGTGAAATCTCCGGACGTATTCGTCGGGACAGGGCGGGCCCGCAAGCGCCCGTCCGCGGCCGTGGCGAGGCGCACCGGCAGGAAGCAGGTCAGCGCGGGCCTGAACGTGACCGGCTCCGCGAGGATCGCATGCTCGGGCGCACGCGGCGGCCTACCGCTTGCGAGATACAGCGCAGGCAGGACGTAGTGGCGGCAGCAGACCAGTGTCGACACGGGGTTGCCGGGCAGCGCAAACACAGCCTGGCCTGCCGGCCCGATGCCGAACCACATCGGCTTGCCCGGCCGCTGGCTGATCTTGTGAAAAATAGTCCGGACGCCGAGCCCGGCCAGCACGGTCGGGACGTAATCGGCTTTGCCCATCGATACGCCGCCGCTCAGGACCAGCACGTCGGCGGCGTCGAGGTGGGCGGCGATCCTGTCGTTGAGCAGCGCCTCGTCGTCTACTAGATGGTCGTGCTCGCAGCCTGTGTAGCCCTGGCCTTCGAGCATCGCCAGCAGGGCCGGCCCGTTCGACATCCGAATCTGCTGCGGCTCGATCGGCTGGCCCGGCGGGACGAGTTCGTTGCCCGTCGAAATGATATGCACGGACGGCTGCCGGCCTACCTCTACACGGTCGAGGCCACAGGAAGCGATGATCGCGATGTCCATCGGCGAAATCACGATGCCCGGTCCGAGCACTTCCATCCCGGCCTTGTGATCGGAGCCCTGCGGATGGATATTCTGCCCAAGGTCCGCTTCGTAGCCGGCTTCTATCTCGACAAAGCCGTTCGCATGCGCCAGGCGCTCGACCGGGATGACACAGTCCGTACCCGCGGGCAGTGCCGCGCCGGTCATCACCTCTATGCAGGCGTCGGATTCGAGCAGGGTCTGCCGCGGATCGCCTGCATGCTGTGAACCCTCGACACGAAAGGAGCGTTGCCCGCCGGCGAATGCGCGGTGCGCCAGCGCAATGCCGTCCATCATGACGCGGTCGAAAGGCGGCTGGTCGCGCTCGGCCGTGACTCGCTGTCGCAGCACGCGGCGGCGAGCGTGGTCAAGCGGGACGGCGACGGCATCGAAACGCGGCATTTCTGCTGCTATCCGCCCGATCGCCTCTATCGTCGTAAGCATGTCTACTGCTCGCGTGCTATGGCCCGGTAGCCGATGTCGCCGCGATGGAACTCGCCCGGCCAGTGAATTTCACCGACACGTCGATAGGCCCGTGCCTGGGCCTCGCTGACAGTGCCTCCGAGTCCGACGACGCACAGGACGCGCCCCCCGCTGGTCACGACGCGCCCGTCCTTCAGCCTGGTGCCGGCATGAAATACCTTGCAGTCAGCACTGTCGCCGGTCTCGAGGCCGGTGATGGCCAGGCCCTTGTCGTACGACTCGGGGTAACCGCCGGCAGCCATGACGACGCCGAGCGCCGCACGAGGATCCCATTCGACATCGTGCTCGCCGAGCGTTCCGTCGACGCCGGCCGAACACAGGCCCACGAAGTCGGACCGAAGTCGCATCATGATCGGCTGCGTTTCCGGGTCGCCGAAGCGGCAATTGTACTCCAGCACTTTCGGCGTGCCGTCGGCGGTGATCATGATGCCGGCGTAAAGGAACCCGCGATATGAGATTCCCTCGGAGGCCAGCCCGTCGAGCGTCGGCTGCACGATCTCGCGCATGATCCGGTCCGCCATCGCCTGGGTTACGACCGGGGCGGGCGAATAGGCTCCCATGCCGCCGGTATTCGGGCCGGCATCGCCGTCGTCCCGCGCCTTGTGGTCCTGCGACGTCGCGAGCGGCAATACGGACGTTCCGTCCGTCATGACGATGAAGCTGGCTTCTTCACCCCGCAGGAACTCCTCGACGACGATTCGCCTGCCCGCGCTGCCGAAGCGATCTCCGCCCAGCATATCGATCGCGGCGGCAATGGCCACGTCGACATGCGCGGCTACCACGACGCCCTTGCCCGCAGCGAGGCCGTCCGCCTTGACGACTATCGGCGCCCCGCGCTCGCGGATATAAGCCAGTGCCGGCTCGATCTCGGTGAAGCTCTCGTATTCCGCAGTCGGAATTCCGTGGCGCTGCAAAAAGTCCTTCGTGAACGCCTTTGAGCCTTCGAGCTGCGCGGCAGTCGCATGCGGTCCGAAGCAGGGCAGGCCGGCGGCGTCGAAACGGTCCACGACGCCTGCTACCAGTGGTGCCTCCGGGCCGACGATAGTAAGGCCGACGCCCTCGCGTGTTGCCAGGTCCAGCAGGGCGTCGATGTCGTCCGCCGCGACGGGCACATTGCGCATCCGCGGTTCGAACGCCGTGCCCGCGTTGCCGGGCGCTACGAGCACTTCGGTGACGCGGCGCGACTGCGCGCACTTCCATGCGAGAGCATGTTCGCGGCCACCGCCGCCTATTACCAGGACTTTCATACGCGTCGATCCTCGGTCCGAAAAAGCATCTGCCTGCCGCGCGTGCAGGGGTGCTCAGTGCCTGAAGTGCCGCATGCCGGTGAATACCATCGCCAGCCCGTGCTCGTTGGCCGCTGCGATTACTTCGTCGTCCCGTATCGAGCCGCCCGGCTGGATGATGGCGGCGATGTCGTGCTCCGCGGCCGCATCGATGCCGTCGCGAAACGGAAAGAAGGCGTCGGAAGCCAGGACGGATCCCCCAACCGCCAGCCCTTCGTCACGCGCCTTGATTGCTGCAATCCTGGTGCTGTAGACCCGGCTCATCTGCCCGGCGCCGATGCCTATCGTCATATTGTTCTTGCAGAAAATGATTGCGTTCGACTTGACATACTTGACCACTTTCCAGGCAAACAGCAGGTCGCGTAACTGGTCGGGGGTCGGCGCCCTGGTCGTCACGACCTTGAGATCGGCTTCGGAAATCGCACCGTCGTCGGAGCTCTGCACGAGCAGGCCGCCGGAAACCTTCTTGAAGTCGTAGCTGCCGCGGCGCGCCCCCACGAGATCGCCGGTGCTGAGTACGCGCACATTCGTCTTCTCGCCGAGGACCGCCTGTGCAGCTACGTCGACGGACGGTGCGACGATGACTTCGACAAATTGTCGGTCGATGATCGCCCGTGCGGTACCGGCATCGAGCGGCCGGTTGAACGCGATGATGCCGCCGAACGCCGACGTCGGGTCGGTGCCAAAGGCGCGTTCATAGGCCTCGCCGATACTCGCATCGACGGCGACGCCGCAGGGATTCGCGTGCTTGACGATGACGCAGGCCGGCGCATCGAACTGCCGCACGCACTCGAGCGCCGCGTCCGAGTCGGCAATGTTGTTGTAGGAGAGCTCCTTGCCCTGGAGCTGGGTCGCCGAAGCCAGCGTGCCCGCTGCCGCTCCCTGGTCGCGATAGAAGGCCGCCGCCTGGTGCGGGTTCTCCCCATAGCGCAGCGTCTCGATGCGGTTCCCGGCGTACAGGTAGCGCTCGCCCAGCGGATCGCCCCCGGTCACAGCCGTCAGGTAATGGCTGATCGCCGTGTCGTAGGCAGCCGTGTGACCGTAAGCCTTGGCCGCGAGTCTGCGCCGGTAGTCGGGCGTGAGGTCTCCCTTGCGGATGGCCTCCAGTATCGCCTCGTAATCGGCAGGATCCACGACGACCGCAACGCCGTCGTGATTCTTCGAGGCGGCGCGGATCATTGCCGGTCCGCCGATGTCGATGTTCTCGATCGCCTCGTCGACGGTGGCATCCGGGCGTGCGATTGTCTGCTCGAACGGATAGAGGTTAACGGCCAGCAAATCGATCGGCTCGATGCCATGCCGGGCCATCACGCCCTCGTCAGTGCCGCGGCGGCCGAGGAGCCCGCCGTGGATGACCGGATGCAAGGTCTTGACGCGGCCATCCATGATCTCCGGGAACCCGGTGCGGTCCGCGACTTCGATTGTATCGATGCCGGCTTCGCGCAGTTGCCGGCAGGTCCCTCCGGTTGACCAGATTTCGACGCCCAGTTCACGTAAACCGCTGGCGAACGAAACCAAATCGCGCTTATCAGACACGCTGACAAGCGCCCGCCTTACCTTGAACATGTCCGACCCTTACTGAATGATGGAGTAGGTCTTGAGTTTCTTCCGCAGGGTACCCCGGTTGATGCCGAGGATGTCGGCTGCCTGGCTCTGGTTGCCCTGCGTAAAGTCCATAACCGCTTTGAAAAGGGGCTTTTCGACCTCGCTCAATACGAATTCATAGAGATCACCCGGCCGATCGCCGTTGAGCGTCGAAAAATACTGTTCAAGGCATTCTTCGGTGTGTTCACGAAGCGGCTTGCTGTTTCTTAAGGCCGGAGTCTCTCGCTTCTTTTTCGATTTCTGCCTGGCCACGTCTGGTATGTCCTTACGGATCTGAAGCGTTGCACGGTCGTTCCGGGGAATCCTCTCTCTACGCGGCCAATACACCCTCCCCAGCCTGTTGGCTGAAGTATTCCTGCGTGAGGCGAATCTGCTCGGCCGTGCTGTCTACGCGCACGACACGGGTTCGAAACGAACCTGATTTTTCCAGTCCGTTGCAATACCACGTAATGTGCTTGCGAGCCACCCGAACACCGGTTTGTTCCCCATAAAACCGGTATAGATCTTCAAGGTGGTCGAGCATAATATCACGGACTTCGTCATTTTCTAGCGGCGGAATTTTTCTTCCCGTCGCGTGAAAGAAATTAAGTTCCCTGAAGATCCAGGGGCGTCCCTGTGCGGCTCTGCCGATCATCAACGCATCTGCTGAGCTTACGCGAAATACCTCATGCGACTTCTCGGGTGAGTCGATATCTCCGTTTGCCGTCACAGGAATTCTTATCGCCGCCTTGATCCGTGCGATGGTCTCGAACTCGGCATTGCCGCCGAAACGGCAGCTCCGCGTACGCCCGTGGACGGCCAAAGCGCTGATCCCGCTGGCCTCGGCGATACGGGCGATCTCGACGCCGTTGCGATGCTCCGGGGCCCAGCCGGTTCGGATCTTGAGCGTCACGGGGACGTCCACGGCCGCGACGACGGATTCGAGTATGCGCCGCACCAGGGGCTCGTCCCTGAGCAGGGCAGAGCCCGCCAGTTTGTTGCACACCTTCCTGGCGGGGCAACCCATGTTGATATCGATGATCTGCGCGCCGCGCTCCACGCAGAGCCTTGCGGCGAGAGCCATCTGCCGGGGGTCGGCCCCGGCAATCTGTACCGCCCGCGGTTCGGCGTCGTGGTCCAGGTCCAGCCGCCGGCTGGACTTGGGGGTTCGCCACAGGCCGATATCCGCGGTCGTCATCTCCGACGTAGTCATCCCCGCGCCAAAGCGGCGGCACAGGCGCCGAAACGGTGCATCGGTGATGCCGGCCATCGGGGCGAGCACAAACGGGCTCTGGAGTTCGTAGGGTCCGATCTTCACGGGTACTCCCGCCGCGTTGGACGCCGCGTCGCGTCTCAGTCCTTGAAGTCCTCGATCGCGCAGCGCACGACACCGGGGCTCTCCCGGTAGCAGACATTCAGCTTGAAGCCGGTGGCGTCAGGGGAGGGGGATTCTATCGTAATCACGGCCGTAAAGCGCTCGCCGGGCGCCAGGGGGCGCCGCGGGTCCGCGTTTCCCGCCAGGTATTCGTTCGGCTCGAGCACTCGGCTTCCGATGGTTTCTTCCCAGCGGTCCGTAAGGGAAATGTGCACCAGCGGGTATGGCAGTGCCGACTCGGATCGATTACTGATACGGGACTGGATGGTGAGCGTGGCACCGGTCTCGTCGGTGCTGCCGCTCGTCGTCTCGAACTGCCACCCTTTGATGTCCCAGCGCGGCCGCACCGGGCTGCCCAGTGTCCGGTAAACCGGGCCGAGGGTCTGGTTGAACGTGCCGAAGGTCGCAAGCCATTCGCGCGTGTTGTGCACGTACTGGCCGGCCAGCAGCACGAGAAGCAACAGGATGCCCGCCACGAGGCCCTTGCCCGGACGCGCGAAGCGGAACCGGGACTTCTCCTTTTCCCTGTTCAGCATGTAGGTATCCGCAAGGGACGTCCCTTCCGGGATCCTGTGCCGCGCCGAATTCTCCGCGGCCTTTTGCTCGGCCTCGATGGACCCGCGTATGAACTCGCCTTCCATGATGATCGTTTCCACGAGCGGTGAACCGTCCTCGCTGATCATCGTGGCGGCGAAGTCCTGGTCCTCCATTGCGCGCAAAAGTTCCTCGTCGATCTGCAGGTTGACGGTCTTTTCCCGTTCATCCTCGTCGTCCGTTGAACTGGTGCGTTCGTCGTTCGAATGTCCGGACTTCGTGCGTGGCTCGTATTCCTTCAGGCTGAACTCGGCCTCGGCAATCTTGGCCCGGAATTCACCCGTCGATTCCTCGAACTCTATTTGCCCGGTGTCGTCGTCGTTCTCTTGCGCCAGCTCCGCCCCCATTCGATCCGCACCCCCATCGACCAGCATCGATTCGGCGCCGGCGTGACGGGCGGATTCCTTTTCCCCTTCCCCGTCCAGCAAAACGGTGAAATCGAACGCCTGCTCGTCGGGATCGAGCGACGCTGCATCCTCGTTGTCGATCTCGTCGGGCCCGAGCAGCGCGACCTGCTCGTCGTCCCGGTTACTGTCCCTGTCGCGGTCGTAACGGCCGCTCGATTCCCGGGCAGACGGGCGGAAGGAGAGCTCGGTGTGGATAGCCGCGAGTTCCTCCTCGACCTCGATCGACAGGCTCTCGTCTCCGTCGTCCTCGGCGTCGTCCTCGGCGGTGGCGGTCTCGTCGACGCCGAGGCCGTCGTCGTCTCCGGCGGCATCCATTTCGGACAGGAGCCCGGCCCACTCTTCCGGCTCGCTTAGCTCGAGATCGTGCTGCGCTTCCACGAACTCGGCGGTCGGAGGCTCCTCGAAGTCGTCGGCCCGGCGGCGCGGAGCCGGCGTGGCCTCGCCGGCTATATCGGCATCGCCGAAGTCGTCGGGCAGCGGCGTATTGTCGTCGTAGCGCAGTTCGTCGTCGGGCGGCGAGGAATCGTCGAATTCGAGCGCCGTCTGGGTGTCGATCATCCGGTGAGCGGCCGTGTCGCCGGCGTTGGCCACGCCGACACCCGAATCTTCCGCTTCCTCATCGCCGAGCACGCGCCACTCGATGCCCGTGTCCTCGATTCGAACCTCGTCGGAACCGGCGAGCCTGTCAAGCGTGTCCAGCAGTTCCCGGCTGGGGGGCTGTCGCTCGGCCGGCGCCTCGCCGGCGGCGGCGACGCGCGGCGGCTCCTCGGACAGGTGCTCGACCGCATTGAACGCCTTGCCGCAGCCGCCGCAGCGGACGCGTCCGGCGGCCTGCTTCAGCACCGTTGCCGTGATGCGGAAGGCGGTCTGGCACTCTGGGCACTGCGTATACATGCCGTCAAATCACCGTTTTATGCCGCTGAGCAGCGCCCACTCGGCGCTGACTGCAGGCGGATCGAAGTCGATCCAGGCCTCGTACACGGCCCGGACCTGGTCCACCTGGGTCGTTAGGATACCGGAAAGTAGCAGCCGGCCGCCCCGTGCGAGCCCCGCCACGAGGGTCGACGCCAGTTCGACCAGGGGTCCGGCGAGGATATTCGCCACCACGAGGTCGTAGCCGCTGCCAGCGTCCGCGCTGGCCGGCAACACAGCGAGCCGGGCAGCGACGCCATTGGCGGCCGCGTTGTCCCGGGTGGCGAGCAGCGCCTGCGGATCCACGTCGACGCCTGTTGCCGTGTCTGCGCCGAGCAGCAGTGCGGCAATCGCAAGGATGCCGGAGCCACAACCGAAGTCGAGGACGCGCTTGCCGGCGAGGTCTGCCGCGTCGAGTTGCGCGAGGCAGAGCGCCGTCGTCGGATGCGTGCCGGTGCCGAAAGCAAGCCCCGGGTCGAGATGCAGGACTACTGCGTTCCGGTCGGCGACCGTGTGCCCGGAGGGGCATACCCACAGGCGTCGGCCGAAGCGCATCGGCTGAAAGTCGCGCAGCCATTCGCGCTCCCATGCGCGGTCCGCGAGTGCCTCGATACGGTACTCGGGGAGCGTATCGAGGGTCAGGGACCGCTGCAGGTCCCGGGCCAGTGCTTCGAGATCCGCCTCGGCGGCAAACAGGCCCGTAATGCGCGTCCGTCCCCAGAGAGGCGTTTCCCCGGGCGCCGGCTCCAGCACCGGCTCATCCGCTGCGTCGCTCAGCGTGATGGCGAGCGCGCCATGCCTTTCGAAGATTTCCTCGACACGCTCGGGCTCCAGTTTCTCGAGATTCATTACGAGCTGGCGCCATTCCATGCGCTTATCCGGCCGTGCGTAAAGTCAACCTAGAGCCCAAGCCGCTTTTCCAGGTAGTGTATGTCAGTGCCGCCGGCCTGAAATGCGGCGTGCTGGAAGATCTCCCGGTGCAGCGGGATGTTCGTCTTGATCCCCTCGATTACGATTTCTGCGAGCGCATTCTTCATTCGTGCGATGGCCGTCGCCCGGTCGCCGCCGTAAGCAATCAGCTTGCCGATCATCGAATCGTAATATGGGGGAACCTTGTAGCCGCTGTAGACATGGCTGTCGATCCGGATACCCGGTCCTCCCGGCGGGTGCCAGAGCTGGATCAGGCCCGGTGATGGCATGAAAGTCTTCGGGTCCTCGGCGTTGATACGGCATTCGATCGCGTGTCCGCGAATCTGGACGTCTTCCTGCCGGATCTTGAGTTTCTCGCCGCCCGCGATGCGCAGCTGTTCCCTGACGATATCGATTCCCGTAATCAGCTCTGTTACGGGGTGCTCTACCTGCAGACGCGTGTTCATCTCGATGAAGAAGAACTCGTTGTCCTGGTAGAGGAACTCGAAGGTGCCCGCGCTGCGATAGCCCATTTCGAGGCAGGCCTGGACACAGCGCTCGCCGATGCGCTTGCGTTGCTCCTCCGTGATGCCGGGCGCCGGCGCTTCTTCGACGACCTTCTGGTGTCGTCGCTGCATGGAACAGTCGCGCTCCCCGAGGTGAATCGCATTACCCTGGCCGTCGGCGAGAACCTGTACTTCGACGTGCCGCGGTCGCTCGAGAAACTTCTCCATGTAAACAACTTCGTTACCGAAAGCCGCGCGCGCTTCTGCCTGCGTGACCGTGATCGCGCCGGTCAGTGAAGCCTCTGAATGCACGACGCGCATGCCGCGGCCGCCGCCGCCGCCCGCAGCCTTGATGATGACCGGGTAACCGATCTCGCGGGCGAGCCGCAGGTTCTCCTCCGCGTTTTCGCCGAGCGGGCCGTCGGAGCCGGGTACCGTCGGCACGCCTGCCTCCTTCATCGCGCGGATGGCTGATACCTTGTCACCCATCAGGCGTATGCAGTTGGACGGCGGCCCGATAAAGGTGAAACCGGACGACTCCACTCGCTCGGCGAAATCAGCGTTCTCCGACAGGAAGCCGTAGCCGGGGTGGATGGCTACCGCATCGGTGACCTCGGCGGCGCTGATGATCGCCGGCATGTTCAGATAACTCAGGTTGGACGGTGGCGGACCTATGCAGACGGTCTCATCCGCCAGCAGTACGTGCTTCAGGTTAGTATCCGCGGTCGAGTGCACGGCGACGGTCTTGATGCCCATTTCGCGACAGGCGCGCAGGATGCGCAGCGCGATCTCACCACGGTTGGCGATTACGATTTTGTCCAGCATGATCCGGGCTTCCGCTCAGCTCGAGCCGCGTTGATCGATGACGAACAGGGTCTGCCCGAACTCGACGGGCTCGCCATTCTGAACTCGAATAGACTTGATGACGCCGGCCACCTCGGCCTCGATCTGGTTCATCATCTTCATGGCCTCGATAATGCAAAGGGTGTCGCCCGCGTTGACGCGGTCGCCGACCTGTACGTAGGGCGGCGATCCTGGCGATGGCGCCGAGTAGTAGGTGCCGACCATCGGCGACGTCACCATGTGGCCGTCTTCCTCCGGCTCGCGAGCCGCAGGCGCTGTGGCCGCAGGTGCGGCCGGCGCGGCGGCTGCAGGCGCCGGCGCGGCCGGAGCCGGTGCGGCAACCGGGTGCCAGGTTTCCATGAGCGACGGCACGCCCTTGGGGTAGCGCGAGATGCGCACCGATTCCTCGCCCTCGGTGATCTCGATCTCCGCGATGCCTGATTCGTCCAGTAATTCGATGAGTTTTTTTACTTTTCTGATGTCCATCAGCTGTCCTCAGCACGGTCGAGCTGCCTCGCGGCGGCCTGGAGTGCAAGTTCATAAGCAAGGGCGCCGAGGCCGAACAGGCAGCCTGCGGCAATATCGCTGAAGTAGCTCCGATGACGAAAGTCTTCGCGAGCGAAGGTGTTGCTCAGGTGCACTTCGATAAACGGGATGTCCACGGCGAGCAGCGCATCCCGCAGGGCTACGCTGGTGTGGGTAAACGCGCCGGGATTGAGAATGATGAACCGGGTGCCGTCGGTGGCAGCCTGCTGGACCCGGTCGACCATCGCGTGCTCCGCGTTGCTCTGGAAGCAGAAGAGCTCGTGACCGAGTTCCGCGGCCTGGTCCACCAGGAGGGATTCGATGTCGGCGAGCCGGGTGTTGCCATAAACCCCGGGCTCGCGCGTGCCCAGCAGGTTCAGATTCGGTCCGTTGATCAGCAGCAGCCGGGCCATCGTTCGGGGTTTTTCGCCAGTTAGCCGAAGTTGCCGGCAATTCTAACCCTTTTTACGAGATTTCGCGCAACTTTGACTTAATCTGGCCCCGGCCGGCCGGGGCGGCCGCCTCAGAGGCGGCCGAGACGCTCGCGGGCGGCAGCGACGTCGAGTTTGCCACGGGATACTTCGGCCAGCACGGCCGTGATCCGGTCGATTTGTTCCTGGTGGATTTCGCCGATGTGAGCCTTGATCAACTGCCCGTCCGGCGCGACGACCATCGTGAAGGGCAGCCCGATGAACTCGACGCCGGAGCGTTCCGCTACGGCCATAGCGTCTTCCTGTCCGACCAGGACCGGGTAATTGAAACCGGCTTCCTCGGCATAGGCGGCGACTTCCTCGGGAAAGTCGACGGCAATACCGATGACCTGCAGGCCCGCGCCCGCATGGTCCTGCTGGGCCTGTTTGAGCAGCGGGATTTCCCGGCGACAGGGGGCACACCAGGTGGCCCAGAAATTGATGAGCTTGGCCTTGCCGTCCCATTCGGCGGAATCACGCAGCGTGCCGTCGATATCGGGCAGGGTGAAGCTTACGCGGATGTCGCCGGCGAGTGCCGTCGCATTGGCGGCGTCGATGGCCGGGTTTCCCGTGCGGCTCGGGCGCTCCAGCTGCGATTTGAGCAGCATCCCGGCGGCGAGCGCCGCAGCGGCCACGAGGACGATGGCTAGGTGTCGATTCATGGCGTCAGGGTAGCACGCGTGCACTGACCGTGCCCGACGCAAAGGTCAGTTCGATGTGCGCAACGAAGTCGGCGGCCTTCATGTACCCGACGACTTCGTATCCCTCGATCTGCCTGCCGTCCGGGCCGAAAAAGATGATCGTTGGCGGGCCGAATACGCCGAAGCGATTCAAGAGCGCCTGGTCGGCGGCATCGTTCGCCGTGACGTCCGCCTGGAGCAGCACCGTGTTCGCCAGCGCCTGCCGGACTGCCGGGTCCGGAAACGTGTAGGCCTCCATTTCCTTGCAGGACACGCACCAGTCCGCGTAGAAATCGAGCATCGCCGTCTTGCCTTCGGCCGCGGCACGGGCGAGTGCGTCATCGAGGTCGCTGACGGTCTTGATCCGGCGGAACTCGAGACCATGGCTTTCGACCGCCGCAGCGCGCTCGGCCGGCCCGATCCCGGCCAGCGGCTGCAGCGGATTGTGGGCACCGGCCATGGCGCCGAGCAGCATCGCGACTCCCCAGACCATGGCGAGAACCCCGAAGCCCTTCCCCAGCTTGCGCACGCCGCCTGCCTCCGGAGACAGCGGCGTCAGCGCGCCGAGGAAGATGCCGGCCATGAACGTCAGCACACCCCACAGGGCGAGCGTCGCCTCGCCAGGCAGGATACGTGAGAGCATCCAGACGGCGAGGCCCAGCATCATGAAGCCGAAGGCATTCTTGACCGCCACCATCCAGGCTCCGGCCTTCGGCAGCAGCTTGCCGGCCGACGCGCCGACGAGCAGCAACGGGGCGCCCATGCCCAGGCTCAGGGCGAACAGGGCCGTGCCGCCGCGGAGAACGTCGCCGGCCTGGCCAATCACCGTCAGCGTCGCGACGAGCGGCGGGGCCACGCAGGCTGTGACAATCAATGACGACAATGCGCCCATGACGAATGCGCCGATCACGGTGCCGCTCTTCTGGCGGCCGCTGATCGCGGCAAGGCGGCTCTGGACGCCGGACGGCATCTGCAGGTCGTACAGGCCGAACATGCCCAGTGCGAGCAGGACGAACAGCCCGGAAAACAGGATCAGGACCCAGGGAGCGTTGAATACGGCCTGCAGTTGCACACCGACAGCGGCGGCCCCGATGCCGGCGGCCGTATAGACGAGCGCCATGCCCATGACGTAGCTCAACGCCAGACCGAAACCCCGGCCCGAGCTGACATCGTCACCCTCGCCGGCGATGATTCCGGAAAGTATCGGCACCATCGGCAGCACGCAGGGCGTGAAGGCCAGCAGCAGTCCGGCACCGAAGAACGTCGCTACCACGACCCACAGGCTCGACTCGCCGATCAGGGCCGCGAGCCGCGCCTGCTCGGTCACGGGCGCGGCGGACGGCCGGGCCGGCAGCGCACTGACCGCGGTCGCGGCTGGCAGTTCGACCGACATCTCCCGCAGCTGCGGCGGATAACACAGCCCGCCATCGGCGCAACCCTGGTAGCCCAGGGTGAGATCCAGCCTTATCGGTTCGGGGGCCGCCCGGGCCAGCGGCAGCCGAGCGAAAACGTCGTTGTGATAGACCTCCATCTCGCCGAACCACTCGTCGACTTTCAGTTCGCCGGCGGGCAGATCGAGGCGGCCGAGCTGGACGCGGCCCGACGCTGTCGCGACCGTCAGCTTGTCCCTGTAAAGGTAGTAGCCCGGCGTAATCTGGAACGCCACCTCGACCGTGTTGCCGTCGATTGCGGTCAGCAGGGGCCTGAAAGCCTCGTCGACCGGCAGGAACTCGGAGCCGCCGAGTCCTCCCAGCGAGAGCTTCGGCAAATTGCCCCTGGCCGCGACCAGCGGCACGGTTTCGGTCCAGGTCTGCGGCGGGTAGCAGATGCCGATATCGGCGCAGCCCTGCGATTTGATGGTGAGTTCGATCGACGCCGGCCGGTCACCGCGGATCTCGTACGGGATGCTGACGAAGAAGCGCTCGCGATAAACCTGCTGGACGCCGAAGAATTCGTCCTCGTGGTGCAGGCCTTCCGGCAGCTCGGCCTCGCCGAGCACGACGTTCGGCGAACTGCTGCTGAAGGACAGTTTGCGGCGGTACAGGTAGTAGCCGTCCGCCAGGGCCCAGTCGACCTCGATGGCGCTGCCGGTGTCGCTCGCCGCGTAGCGGAATGCCTCTTCCGGCCTCAGCAGTTCTTCGTCCTGGGCGAAGCCGGGCAGTGCCGCCAGCGCGGCCAGGGCCGGCCAGATGACTCGTGTCAGGAATTGCGTATGCATCGTCGTGTCTGTTCGTCGCCTTGGTTGGCCGGGGCGCCGCGCGCGGGTACCCATAGGAAGGACCCGCCCGGGCCCCGGAATGTTTCGGCCGCGCTGCGTGGCCCGGCAGCGCGGAGGGAAGGATACCGGGCGCCTGCGCGGCTGTCATTGAACCAGGACGCATTTCCGGGCCCGTTCGTGCCGGGACAGGCCGATAACCCTTGAAATTTGGCGGCGGGCCCCTATCATTGGCACTCCCTCGGGCCGAGTGCTAACAGCGAAGGCCCCCACTTTGAAAACAAAACGGTTATTAATCAATCGTTTACAGGAGAACGCAAGATGAAGATTCGTCCGCTTCATGATCGAGTCATCGTAAAGCGCATGCAGGAAGAGCGCACCTCCCCGGGCGGCATCGTGATCCCCGACGCTGCGGCTGAAAAGCCGATCAAGGGTGAAGTCGTTGCGGTTGGCAACGGCAAAATCCTGGAGTCGGGCGAAGTACGCGCGCTGGCCGTCAAGAAGGGCGACAAGGTCCTCTTCGGCAAGTACAGCGGCACGGAGGTCAAGGTGGATGGCGAGGACCTTCTGGTGATGAAGGAAGACGACATCATGGCCGTTATCGAAGGCTGAGAGTCGGACCATCCAACGATTCAGAATTCAAGTTAAAGAGGATTAATTAAATGGCTGCTAAAGAAGTTCGTTTCAGCGACGACGCCCGCCAGAAAATGTTCGCGGGTGTGAATGTCCTGGCCAATGCGGTGAAAGTGACATTGGGACCGAAGGGCCGCAACGTGGTCCTGGACAAGAGTTTCGGCGCGCCGACCGTCACGAAGGATGGTGTATCGGTTGCGAAGGAGATCGAGCTCGAGGACAAGTTCGAGAACATGGGCGCCCAGATGGTCAAGGAAGTTGCTTCCCAGACCTCCGACGTTGCCGGCGACGGCACGACGACCGCCACGGTTCTCGCCCAGGCCGTCCTGCGCGAAGGCCTGAAGTCAGTTGCCGCGGGCATGAACCCGATGGACCTGAAGCGCGGCATCGACAAGGCGACCACCGCCATCGTCGAAGAGCTGAAAAAGCTGTCGAAGCCCTGCGAAGACGACAAGTCGATCGCCCAGGTCGGCAGTATCTCTGCGAACTCGGACACCGAGATCGGCCAGATCATCTCCGAAGCCATGCAGAAGGTCGGTAAGGAAGGCGTGATCACCGTCGAGGAAGGATCGGGCCTGGACAACGAGCTCGACGTCGTCGAGGGCATGCAGTTCGATCGCGGCTACCTGTCGCCGTACTTCATCAACAACCAGCAGAACCAGAACGTCGAACTCGACAACCCGTTGGTGCTGCTGCACGACAAGAAGATCTCGAACATCCGCGACCTGCTGCCAGTGCTCGAGGGCGTTGCGAAGTCGAGCCGTCCGCTGCTGATCATCGCGGAAGACGTCGAGGGCGAGGCCCTTGCGACGCTGGTCGTCAACAACATTCGCGGCATCGTCAAGGTCTGTGCCGTCAAGGCGCCCGGCTTCGGTGATCGTCGCAAGGCCATGCTGCAGGACATCGCAGTACTGACCGGCGGGAACGTGATCTCCGAGGAAGTCGGCCTGTCGCTCGAGAAGGCGACGCTCGATGATCTCGGCGAGGCGAAGAAAGTCCAGATAACCAAGGAAAACACGACGATCATCGACGGCGCCGGACGTCCCGAGGAGATCAAGGGCCGCGTCGAGCAGATCAACAGGGAAATCGAGGAGTCTTCGTCGGACTACGATCGCGAGAAGCTGCAGGAGCGTGTTGCCAAGCTCTCCGGCGGCGTGGCCGTCATCAAGGTCGGCGCTGCGACGGAAGTCGAAATGAAGGAGAAGAAGGCTCGCGTCGAAGACGCGCTGCACGCGACCCGTGCGGCCGTCGAGGAAGGCATCGTTCCGGGTGGCGGTGTAGCGTTGATCCGCGCGGTCCGTGCCATCAAGGACCTGACCGGCGCCAACGACGACCAGAACGTCGGCATCAACATCCTGCGCCGCGCCTGCGAGGAGCCACTGCGCCAGATCGTCAAGAACGCGGGCGGCGACCCGAGCGTCGTTCTGAACGAAGTTGCGGCTGGCAAGGGTAACTACGGTTACGACGCGGCTACCGGCGAATACGGCGACATGGTCAAGTTCGGTATCCTGGATCCGACCAAGGTCACCCGGTACGCGCTGCAAAACGCCGCTTCCGTATCCGGCCTGCTGCTGACGACCGAAGCGATGGTCGCCGAAGCGCCGAAGAAGGAAGAGCATGCTCCGCATATGCCCGACATGGGCGGCATGGGCGGCATGATGTAAGTCGCCCGCAACGGCGGAAGACAAAAAGCCCCGCTACGGCGGGGCTTTTTTTTGCCGTGGCACGGGTCCGGAGCGGGTCGCCGGCTCGGGGTGCGCGGATGGATCGGAGACGCCGGTCAGGTGCGACGCGCGCGGCTCAGGGTCAAAGTTGCTGGGCGAAAGCTTATTCTTTGTCGAGTTCCATCACGCAGTACTTGGCGTAATCGACGGCTTCGTTGGCGGTCCAGTCGCCTTTCGGCTTGTCTTCCATGTTCTTGCACCAGGCGTCCGAGCCCACTTCCGGTTCGCAGGCGGCCAGGGCGAGGGCGACGAACGGCGCGAGATTCAGCAGTTTTCGAGTCATGGGTGGCAGTCCTCGGGTAAAAACCTGGAAGCAAAGCGCGGGCCGGGTCGCGCGACTATTTTTTCAGGGAGTCCGGGTGGACCGCCAGACGGATCGTGTCTTCGCTCAATTCATCGACCGAACTGAGTCGTGCGAGCAGCTCCTGGCCCTCATCCATCGTGCGATCATAAAGATCGAGCGTCGCCCGGTCGAATTCGCCGGAGTCCTCGGCCTTCATCTTGAAGTACTGCATCTGGTTCAGCAGGTTGTTGATGATGTGCATTGCCGAGCTTACGGTCGCGTTGAAAACCTCCTGTTTTTCGCGTTCTTTGCGCAGCAGCGCTCGCGTGCGCCCGTCGGCGTAACATCCGAACAGGACGATGAGAACGACTATGGTCAGCCGCATCGACAGTTCGTTCGGATCCGCCGGCCAGAACTCGAACGACGTTCCATCGAATACCAGTGCATGCAGTGCGGACTCGAGCAGCCAGTACAATGCGGCGAACCCGACCGCGCGCACGGCGAAATGGGAGAATCGCATGGCTCTTCCTCCTGCCGGCCAGCTGCCAGCATCCCTGCCTGTCAGGCCGGCTACCCTGCCGAAACCAGTGTCCAGGCACCGATCGCGATGAACCCGACGCCCGCAATGTATTGCAGCACGGCGGGGCTGACGTAGCGCGACACGATTTCGCCGGCGGCAACTGCGATCGCTACCGAAAGCACCAGCGCGACTGACGCGGCCAGGAACACGGTCAATTTATCGATCGCCTGGTCAGACGCGAACAGTAGCGTTGCGAGCTGGGTCTTGTCGCCCAGTTCGGCGACGAATACCGAGGCGAAGATGACGGCGGCTGTCTTCAGGTCCATCGGGGAGCTCCCGCGAGATGACGCGCAAGCGCCGAAAATCCCCGTTTCGGCCAGCGCCGTCAAGTCTCCGTCACGCTATGAAAGCCGCTGCCGCCACCGTCAGGGCATGTCGAGTACGCGCTCGCAGCGGCAAAAGCGATCGTCGACCACGGGGCCGGATTCAGGCGCTTCCTTGTCGAAACAGACCAGGCTGAAGCCGTGAGGACACCGGTCGCCGGGCGGCGTGCGCCGGGGCGGAGCACCGTCGGACGCGCAGGCGGCCAGCGACAGGCAAGCCAGCACACTGAAGACGTATCGATGCAATTTCAGGATTCGGTTCCTGCCGGCGCAGGCTTTACCGGGTAAGCGCTGGTGCATCCGCCTGCGTCTCTTGCTGCCTGATGAAGCCGAGTTCACGGCCGGTCTCGGCCACGACGAAGATCCGGTAGCCGATGTCGTGCAGGCGCCTGATGATATCGGCCGTTTTCTTCGTCCCCAGGCCGGGAAACCTGTGATGGAACTCGACCAGCAGCTGGGTGGGCAACAGTGGCGAGTCCAGCAGCCCTTCAAGGACTTCGTATTCGGCGCCTTCGATATCCATTTTCAGAAGGTCGATCCGGGCGTGCCCGAGCTTTCGCGCCACCGATTGCAGGGTAAAAGTCGGCACATCGATGGCGTCCCTGGCGACGCCGGCTTCGGCCACGGTCGTATACATCGCCGTCGAGGCGCTGCCATCCCTCCGTTCGCGCGGATAGAAGCGGATGCTGCCGTCCACAGCCGTAATGGCCCAGGGATGGAACCGGAAACCGGCGGGGGGCTGCATGCTCTCGCACAGATCGATCGACGATGGGGTCGGGTCGAATGCATGGACCTCGGCACCGAACTCATCGATAAGCCCTGCCTCGAATCCGATGTCCTGTCCGACGCCGAGCGAATAGACGACCGCGCCCTCGCCGAGGGAGTCAGGATCGAACCACCAGCCGCAGGATTTGACGGCGGCCCTTCGAACTTCCGGCTTCAGCCACAGCTCACGTCCGCGCAAGCGCTTGAGAAACAGCTTGATGCGAAGAAAAGTCGGGGTCTTTTTGAAATGGCCCCACGCAGATTGCGCCATGTCCGGATTCCCTGTCGCAGCCCTGGCCGGGCGACCAAGACCCTAGCAGATCAGCCGGCCGAATCAAATGCCCGAGCGTGCGCCCTCGCTTGTGCACGCTTACGCCCACGGAGCCTGTACCAGGCTCGATATGCGAGCAGCGCCGCAAGGACCAGCGCATAAACGAGCGGTTCACGGATGTCGGCCTTCACTTGCCACCAGTAATGCCAGACACCGAGTGCGCCGACCGCGTAAACCCCGTTGTGCAGCTGTTGCCAGCGCCGGCCGAGCCGCCGCCGCATTCCAGTGGTAGAGGTCGCCGCCATCGCGCTTAGCATAACGAGGGCAGCGAATCCGATCGTGATGAACGGCCGCTCCGATATGTCGGCGATGATGGCCTGCCAGTTCATGGACTGGTCGAGCACGAGCCAGGCGAGGAAATGCATAGCAACGTAGAAAAACGCGAAAAGGCCCAGCATGCGGCGAAAGCGCCCGATCCAGTTGCGCCCGGAGATCAGCCGCAGCGGCGTCACGGCGAGTGCGATCAGGATGAATCGCAGCCCCCAGTTGCCGAAATGGTCCTGGATCGCCTCTATCGGATTGGCGCCCAGTCCGCCGGCAAGGCCGAACGCCTGCGCAACAATCGTCGCCGCCGGCACGAGACACAGCAGGAATACGACGGGCTTGCCGACGTAGAGGACCTTTGTGAGCGTGTCCAAACCTCGCGTCGCCTAGAAATTCCTGCGGAGATCGAGGCCCTCGTACAACTGCGCGACCTGCTCGCCGTAGCCGTTCCACATGAGCGTCGGCTGCTTTGGCGCGAACAGACTCGACCCGATGCGGCGCTCCATCGCCTGGCTCCAACGCGGATGGTTCACGCCCGGATTGACGTTGGCATAGAAACCGTACTCGTTCGGCGCCGCCATCTCCCAGGTGGTCCGTGGCTGCGTCTCGACGAAGCTCATCCGGACGATGCCCTTGATCCCCTTGAAGCCGTACTTCCAGGGTACGACGAGCCGAAGAGGCGCGCCGTTCTGGTTCGGCAGGACTTCACCGTACAGGCCGACGGCCAGGATCGGCAGCACGTTCGTGGCCTCGGCAATCGTCAGCGCTTCGCGGTAGGGCCAGCGAAGGACGCGGGAACTCTGGCCGGGCATGCGCTCGGGATCGTGCAGGGACTCGAACAGGACGTATTTCGCCGCGGCCGTCGGCCGGAAATGCCGGACGAGGTCCACCAGGGGAATGCCGACCCACGGAATGACCATCGACCAGGCCTCGACGCAGCGCATTCGGTAGATGCGCTCCTGGAGCGCGTGCGGCTTTACGAAATCATCGAGGTCGAAGCGGCCGGTGACTTCCGCATGCCCGTCGACGGTAATCGTCCATGGGCGGGTCTCGAAATCCTGCGCATTCCGCTGCGGATCCGCCTTGTCGGTACCGAACTCGTAATAATTGTTGTAGGTGGTAATTTCCTCGTAACTATTCGGCGGCTCGTCGGTGCTGTACTCGCTGGAGCCGAACTCGAGCGCGGCCCGTGCGCGCTGCGGCAGGAGCGCAGGGAACGCAGGTCCGGCGACGAATGCGCTGCCGGCCGCGATCCCGGCTTCGAGAAATCGCCTCCGGTTCAGGTAATTATCCCGGCTGGTGATCTCGGATGGGCGGATGTCGGACGGTTTCTGGATCAGCACGCGGTATGTCTCCCAAAGATGTCACGGAATTAGACCGGACCGGCTGGCGTAATATTGCAACAATTTGTAACGCCAGGACCCGGAGACCGACCGGTGGAGTCTCGCGCGCCAGTCCCGGTTTCGCCACGCCCGGCTATGGGCCCGGATTCAGCGCGCGGGTCGTCTCCCTCGACGCGCAGCCTGCCTGGCAAGCCGGCTGGCAGCCGGGCCGTGCCGCGATGGCGGTACCGCCAGCATATATTGCGCAAACTGGTCGCCAATAGGCGCAAAAATCCGGTATTTTCCGGAAAATTCCGACGTTTTCGCGCTTTTGGCGGCCGAAACGCCGGGCGGCTCCGCAAAACTTTGTTCCCCGGGCGCGTTCCAATACCAAGGAGCGGGTAGCGAGGGCCCCGATTCCTTGAAATAGGCCGCCACGCCCGCATCTCGAATCCAACGCGGAGGTTCAGACGAGCTGCAATGATCGACCCGGCCATTACGAAACCAGCAGGACAGGATAAGGTGTCGCCAGCCACGCTGCAGGTAGACGTCATCGCCGACCTGATTTGCCCGTGGAGCTACCTGGGCAAGCGGCGCCTGGATGACGCCCTGACCCGCGTGCTCGGGCCCGTGCTGGTCAGCTGGTACCCGTTTCAGCTGAACCCGGATATGCCGGCGAGCGGCATGGACTTCGACGAGTACCTGCGGGCGAAATTCGGGGAGCGCGAGATGATCGAGCCCGGCCTGCAGCAGCTGGCGGCCGCCGGCCGGGCCGTCGGCATCGATTTCCGTTTCGACCGGATTCGCCGGGTTCCGAATACGCTCAACGCCCACCGGCTCATGAAACTGGCCGAGGAGCAGGGAGCCGATACGACCGGGCTCGCCGAGAGCATCCTGAGGGCGTTCTTCACCGACGGTCTGGATGTCTCGGAACATGACGTCCTGCTGGCGCTCGCCGCCCGGGCCGGACTCGTGCCGAAGGACGTCGACGCGGCGCTCGAGGACGACTTGTCGAAGCAGCTCGTGCTGTCGCAGGAGGCGCAGGTCAGGAAAGGAGGCGTGTCGGGCGTTCCTGATTTCCTGGTCAACAAGCGCCTGTTCGTCATGGGCGCGCAGTCGACGGAAATACTCTTGAACGTGTTCGACCGGGCAATGTTCGGCGCGGAGAGCGATCTCGAGGTATCCCCGACCCTGCACTGAGCCGGTGCCTGCCGGTGCAAGCTTTAGCAGGCAGGGTATTGAGTTTTTGCGGTTTTGCGGCTAGTTTCGCGGTCAAGACGAGGAAGGGGACGAGTAGGCGAGCCCCTCCGATTCGAGCGACCGGGGGATGGTGCGAGCCCCGGATCGGAGCCCGCCGAATATCACCCCGGAGTCGCTGCCCGAAACACGGACGTGGAGTAGACGCAGCCGGAAGCCCCCCGAAACAGGGCCAATCGAGGCGGGAGCCAGGCCGGCTTTCGTAAAGCCGGGTGGTACCGCGATAGGAATCGATCGCCCCGGACGCGAGTAGCGTCCGGGGCGTTTTTTGTTCGTCGCGCGCTATGGGGACTGACCGGTTGCAGCGACCGGTCGAGGCGACCTCCCCGCCGGACCCGATTGCGGGCGAACAGTTTTGGCATGCGGAAATAGAAATGAGCTTCAAGGAAGTCAGCAGTCGCTACGACGGCCCGGGACTGGAGCAGGAAGTCCTCGGATACTGGCGAGACAACCGGGTCTTCGAGGCGACGCTCGAGCAGTCGGCGGGCAGACCTCTCTTCACGTTCAATGACGGCCCACCGACGGCGAATGGCAAGCCCGGTATCCATCACGTGCTGGCGCGCGCATTCAAAGATGCGTTTCCGCGCTACAAGACGATGCGCGGTTACCACGTGCCGCGCAAGGCCGGCTGGGATACCCATGGCCTGCCAGTCGAACACGAGATCGAGAAAGAACTGGGCATATTCGACAAGAAAGAGATCGAGGCCCAGGTCGGCATCGCCGAATTCACGCGGCGCTGCCGTGAGTCGGTAATGCGTTATATCGGCGACTGGGAAAAAATGACCGAGCGTATGGGCTTCTGGGTCGACATGCATGACGCCTATTTCACGCTCGACAACGATTACATCGAAAGCGTCTGGAACCTGCTGAAGACGATCTGGGACAAAGGCCTTATTTATCGCGGTTACAAGGTCGTGCCCTACGACCCACGCATCGGGGCGACGCTGTCCTCGCACGAGCTGGCGCTCGGGTATCGCGAGGTCGAGGATCCCTCGATCTACGTGCGGTTTCGTGTCACCGGCGAGGCGAATACGTCCTTCCTCGTCTGGACGACGACGCCGTGGACACTGCCATCCAACCTTATGCTCGCCGTGCATCCGGAGGTCGACTACGTCTACGTGGAGAGCGAAGGCGAGACGCTGATTCTTGCAGAGGCCCTGCTCGGGACGGCGCTCGGTGACCGGGCCCTTGACATACGGCGGCGCGTGCAGGGTTCCGACCTGGTCGGCATGCGCTACGAGCGCCTGTTCGATTACCTGGACGTCGATCCGGATTCCGGCGTATTCAAGGTTTACCCGGCCGAATTCGTCAGCACCGAGGACGGTACCGGGATCGTGCACTGCGCGCCGGCATACGGCGTCGATGACCTGGCGCTCGGCCAGGCAAACGGGATCCCGGTCGTGCATGGAGTCGGCGAGGACGGTCACTTCCTGGACGCCGTGGAGCCGGTTGCAGGAATGTTCTTCAAGGATGCCGACAAGCCGCTGATGCGTATTTTGAAAGAGCGCGGCCGGCTGTTCCGTGCCGAGCGCTATACGCATAACTATCCGTTCGGCTGGCGTACTGGCGATCCGATCATCTACTACGCGAAGAACGCCTGGTACATCCGGACTTCGCAGTTCCGGCAGCGGATGGTCGAGCTGAACAACACGATCAACTGGGTCCCGGAGCACATCCGCGAGGGTCGATTCGGCAACTGGCTGGAGAACAATATCGACTGGGCGCTGTCGCGCGAGCGCTTCTGGGGTACCCCGCTGCCGGTCTGGAGCGACGGGCAGGACAACTATATCTGCGTCGGATCTATCGCTGAACTCGAGGAGCTGACGGGACGCAAGCACGACAAGCTGGATCTGCACCGCCCGGCGGTCGACGACGTCACCTTCGAGCGGGATGGAATGACCTGGACGCGAGTGCCCGAAGTCATCGACTGCTGGTTCGACTCAGGGGCGATGTCCTACGCGCAGTGGCACTATCCATTCGAAAACAAGGAAGTGTTCGAGAAACACTTCCCGGTCGATTACATCTGCGAGGCGATCGACCAGACGCGCGGCTGGTTCTACACGCTGCACGCGATTGCGACGCTCGTGTCGGACAGCGTCGCCTACCGCAACGTGATCTGCCTCAGCCACATTGTGGACAAAGACGGCAAGAAAATGTCGAAGTCGCTGGGCAACATCGTCAACCCCCACGACGTGTTCGACAGCGTCGGTGCCGATGCCCTGCGCTGGTATTTTCTTGCGCGGCTGTCGCCGGACGTGCAAAAGCGGATTTCGGTCGACATCGTTGCCGACGTCGCGAGTTCCTTCATCAACACGTTCTGGAATACATACGGATTCTTCGTCCTTTATGCGCGGCTGGACGATGTAGATTTCGGCGCCGACTTTCCAGTCAGCGAGCGCCCGGAGATAGACCGGTGGGCGCTGGCGCTGCTCAATCGGACGATCCGCGATTGCACGACGGCGATGGATCGTTTTGACGCCAAGGGCGCCGGCGAGGCGATCGAGTCCTTCGTAGACCAGTTGTCCAACTGGTATGTACGCCGAAACCGGCGCCGTTTCTGGAAATCCACGGATCCGCGCGACAAGCTTGCGGCCTACCTGACCTTGTACGAGTGCCTGGATGTCGTCCACCGGCTGATGGCGCCGTTCGTGCCCTTCCTGGCCGAGAACGTCTACCAGAACCTGGTCCGCGGAGTACGGCCGGATGCGCCCCCCAGCGTGCACATGACCGCCTGGCCAGCGGCTGACCCGGCGCGCGACGACGACGAGCTGCTGTACGCGATCGGCGTAGTCCAGAAGGTGGTAGGGCTCGCCCGCGCGGCCCGCGGCCAGTCGGGCGTCCGCACCCGCCAGCCGTTGTCCCGGCTGCTCGTCCGGGCACCGGACGACCGTGCGGCCCGCGCTCTGGACGAGCACAAGGATCAGATCCTGGAGGAGCTGAACGTCAAGGCAATCGAGTTCATCGCCCGGGATGCCGGGCTCGTCAGCTACCGGATCAAACCGAATTTGCCCCGCATCGGCAAGCGCTACGGCAAGCTGATCCCGGTGATCCGGAAGGCGCTCGAAGAGTCCGATGGCGCGGCGATCGCCGGCGCGACGGCCCGTGGCGAAACCTTCGACCTGCCCCTGGCCGGTGAAACCGTGACGCTCGGGCCGGAAGACGTACTGATCGAAACCAGCTCGGCCGAAGGCTACGCCTGCGCCGAGGAAGGAGGCTTCCTGACGGCGCTCGACACCAGCGTAACCGAGGACCTGGTCAGGGAAGGGCTGGCCCGAGAGCTGGTGCGTACCGTCCAGGAAGCCCGCAAGCAGGCCGGCCTGGAGGTGTCCGACCGAATCGTTCTCGGCGTCTCCGGTTCACCCTGTGTCGAGGCAGCGCTCGGGGAGTACCGCGAGTACCTCATGGCCGAGACCCTGGCGCTCGAGTGGCGGACCGGGCAGGCCGACCCGCTGTATACCGACGAGCGGACGCTCGACGAGGACCGCTGGAGCATAGAGATCAGCCGTTCGGAGACCTGAAAAGTCGGGCTTGCGAGTTCCTGCTGACATTGATATAAGAATCCTGCGCAGGTCCTTGATTGACCGAAAGTACTCAAACGGAAGTTTGACGGGGCAACGCCGCGGGCTGCAGGACGCAGTCGGCTGGAAAGAGCGCAATAAAGCCGCCGAGAGGTGAAACGAGCGGCGTTTAAAACAAGTAGCGCTGGAGTAGAAATGTCCCACCACGAGGATGATTTCTTCGCTGCCGTGTCGGTGCTCGCCGGGCATGGCCATATCAAAGAGCGGTTGGTCGCCGCGTTCGAGGACAACCTGCAGGACATCGAGCCGGATGATCTTTCCGTTTCGATGAAGCAGACGTTCAACGAACTGCGACACCTGATGATGCGCGTCGAACCGCTGAATGGCGAAGGCCCGATTCGGGCGTCGGTGCGCAAGATGTCGATCAGGGAGGCCGATGAGTGCGCGCAACTGATGGTCGAGCTCTACGCGGATGCGTTGCGCATGGGCGGAACTGTCCAGGAGTCGTTGCCGCTCAGGGGCGAGGAGCAGCCGGAAGTCCGTGGCGTCGTACTGAAGTCGGTTTGAACGTCTGTCAGCGATCCGGTTTGACCGGATAATAAAGATAGGTAATGAGTTCTGATTCGGCGGTTTGCGTCGGATCGCTGACGTAGGATTCCCACGCGTCTCCGTTTCGTTCCATTCCCATCGCGGCGAGATAGGCGCCGATCTTGTCGTGCGTGCGTGCAAGCGCGACGTACGAGCCTACGTGCTTCACGCGAATTACGGGGCCGCCGTAAGTCCTGGCGAGTCGCACTGCGCCGTCTGTAGGCGGCGTGCTGTCCGAAATTCCGCGTACTGGTATGCCTGCATCGAAGCGCAATTCCGCTCCGCTGAACGCGCGGCTGATCGAGAGCGGTGCACCGGACTCCTTGAGTCCGTTCCTGTCGATAAACGCGAGTATTTGAAAGTACGCATCGCCAAGAGCTTCGGAAATTGCCGCCGCAAGCGGTTCACTCGATGTCGGCAACAGCGCGATATCCGTGCTCTCGACAACGAAGTGTTCGATTTCGAGGTCGCTGAAGTCATGCGGTGGCAGGCTCTCCGCGAGTTCGACCAGGTTCGCAAGCCCGCGTTCCATGCTAGCGCCGACCCGCCGGTCGAGCATCAGGCCAAGGTAGCGCTGCAGCAGGTTTCGTCCGAATCTCGTTTCGAATCGCCAGGTCACGCGCGTATCGCTATCCTGGCGGGCAAGCGTGAACCGGCTGGCACCATCGCCCATGCCATCCAGCTCCAGCGTGCCATGGACATATTCCGGAGCGAGGCTGCTATCGATGGTCTGACTTCCCCTGCCCACTATGCTGCCGTCCCAGCTCAGCATGGCTCCCGGGCCGCGGCGTGCACCGGCGAATTCCAGGTGCACGTTGGGATCCGACTCCGGCCACGGCAACCATTTGCCAGCCTGGCGCTGGTCATTGATCAATGCGAAGACTATCGACCGGTTCGCAATGGTCGAAATCTGGCGTTCGACAACACCGGTCGACGGCAAGAAAACGCCGACCGCGAGCACGGCCGCGACCACGGCGCCGGCTGCGTAAATTGCTTTTCTTGCATTGCTCATTAGTGCATCGCTGCGGATTTGCAGACGCGAAGTTTCGCACCGACGGGCAAGGGAAACCAGCGGGCAATGAGCACGGATCATCCCTGGATGGCGCAACGCTCGACCCACCGTCGGATGCGTCACCGGATATGCGATAATTGCGTTCCTTTTGGCGGGTGCTGGA
>JAOUIH010000169.1 GCA_029884165.1 Gammaproteobacteria bacterium | reverse complement strand
GCCGTGGCGAATGAACAGAGCATGATGCCGGCTGACGTAGCGGCTGTTGATCGACAGGTCGTTGTGTTCCGAGCGGCCGACCAGCAGGCGCGGCTGGTCCAGCAGGATTTCCTGGAGCGTCAGGCCATTGTGCGTGAGATAGAGCAGCGGGTCCTCTACCGCGCGGGCGACGCCGCGACTCTTCCTGGCCATGGCCATGCGCCGGACTTTCATCCATTCGCAATCGGGCAGCGCCGGGCGCTCGACGTGTTCGACCCCGATCGGGCAGCGCTCGGCCCGGGCCAGCGCGAGCAGGGCGAGCCGATCGACGACGCCCGGCCAGCCGCCCGAGGCGCCATGGATCTCGGAGGCAACGTCCTGCGGCAAGACCCAGGACGGGTTCAGGCAGCCTGCCGCCCTGAGCTTCTCGTGCAGGTAGTCGGTCGTTTCCCTCTCGGTCATGCCCCACAGCAGGCACTCACCGGTCAGTCGGTCGAACACGCACTGCATTCCGGGCGCATTGACGATCGGCTCCAGCGACCGGTCGCTGGCGAGCACGATCCGGAGCGCGCTGCCGCGCTTCGCGCGGAGCTTGACGAGGTCGCAAACGATCTTCATCGCCTCGGGCAGCATTGCATGCGCGTTCTCGAGCACCAGGAGCGGCGGATGGCCGGCGCTGGCCTGCTGCTGCGACACGACCTTGACCATGTTGGCCAGCTCGGTGACCGTGTTGAATTCCAGCGGGTAGCCGAATCCCCCGAGTATCTTCTCGAGCAGAGCCACGCCCCCCAGGCGGGCGCTGTCCACGACGGCCACCGCGATGTCGTCGTCGAGGGCATCGGCAAACTGGTTGAGTATCGTGGTCTTGCCCGACAGGGACGGCCCCTGCAACAATCCGAGCCCGTTCGGGTGATGGTAGGTCTCGCGCAGGAAATCGATGGTCGCCTGCTGGGCCGCGTAGGCAACAGCCAGCAGCGGCTCCCCGTGGGTCCGGAATGGTTGCTCCTGAAGTCCGGCGGTCGCGAGTTCCATACCCTGTTAAGAGCCTGCTTCGGTTGTGAGCGGTCGATCTGCTACAGTTGGCGGCCTCTAAAACGGCGGAGCCTGTTGGTTTTAGGGGGTCGTTCAGTTTACGTGCCGTAGCAAGGACTTGTAAACGCGGCCCGGGCGCGCTCATAGATTCAGCGGCACAGGAAACCTTATACAGAAGTTCCTTTCAGAATAGCTCCTAATATTCTGATTTAAAACTGTAAATTCATGCCAAATTGCCCAGAAACGACTGTCGCCAAACGGCGACGGGGAGCGCTAAGGTCTTGACTGAACTACTGCGTGGCTCCGGTCTGACGCTGTTGCGCGGCGACCGATGCCTTTTCCGCGGCCTCGATTTCGCGCTGCACGCCCGTGAGGCGCTGCAGGTCAAGGGGCCGAACGGCTCCGGCAAGACCAGCCTGCTGCGGGCCGTGGCCGGGCTGCTGGACCTCGAGGAAGGCCAGGTCACCTGGCGCGGCCAGCCGACGCTCGGGCACCGGCAGGCGTATTGCGACGAACTGGTCTGGTTCGCCCACCGTCTCGGTTTCAAGGCCGACCTGACGCTGGTCGACAACCTGCGCTTCGAGGCGGGCCTCCGGCGGACCCGCATGGACCGCTTCGACGAGGTCCTCGAGCGGCTGGGGCTCGGGCGCCTGACCCGGCTGCCGCTCCGCTCCCTGTCAGCGGGGCAGCAGCGCCGGGTCAGCCTGGCGAGAATGCTGCTGGCGGATGCACGGCTCTGGCTGATGGACGAGCCGTTCACGAACCTCGACGCCGCCGGCCAGGCGCTGGTACTCGAATTGATCGATGCGCACCTGGCCGAGGGCGGCGCGTGCATGCTCGCGTCGCACCAGCCCATCGTGCTGCAAGGCACGCTGAAGAGCCTGGTGCTGCAGTGAGCGCGGCAAACCGTCCCACGCTTGTCGCCGGCCTCGTCGCGATATTGCGGCGTGACCTGCTGCTTGCGTTCAAACGGCCCGGCGACGTGCTCAACCCCCTGTTCTTCTTCGCAATCGTCAGCACGCTATTCCCGCTTGCCATCGGCCCTGCGCCCGAGCAGCTCGTCGCGATCGGGCCGGGCGTGGTCTGGGTCGCGGCCCTGCTGGCGATGCTGATCTCGATGAACGGCATGTTTCTCGGCGATTTCGAAGACGGCAGTCTCGACCAGCTGATCCTGAGCCCGCAGCCGCTGCCGTTGCTCGCGCTCGGCAAGACTATTACGCACTGGCTGGTCAGCGGTCTGCCGCTCGTGCTGGTCTCGCCGCTGATCGCGGTCACCTACCAGATGCCGTTCGATACGATCGGCGTGATGATGGCGACGCTGTCGCTCGGCACGATAAGCCTGAGTCTGCTTGGCTCTGTCGGCGCCGCTCTGACAGTCGGCCTGAACCGCGGCAGCGCGCTGCTGAGCCTACTCGTGCTGCCGCTCGCAATGCCGATACTTATCTTCGGGGCGCGGACCGTGGCGCTGGCGGCCAGCAACGACGTCGTCAGTGCGGGGATATACTTTCTGGCGGCCTATTGCGTGCTCGGGTTAAGCTTGGCGCCCTTTGCCACTGCAGCCGCGCTCAGAATCAGCAACGAGTGATCAGTCAATAATGTGGACTTTTTTTCATAAGCTGGCGTCTCCGCCGCATTTCTACGATATTTCCGCCCGGTTCATCCCCTGGTTTGCGGTGCTCGGCCTGTTGCTGATCGGCTACGGCACGGTCGCCGGCCTCTTTTTCGCGCCTGCGGATTACCAGCAGGGCGACGCGTTCCGAATCATTTACGTGCACGTCCCGGCCGCCTACCTGTCGATGATGGCCTACAGCATCATGGCGGTATCGGCCGCCATCGGCCTCATATGGCGCATGAAACTGGCCCACGCAGTAGCCGCCGGGGCCGCTCCGCTCGGTGCCTGGTTCACGTTCCTGGCGCTGGCCACCGGCTCGATCTGGGGCCGGCCGATGTGGGGAACCTGGTGGGAGTGGGGCGATCCAAGGCTCACATCCGAGCTGATCATGCTGTTCCTGTATTTCGGTTACATGGCACTGCGCGCCGCGATCGACGACACGACCAAGGCCGACAAGGCGAGTGCCGTGCTGGCGCTGGTCGGTGCCGTGAACATCCCGATCATCCACTTTTCCGTCGAGTGGTGGAGTTCGCTGCACCAGGGCCCCACGCTGGTGCGCGAGGGCGGCCCGGCGATAGAGCCCGCGATGCTGTATCCGCTGCTCGCGATGATTTTCGGATTCACGTTCTTTTTCGGCGCCCTGCTGCTGGCGCGCGTCCGGACCGAGGTCCTGTCCCGGGAGCACCGGGCTCGCTGGGTCCGGAACATGATGATGGGAGAGTCCGCATGACCGAAATGTTTGCGATGGGTAATTACGGCGCCTACGTATGGAGTTCGTTCGGACTCACCGCGATCGTAATGCTCGCTTGCGTCGCCCAGGCCCGGAGCCGGCAACGCACCGTCTACCAGCAAATCGAAACCCGTTTGAAGGCAATGGAGTCCGCCGAATGACACCCAGAAAGCAACGCATGCTGGCCGTCGGGCTGGCCGGTGCCGGCGTCGTGATCGCCACGGTACTGACGCTGCGCGCGTTCGAGGAGAACATGATGTTTTTCGTCGACATATCCGAAGTCGTCCAGGGCAACGCCCCGGCTGATCGCAATTTCCGCGTCGGCGGCCTGGTCGTACAGAACAGCGTCGAACGCGAACCGGGACAACTCGAGGTCAAGTTCACTCTGACCGACACGAAGAACAACCTGGACGTCTATTACGCGGGCATCCTGCCGGACCTGTTCCGCGAAGGGCAGGGCATCATCGCGCACGGGCGCCTCGACGCTAACGGTGTTTTCGTCGCCGACACCGTGCTGGCGAAACACGACGAGAACTACATGCCGCCGGAGGTCGCCGACTCGCTGGCCAAGCACGCCGCCGAGAAAGCCGCCGCTACCGCGGTGAACCAGGAATGATTCCTGAAATCGGACACTTTGCGCTGATCGTCGCGCTGGCCCTGGCGATCTGCCAGGGAGCGATGCCGCTGTTCGGCGCACACCGGGGCGACCGGGCACTGATGGCCGTGGCGCGGCCCGCCGCCATCGGCCAACTCGCCTTTGTCATCGTCGCGTTCGGCTGCCTGACCTGGTCTTTCCTGCAGAGCGACTTCTCCGTCCTGTACGTCGCCAACCATTCGCATCGGGCGCTGCCCGACCTGTACAAGGTGTCCGCGGTATGGGGCGCGCACGAGGGCTCTTTGCTCCTCTGGATCCTGCTGCTCGCGATCTGGACGGTTGCGGTCGGCCGCTACAGCCGCGAACTGCCGGAGGCGTTCTCGGCCCGCGTCATCGGCGTGCTGGGCCTGGTCAGCGTCGGATTCCTGCTGTTCACGTTGCTGACGTCCAACCCGTTCACGCGCCTCATGCCTGCGCCGCCAGACGGCGCGGACCTCAACCCGCTGCTGCAGGACCCGGGACTCGCGATGCACCCGCCGGTGCTGTACACGGGCTACGTCGGTTTCTCGGTCGCCTTCGCATTCGCGATCGCCGCGATGATCAGCGGCAATCTCGACCAGAGCTGGGCCCGCTGGACCCGTCCCTGGACGACCTGGGCCTGGCTGTTCCTGACAGTCGGCATCGCGCTCGGCAGCTGGTGGGCGTATTACGAACTCGGCTGGGGCGGCTGGTGGTTCTGGGACCCGGTCGAAAACGCCTCGTTCATGCCCTGGCTGGCCGGCACGGCGCTGATTCACTCGCTCGCCGTCACGGAAAAACGCGGGCTGTTCAAGAGTTGGACCCTGCTGCTTGCGATCACTGCGTTCTCGCTCAGCCTGCTGGGCACTTTCCTGGTCCGTTCCGGCATCCTGGTCTCCGTGCATTCGTTCGCGACCGACCCGGAGCGTGGCCTGTTCATCCTGGCCTTCCTCGGCATCACCATCGGCGGCGCGCTCGGGCTGTATGCATGGCGCGCACCGAGCCTCGATTCGAAAGCAGGTTTCCGCCCGCTCTCGCGCGAAACCTTCCTGCTGCTGAACAACGTCTTGCTGATCGTCGCGACGACGCTGGTGCTGATCGGCACGCTGGCCCCGCTCGTGCTCGAGGTCCTGCAGGTCGGCAAGATCTCGATCGGCCCGCCGTGGTTCGGCATCGCGTTCACGATCCCGATGCTGCCGCTCCTGTTCCTGATCGGCATCGGCATGCACACCGCCTGGCGGCAGCAGGCTCTTGCACCGCTGTCAAAGCAGCTACGGCTGCCCGCCGTCATCGCGATTATCGCCGGCATCGTACTGCCCGGCGTGTTCTACGGGCGGCTCGGCCTGCTTGTCACGGTCGGTTGTATCGCCGGTTTCTGGGTTCTATCCACGGCGGTGATGCCCGTCATCCGCTCGCTGCGACGGCCGGCGGGGACGCCGCGTATCACGCGCGCTGCGCTGGGTATGTGCGTCGCGCACTTTGGCGTCGGCCTGTTCACGCTGGGGGTCACGATTGTATCGGCCTTCAGCATCGAGTCCGACCGCAGCATGGTTGTCGGCCAGACGGTCGAGGCCGCCGGCTACGAGTTCGAACTGCGCAGCCTGCGTAACGTGGATGGACCGAACTTCCGCGCGCTTGAAGGCGAGATCGACATACGCAAGAACGGCGAGTTCGTCGGCCAGCTCAGGCCGCAGGAACGAACCTATATCGTTCAGCAGAACCCGA
>JAOUIH010000007.1 GCA_029884165.1 Gammaproteobacteria bacterium | reverse complement strand
TGCGCCTGAAGCTCTGGCGCATGGGGCGGGTCATCATCGATTCCGGCCTCCACACCGGGCGCATGACCTACGATGAGGCGCTCGAACTCGAAACCGATCGTATAGGCTTCGTCCGTCAGGGTGGCCAGATCAACATCGATACGATTACCGAGATCGGCGGGTACATGTCACCGGCAACCCTCGGTTACTTCGAGTGGATGTTGTTACGCGAGGATTACTTCAAGAAGATGCGCGAACTGGATCAAAAGGGCGAATTGAAGGATTTCCACGATCGCGTCTACAAGATCGGGTTCCTGCCGGTCGCGCTGGTACGCGAAGCACTGATGCACGAATTGGAGCTGGAGTACCGCCCCTAGGCTGCATGGACCCCGGCGCCGGCAGATCCCGCGCCGGCGCCGCGGCTATATTCAGGCCGGCAGGTTGAGCCTCGGGCCGGTATCGCCGGGTGCGAATACATGAACCCGCTCGCTGTCGATCCGGAAGTCGACCGTATCACCCATACGCGGGATCATTGATGCGGGTGTCCGACAGGTTAGCCGGATGCCGCCGGCGACAGCGAGCACAACGATATTCTCGTGGCCGGTCTGTTCGACGAGCTGCACCCGACCCTGCAATTCGCCCGCGCCGATGTGCACGTGTTCCGGCCGCACACCAAGGCAGGCCTCCCCCGCCACCGCAGTCTCGGCCAGTGCCGGCACCGGCAGGGCAATCCCCGGCGCCATGAACTGCCAGCTGCCGCTGCCGTGCGCCAGTCGGCCGTCGACCAGGTTCATCGACGGCATGCCGATAAAGCCTGCTACGAAGCGGTTCGCCGGTGCACGATAGACCTCCTGCGGCGGTGCAAACTGCTGCAGCTCGCCGGCCAGAATGATCGCGATCCGGTCGGACATGGTCATTGCTTCGAGCTGGTCATGAGTGACGTACACCATGGTCCGCCCGAGGCGGGCATGCAGCTCCACCAGCTCGGCGCGCATATGGCCGCGTAGCTTGGCGTCGAGATTGGACAGCGGCTCGTCGAACAGGAAGACCTGCGGGTCGCGCACCAGGGCCCGGCCGAGCGCCACCCGCTGTTGCTGGCCACCGGACAGCTGGCGCGGTTTCCGGTCCAGGAGCTCGGTGAGTTGCAGCATCTCCGCCGCCATCAGCACGCTGGCCTGGCGCTCGGCAGCGGGCAGACCCCGCTTCCTGAGCGGGTACTCCATGTTGCGCCGCACGGTCATGTGGGGATAGAGGGCATACGACTGGAACACCATGGCGATGTCCCGCTGGCCCGGCGGCACGTCATTGACGACCCGCTCGCCGATGCGGATCTCGCCGGCGGTGGGAAATTCCAGCCCAGCGAGCATGCGCAGCGTCGTGGTCTTACCGCAGCCGGACGGCCCGAGCAGCGACACGAACTCGCCTTCCTCGATCCTCAGATCCAAAGCCTCGATGGCCGTGAATCCGCCGAACTCCTTGCGAACCCTCGAAAATTCCACGCCCGCCATGGGGACTTATCCTTTTACCGCGCCGGCGCCGAAGCCGCGTGTCAGGTATTTCTGCAGGAGCGAGAACGCGATGATCAGCGGCAGGCTCATCATCACCGACGCAGCCATCAGCATGGACCACTCGATATTGAAGGACGATATCAGCATGTTCATGACACCGGTCGTGAGCGGTCGCGTAGCATCCGAATTTACCAGCACCAGCGCGAACAGGTACTCGTTCCACGACAGAATGAACGTGAACAGGGCCGTGGAGATGATGCCGGGCAGAAGCTGCGGCAGGATGACGTCGCGAAACGCACCCAGCCGGGTCGCGCCGTCGACCAGCGCGGCCGACTCTAGGTCCTCCGGTATGCCGGCCATGAACGACCGCAGGAGCCAGAGGGCGTAAGGCAGTGCGAACGTCGTGTACGCCAGCACCAGGCTGACCAGCGTGTTCGCCAGGCCGAGCTTCACCATCATCAGGTACAGAGGCAGGATCAGAATCACTGACGGCAGCAGGTAGGTGAACAGCACCAGCATCGCCAGGCTCTCGCGCCCGCGATAGCGGAAACGCACCAGGCTATAGGCGCCCAGGGCCGCGACTCCGATCACCAGCAGCGTGGTGGCCGTCGACAGAAGCACCGAATTGCGGAAGTAGACCAGGAAACTGGTGTCCCGCAGTAGGGTCAGGTAGTGCTCGAGCGTCGGTTCCAGCGGCAGCAGGGCGGGCGGTCTCGCCCACAGCTCGACCTGCGGCTTCAGCGACGTAACCACCATCCAGAACAGGGGAAAAGCGACAATAAGCACCGCACTCCAGACCGAAAGGTTGAACAGGATACGGCGCATCATGACGAGTCGCCCTTCCGAGCTTGGCGGATGTAGAAGATCATGAACACCAGCATGATTGCCATCATTACCACGCCATAGGCGGCGCCCATACCCATCTGGTTGAGGGCAAAGGCTTCTTTGTAAACCAGCAGCGACAGTGTCTGCGTGCTGATCACCGGGCCGCCGCCGGTCAGCAGGAAGATCAGATCGAACTCCTTGAAGTCCCAGATCGCGCGCAACAGGACGATAACAAGCAGCACCTCGCGCAGCTGCGGCAACGTCACGTCGAAGAAGCGGGCGATCGGCCCGGCCCCGTCGATGCGGGCGGCCTCGTACAGGACGTCCGGTATGGTCTGAAGGCGAGCCAGTACGGCGATGACCACGAAGGGAAAGTATTTCCAGGCCCCGACCAGGATGATGGAGATCATCGCGTTGGGCATGGCGCCCAGATAATCGATGGGCATATCGATCAACCGGGCCTCGACCAGCAGGTGATTGAGTATCCCGTACAGATCATTGAAGAGCCAGCGCCACACCAATACGGCGACCACGGTGGAGACGAAATAGGGAAACAAGATCAGGCTGCGCGCAAGGCTGCGGAACCAGACGTTCTGGTGCAGCATGAGCGCCATGCCTATGCCGAAGACGATCTGCAGGCTCAGAGTACCCGCGGTCCAGACCAGCGTATTGCGCAGCGAGACCCAGAACTCGCCGCGGGCCAGCAACTCTCGGTAGTTACTGAGCCCGACGAAGCCGCCCTCCAGCGTTGGCGTATACAGCTCGAACAGGCTCAGGTAGATGGCTGCCAGCAGCGGGTAGATGATCACGGCACTAAACACGACGATCGAGGGCGCAATCAGCAACAGCCCCAACCGGGCATAGCGACGCTCCAGCATGGCCTGTGGCGAGCGTGACGTCCGCGACTCCGCCTGGCTCCCAGGCTCGCCGCCCCCTGTCGACATCGCAGCCATCACCCTTTCATGACCTCCTCGATTGCCCGGGCCGTACGCGACAGCACGGCATCGACGTTTTCGCGGTTCAGCACGACCCGCTGGACCATGTCGGCAATGACTCCTGAGGCGATGATCTCGCCGGCCTTTTCGTTGGCGCGGTGGGCGTTGGATTCGTAGCCCAGGTTGTACCCGCCGGCCGCGGCTTCGGCCATCAGGTTCACTTCATCCCGGTACTTGCGGATGATGTCGTTGTCCCGGTAGCGTCGATCCTCGCCTATGGATCGCAGGACAGGGAGTACGTGGCCCGGCGCGGCGTGCAGTTGCCTGATGTAGCCCTCCGGCTCGAACAGGAACGCTGCCAACCGCTTGGCGAGGCCCTTGTGGCGTGACTGCGCGGGAACGAACACGCTGGGGAAGTCGTTGAAAGTCCATGGCGGGATGTCCCGGGACAGACGGGGCCACAGCGCGCAGGTGATGTGGTCGGCGAGCCGCGGATTCTGGTCGCGCACGTTGGCAAGCACGCGCCCCGTGTACAGGCCAGTGGCGGTGGCGCCGCTGACAAAGGCCGTCAGGCAGTCTCCCCAGCTGTAGTTCGTCGCACCCCGCGGACTGAAGTCTCGGATCTCGCGGTAATACTCGAGAGCGTTGCGAGTCTCCTCGCTGTCGATTGCCACCTGCAGATCGGGCGTGAACACCTGCCCGCCCGCGCCGTGGATGAAACCGATGAACACGAGCGAAGTCGCACTGTTGCGCCCGTAGGGCAAGGCCGTGCCGTAGATGCCGCGGCCGTGCAGCTTCGTCAGTGCGGCCCGAAACTCGTCCCAGGTAATCGGCGGCCGTTCCAGTCCCGCACGTTCCATCATATCCGTGCGCAGCCAGAGGATATTGACGGCCGAGTTGCCGATGCCAGTGGCGACGTAATTCCCGTCCGCCGCGCGGAATACGTTGTTGGCACCGGGGTAGTAGTCTCCCGGGCCGACCGCCTCGATCACGTCGTTGAACGGCTCCACCAGGCCCCTGGCGTAATAGCTTTGCACCGAGAACGACGGCAGGTGCGTGACTACGTCCGGCACCTGCCCGCTGGAAAATGCCGCTGCCAGCTGCGTCGCGTAGCTCTCGTCCGAGAGAGGCTCGAGCACCACCGAAACGCCGGCATTGACCGCCTCGAAGGCGGCAATCTGGTAGCGATAGGCGTCGAGCTGCGCCGGCGCGCCCTGCGGAGTCCACCAGCGCAATTCCGCCGACCGGGACAGGGCCTGCCGCGGCAGGCTGCCTAGCGCCGCTGCGGCTACAAGGGCTTTCAGCAGGGCGCGACGCGAGCGTGTCGGACCTATGTCGTGAGTGTTCTGCATGCCGGCATCCGCGCCCCGCCCGGGAAATGTTCGCACTGCGAATCAATGTCCGAAATTACCACGGATGGCCCGACGGCCCAAGCCGGCGGCGGCCGCCGGCTACCGGGCCGCGAACCGCGCCGGCGAATACGGCCCGGTGTCAACCTCGCCAGGGAGGCCCGCAGCGAGCTCTGACGCGAGCCGGCCGCAAAGCGGCCCGAGGGTGTAACCGGCATCACCGGGCACAGCAACGATCACCCGCTCGGCTCCCGGGATGCGCCCGAGCGCGGTCTTGCCATCGACGGTGGTATTCATCCCGGCCCAAGTCCGGATGACGCGCAGTTCGCGGATGCCGGGTACCAGCTTGCCGGCGAGCGCGATGTTACCGAGTACGGAATCCGCCAGCACCGCGGGCACCACGTCGTCGCCGCGCGATTGCGCGGGCCAGCCGCCGCCAATGACGATCTGGCCGGATTGCAGCTGCTTGAGCGTAATCGAACGCTCCGCATGTTGGACCAGGTGTTGAATGCTGGCTGCGGCCGGTTCGGTAATGTTCATGTGCAGGGGCTCGGCCCGGCTCGGCAACGCAAGGCCCAGGCCGCCCAGGAGCCGGCCCGAGCCCCAGGCCGCCGCGACGATGGCTTGATCCGCTTTGTACAGGCCAAGTTCTCCTCGCAACTGCACGTTGTCGCCAACGGTCAGCGTTACGATGCGGTCCTTGACGAAGGTAGTTCCGAGCCGCCGCGCCACTGCACGAAGGCGGATGTTGGCGGTCAGGGGATTGAGCTTGCCCTCGTCGCGGCAAAGCTCAGCACCAAAGACCTGCGGACCAAGCCACGGTGCGATTCGACCCAGTGCCGCGCGCTCCAGGATGTCGACGTCCAGGCCCCTGGCCGCCTCGCGCCGGGCCTTGGCCTCGAGGAATTTTAGCTGCGTTGCGTTCTCGGCCAGCATGAGGCCGCCGTGGCGCACCATTTCAAAGGGCCCATGGTTCGCCTCCAACCGATCCCATTCCCGCACGGCTTCCAGGTATAGGTGCAGCGACGCCTCTACGTTATGCGCCTGGTCGGGATACAGCCGCAGGAAGCGGCTCTGCAACTGAACGTGGAGACTGCCCGCATTCGCCGTCGTACCGGCGTTGATGGCAGCATCGATCAGGGTCACAGCCGCTCCGTGCTGTGCCGCGGCGATCGCAGCACTGAGCCCAACAATCCCCCCGCCGACGACGAGCAACTCAGGCCTGGACATCGAGAGCCTCTTGTGTCGCCAGCAGTACCCCGACGCTGACCGGCTTGATCGGCACGCGAGGCGCGAAAAAACTACTGTCAATCAGCGACCTCCCGCTCGCCTCGGACACCAGCCGCGCCGCGACGGGCCCACAATAGCGCCCCTGGCAGCAGCCCATGCCGGCCCTCGTCGCGCGTTTGACATCGCCGATATGATCCGCGCCATCGCTGATCCCGGCACGAAGCACCGCCAGGCTGACTTCCTCGCAGCGACAGATGATCGTGTCCTCGCTGAGCTTGTCTAGCGCCCGCGGGGCCGGATCATGCAGGGCCCACAGGCGCGCCTGGAACCGCCGAGCGCGGGTTAGTTCCCGACGCGCGGCATCAATATCCTCATTGACAGTAAGACCGCAGGCAGCAGCAGCTGCCGCGCCGGCTATTCGGCCCTCTGCCAAGGCTGCCGGCGCACCACCCAGTCCACAGCAATCACCCACGGCATAAACGCCGGCAACCGACGTCAACATGTTGCTCGTGCGCATACAGCGAAGATGCCCGAAGACGGGGTCGTAACTGAGGTCGGCGCCGAGCAGGCGCAGAATTTCGTTTTGCGGCTCGAAGCCATCGTTCATGCATAGGGCATCCAGTTCCAGCGTCTCTTCCCGGCCGGACCGCCGGAACGTCGCACGCAGTTCGCGCGCCGGACCCTCGGCCACGGAGACCAGCTCCGTTCGGTAACGGACCGGGACGCCGGCAAGTTGCAGACGCAGCCGCATTCCGATACCGGCGCTCACTAGACTCGGATCGGCTAACAGCAGCGCCAAGGCAGTAACGGGATGCCACACGGGCGACGCGGCAGACTCCGCAACAAGACGCACGTCCGAGCCGGCGCGCGCGAGTTCCAGGGCGACCTGCAGGTTCAGCGGACCGGACCCGCAGACGGCGATACGCCGGCCGGGCAAACTGCGATAGCTGCGCCACAGTATCTGTGCCGCACCCGTGGTCATCACGCCGGGCAGAGTCCAGCCCGGCACCATCAGCGGCCGTTCGAAGGCACCCGTCGCCACGATCAACTGACGCGGGCGGAGTATTAGTGGCTCGCCGGCCGCTGTAACGGCGTATAGCTCCGGCCCCGCGAACGCGCCCCATACTTCCGTCCCTTCCAGCAGCTGGGCGCCGGCAGCCCTGGCAGCGGCCAGCAACGCTGCGCCCTGAGCCTGCTGTGCATCCAGCGCCGAGAGTCCCGCTGCCGACTGCTTGAAATACTGGCCGCCAGCTACCTTGCGTTCATCCAGCACGAGGACGCGGGCGCCCGCTCGGGCGGCGACGGCGGCGGCATTCAGTCCCCCGGCGCCGCCGCCGACGATCAAGATGTCGGGTTCAAGCAGGTCCGCACGGGCAACCGGCGGGGCGGCCGCGACAGTCGCGGCAGGCGCCAGTGACGGGCGCGGTTCCTGGCGACGCACGTCGGCTCCGGCCGTCACCATTGTTGCGCAGGCGCGCTGGTTGGGCGCGCCGTTCACGCTAACCAGGCAGTCCTGGCAGATGCCCATCCCGCAGAAGACGCCACGCGGCGAGCCCTTGACGGTATGGCGGAACACGCGGTGGCCGGCATCGGCCAGAGCCGCAGCCAAAGACTGGCCACGGCGGGCCACCAGAATTTCTCCGTCAAATGAAAAAGTGAGACGATCTGACATTACTCATTCACTCTGCTGCAGCGCCTGCGTCCGTGGGCGCAGATCGGCCAGACAATGCAAGGATCTGCCCCATGCGAAATCCGCTGGACCTGACAGGACGACGCGCGGTCGTAACCGGGGGAGCCGGCGGTCTCGGCCTCGCGATCGCGCATGCGCTGTCGCACGCCGGCGCCCAGATTACCGTAATCGATCTCGATCGCGCGCTCGCAGGGGCGACGCTGCCATCGGAGTGGCGTACCGTGGCTATGGACCTCGGCGCCGCGGACAGCCTCGCCGACCTGCGCCGGCTCGCAATGGACCTCGGCACGTTGGACATCGCCATCGCGAACGCCGGGCTGGTACCGCCCTGGCGCGGCGTCGCGGAACTGGACGCTGGCGAATGGCAGCGGGTGATGGCGGTCAATACCTGGGGTGTGGCAGCGACCCTGGGCGGTTTCACGCCAGCCCTGGCACGCTCGGGTCGCGGCGCCATGGTCGTGATGGCCTCCATCAACGGCTACAAGGCTCACCCGAGGCAGGTGCTTTACACCGCCTCCAAGCATGCCGTCATTGGCATCATGCGCGCCGCCGCGCTGGATCTCGGCCGCCATGGAATCCGTGTCAACGCCCTGGCGCCAGGGCCGATCGCAACCTCGGCCCTGCAACAGCGCATCGCAGATCGCCATGCAGCGGGTGGACCGGATGTCGAAAGCGCCCTGGCCGTCCTGCACGCCGAGACGGCGCTGGGAAGTATCGCCACGGAAAGTCAGGTAGCCGGCGCGGCGTTGTGGTTGGCTTCGGATGCCTCGGCCGGCATTACAGGTGTGGTGTTGCCAGTGGAGGCAGGCCTTCCCTGAGCCCTGGAATGCAGCCGGACATCGTTCCGGCATCTTGCCGTGGTTCGCGGCAGTTTCTTCTTTGTATATGCCAGCAGCACCGAGCCTGCTCGTTTGGCACTGGGGCAACAGAATTTGGCCAACGGTGCCGGGTCCGCGTGTCTCAAACAACATCGGGTGAGACAACCCCGGCTAGTCCGGCAGGGCGAATACGAAAAGGGCGGGCGCACCCGCCGGCGGCTTGATTTCCGGGTGAACGGACAGGGCGCGCCTCTCCGGTGAGGCGCTGCCGCCACCGACGGCGACCGCGATGTACTGCCGGCCGTTTACAGCATAGGATATTGCGCTGCCGGTGACCGGACCGCTGACAATGCTCTGCCAGAGTATCTCGCCCGTGCGATCATCGAAAGCATAGAAGCGGCGATTGAGATCGCCGCCGAAAACCAACCCGCCAGCCGTCGAAACCAGCGTGCCGGTCATGGCAGCACGCTGTTCGTGCCGCCAGATCTCCTTTCCGGTACTCATTTCGATGGCATCGACGCGGCCGACCGGATAGGGGTCGGCCGTTACCGCGGGATCCTCCACGACTACCCAGCTGAGCGCGTACCCGTCCTCCGCCGATGGCTTATTCGTGTTCCCGGCATTCATCACGCACATGTTCTGTTGTGGCTGGTACATAATGCCGGTTAGCGGACTGTAGGTGCCGGCGGGCCAATTCTTGCCGCCGCCAAGCGAAGGGCACACGAGAATTTCTTCGAATGGCCCGACGATCAAGTCCTCGTTGACGTGTACGCGCCCATCGGCCCCATCGATGCTTTCAATCACGTTCTGATGCAGCGTCTCACGCGCCCAGAGGAACTCGCCAGTCAGCCGGTCCAGCGTGTACACCACGCCGGTCTTGCCGGGTATGCCGGTCACCACCCGCCGGGTGTCACCTGCTCTCAGCGCAGGGTTGATCCATGGGACTTCCGCAGGATCCGGGGCCAACGCGACGTCGATCAGGTAACGCTCGAACGTATGGTCAAGGTCCCAATTATCGCGCGGCAGGTGCTGGTAGTGCCAGACGATCTCACCGGTGCTGGCCGCGGTGACGAGCGTACTGTTGGAGTGCAAAGCGTCGAGTCCCACAGTGCCGCGCAGCACCTCCAGTGAGGGTTGAGGCACGGACGTGCCCCAATAGATGAAATCGAGATCCGGGTCGTAGGACGGTACATTGCCCCAGGTACCGATATGCCAGCGCCGCTCGTCGGGAACATTTCCCCAGCTTTCGTCGCCCGCCTCGCCCGGGCGCGGGATGGTGCGGGTCCTCCAGAGCTCCCGCCCATCCGTCGGGTCATGGGCCGCGACGTAGCAGATGTTCGGCCCCCCCCGGGCCGAACAGGAGCGGCCGCTAACTACCCTGCTACCGGCGATCGTTGGACCCGCCATGTGGCCGATGCCTTCGTCCGCACCCGTTTCCCGCACCTCCCACAGCAATGTGCCAGTAGATGCATCCAGCGCAATCAAATGGTTGTCATCCGTAAGGTGAAACAGCCGATGACCCAACAGTGCAAGATTGCGTCGATTACGCGCGCCCGGATGCGCAGCGAGATGACGGCGGTATTCCCAGATAAGGTCGCCCGTGCTCGCATGCAGAGCCTGGATCACGTCACCCGGCTGAGCAACGAACATGACACCGCTGCGCACCAGCGGTGTGGTGTATTGCCCTCCCGGCTCCATCGAGACCGACCAAGCCAGTGTCAGATCCCTGACATTATCCCGGTTGATGGCGTCCAGCGGGCTGTGTGCCCACGAGTCATAGGTGCGACGGAACATCAACCAGTCTTCGGCGGGCGGCTTCACCAGAGCGGCCTCGGTCACTACTTTGAAGTTGACTGCGTCTTCCTGAGCGAGGCCTTGGAGAGCCACCGTCTGCACTGGATTGCGACTAAGGCTGCGCACGTAGGCGGTCACGGCTATCAAGTCGTCTCCCCGAATGTGCGGCTGCGCCGGCATTCGAAAACCACCGAACTGTATTGCTCGCGCAAGCAGCATATCGCTGCGGCCGTCCATATAGCCGGCATCGCCCAGGTCCGGGGCACGGGTTTCGGCACCACCGTTGCCAAACACGATGCCCTGTCCGTCGGTTGCATGGCAGCCGCCGCAATGGCGCTCGTAGATTTCCGCACCGCGCGCGAGCATCGCATCGCTGACGCTCACGGTTGGCGGGGCCTGCGCGAACGCAGTCGCGGGCACCGATACGGGCAGGACGAGCGCGATAGCCAAGAAACCACCGCAGATACGATGAGTCGTGGATAAGCGTGGCGAGGTGCATAAGCTCGGCATGGTGCGGCCTCTGGTCAAGCACGGGTGTCCTGCCCCGCAGTGCGAAGGGCAAGTCCCGCTGTGACGGCCGATCATATCAGGCAGACCAGCGGCCAAGCATGCGAGGCTTGCAGGCGCCTGACTGCCGGCCGGACACGGGCAACGTACGGCACCGCCCGCCGATGCATGCAGGACACCATGGCTCAGAACACGGCTCAGCGCCTGGTGGCATGTATGATTCGTCCTACACAGGCACCCGCTTCGCCCACATTGAGCGAGGAGATCTTGCAGTCTGACCATGGCGCTGCGCCGAGGACCCGTTCGACTTCGTCGAGACGATCACGGGACAGGCATGCGGAAAGCAAATCCCGGATCCGCTGCCTTTGGCCGCGCAAGCGCTTGCGATTTTCGTCCAGCCAGTACTTGACGTCGGCGGGGTGGTATCGTCCGAATTGATTGGCGGTATTCAGCATACCGCCGCATAGTTGGCTTACCAGGGTGGCAGGTGGATTGGTCGCACAGTGCGCTTGCGCCGCCCGCAGGGCCTCGGTCAGTGTACGCGTTGCCCGGTTCACCTTGCGCCCGCGCGCTCGGGCCTCGATGTAAATACTCATCGCGTTGAAAGGCCCCTCGGGCCCCAGCAGCAGGTCGATGTCGGCCAACTGAGCACGACCCTGGGTTACGACGATACTGTCATCGCCATGCGCAAGCCAGCGCAACTGTCCGCCTTGTGCCAGGACGCGGGCGGCGTTGTTCAGAGCGAGGCCTAGATCTGCGTATTCGAGGCCGTATTGGGAGATTACGGCATCGAAGCTACCGTCGGCGAACGGCAGCGATTCGGCAGCCGTGCCGCCGATGAATTGCACGGCCGCCAGGTCATCGCGATGTTCTGGGAGGAAACGGGCCGGATCAATGTCGGCAAGGTCGATGCCGGTCAGTTTCAGTTCGCGCCCTGCCGAGCGAGCGGCACGCCCGGCCCAGACAAGGAGCACACCGTTGCCCGTGGCAATATCGAGAACGCGTGTACCTGCAGGAAGCTCCGAAAAAAATGCTGTCCAGTGCCGCTCGATAGCGGCAGCGGAGACGGGGTTGTCGGGAACGCATGCGGCCAGCCGGTTCTCGCGCCAAAAGTGCTGCCAACCCGGGTTGGACTCGCGGTCACCCAATGTCTTCGACCGCGATGCGCCGCTCCGCTCCACGCGACCAACGCAAAATTCCTGGTTCGCCGAAAACGCGAACAGCAACCCCGGGACGCGCCGCGGCCGGCAGACGAGCCTTATGCGGCGCTGACAACAGGCTAAGGCAACGAGCGGCGCGTGAGTCCCGTCGCTGAATTGATGCGCTGCCTCCTCGTGGGCGCGCGTATCCAACCGAATCGATGACTTGAGAAATCATGGGCTCGTTAATAAGCGAATGGATAATGAACACAGCAAATCAGCGACGACCACCAAGCTTAGGCAGAAAATTCCGCGCAGGCAAAATTCCCCTATGACGCTCGGGCCCGCGTTGGCAAGTCGACGGTCACGGCGGTACTGCCCTGGAAGCCCACCAATGAAGAGAATGGTGCGCACAAGATGTTTCGAATTTCTCGGCTCGAGCCTGTCCATCCTTACCTGCACCTGCGATCCTAATTACCGTGCCGCGCCAAGTACACCAAGAACGTTCCTCCAATTCGCCCTCCCCGCAATGAATCCATCGAGTGTACTGCCCCCGGGGTAGCCGAGCACACCAGGCATGGAGTGGACGGAGTAATGGACAGCTATTTAAGGGCTTCGTGAGCGCTTCGGCATCCGTCGGTGCGGAGGGCACTCGACAGGTTCCTTTACTCCCGGCTTGAGCCGTCCGTCGTCGCTCGGCCGTGCGACCTGGACCGGCCGTGTTACGGCGCGCGCTCGCCGGCCGTCACCGGTGCCAGGTAACGATCGAAGTGCTGCAAAAGCTTGCCGAACAAGTAACGCTGGTAGTGAGGCTCGCGGCTCCAGGCGTGCGTGGCACCCGGTGCGAAGGCAAAATCGAAGTCCTTGCCTTGCCGAATCAACTCTTCAGCCAGTACCACCGTGGTCTTGAACGGCACCACCTGGTCCTGCATGCCGTGGATAATGAGCAGGTGATCTTCGAGTCTCGCGGCGTATCGGCGGGCAGCACGTTCGAATATCTCCGGATGGCTGCTCGGCCGGCGTACGATCGCGACGTCATCCGGCCCGAAGAAGTGCGGATCGACCGCCGCCGCCGCGGCTACGCCAGCGCGGAATAGCCCGGGCTTCTTGAGCAGCGAGTAAACGGCCAGAGTACCGCCATAGCTACTGCCCCAGATGCCGATGCGATCGGGGTCGACGTAGGGCAGTGTCCGCAGGTAATCGACCGCGCTCGCCAGATCTTCGATATCGTCACCTGCAAAATCGACGAGGAATTCTTCTCGAAACGCGCGCCCGTAGCCGGTGCTGCCACGCACGTCAACCTGGATGACGATGTAGCCCTTTTGCACCAGCAGCTGCTGCACCATTCCGTAGACGCCGGCCCAGCGATTGCGCGCCGTGTTTGAGTAGACCGGACCGAAGAGCACCGGGTAGTGACGATTCTGATCAAGATCGACGGGTTCGAAGATACGCCCGTGCAGCGTATAATTGTCGATAGTGCTGGGAAACGACACGTATCGCGCCCGGACCCAGTCGAACCGGTCGAAGTCGGTACCGGTCGAGGTCGTCACGCGACGCATAGTTCCGTTCGACGCAGAAACGACATAGAGTTCCGGCGGCGCCGAATCGCTGCTGTAGATCACCGCGACCCGATTGCCGTCAGGCGACGGGTAGGCATCGTGCTCCCCGGGCAGCGCCGTGACCCGGACCGGCTTACCACCATCGCTCACGTGATAGACGTGACGCTCGTAAGGCCCTTCGCCGTTGCCGGTGTAGAAGATACTACCGGCAATGGCGACGACAATTGGTGGCCCCAGCACATCATAGGCTGGATCGGTAATGAGCCGCGGCGCCGGTGCGGCGGCCGACGGATCGAGCACATATATCCCGTATCGATCCCCGAGGTCGCTCAGGAACACGACCTGCCGACCGTCCGGGTGCCAAGCGGCACCGGATGTCGTGTAAACGCGGCTGGACCGGCGGCTGTGCCAGATTTGTCGCAGCAGGTCACTGCCCGGCTCGACTGTGTATAGCCACCGATCCACTGCCGAGTCGGAGGCTATATCGAGTAGCAGCACGCCGTCAGGCGACCAAGCGAAATTTACTACCTGGTTACCGGTCGGATCAGTGAGGTTTAGGAATCGGAGTTCGCGGCTCGCGATGTCCAGCAGCCCGACGGTTCGGTACTCGTTGGGATCTCCGGGATAACTGCGGCGCACCTCGTTCGGGCTTGTCTCTGGGGCGAGGTAGTTGGGGAACGGCACCTTGCGCAATTCACGGCGATCCACGTAGTGCACGGCAACTGTCTGCCCGTTCGGCGACCATGCATAAGTTGGGCCGCCCCAAATGCCGGATCCAATCTCCCGTTCAGGCCTGCTATAGCGGCCCAGCGGCGGCTGTGAGAGACCAGGGAGACCGACCTCCGTGACAGGCACCGCTTTTTTGTTCTCCCTGAGGTCGAAAAGCCACAGGTTTCCGTCCTGTAAATAGGCCGCGAATCTCCCGTCCGGAGACACCGACAGTTCAGAAGCCCCGGGGCCGATTTCGGCCAGTAGCGCCTCGTGCCCGTCACCAAGCTTCAACAAGCGCAGCTCATTGCCCTGCAGGGCAAGCAGCCCTGTGCTATCCGGAAGCCAGGCGAAGTCCCGCAAAGAAATGGCGGTCGGGGCACCCGGCCCTAGCCGGCGCAGGCCGTCGCCGTTGCGGGAGGCTACCCACAGCGAGCGCACTGACAAGCCGGCGTCATTCCAGGTAAAGGCGAGGTAACCACCATCCGGCGACCAGGCCGGCGCCGACGGCGGCGTGCCGGCCAGTGCCGGCGTCGCGAATATTCGATCCAGAGTCAACGGCAGCAATTCCGCCGCTTCGAGCCGTGGTGCGATCAGCAGCGCTATCGCCAGCCAGGCAAGCCACGATACGCCGGCAGCGCCGTGCGATATGCCTTGTGGTGTCATCGTTCGTACGTCTCCGTGGCTCCGGGCTGGTGAGGACCTTCGGGTGCCTAAGTCCTGTCAGCCGCAGACCCGTTTATATATAGGAGCGGCGCCCGCCCAATGCCGCGGCGTTGCGTCAGGCATTGTTCTGTGCGCCTCGGTCGTTCATATTGTGCGATATCTCGCGATCGACGCGTAAGAGCAGCTGGTTCCATGAATCAACCTTTCGCACGTACGAAACTCGCCCCCGATCTTTGCATTTCCCGAATCGTCACCGGGCTCTGGCAGGTCGCAGACTTGGAACGGGATGGGAAACCGTTGGATCTCGATCGCGCCGCACTCAGCATGAAAGCCTACACGGAGGCCGGCCTGACCACGTTCGACATGGCCGACCATTACGGCTCAGCCGAACTGATCGCCGGAATCTTTGCGGATCGCTACGCCGGCGACCAAAGTGTGCAGATGCTCACGAAGTGGGTGCCAACGCCGGGAGTTTCGTCGCGCGGTACTGTTCGTGTGGCGGTGGAACGTGCCCTCGAGCGCTTGAGGACGGAGCAGTTAGATCTGCTGCAGTACCACGCCTGGAACTACGCGGACCCATCCTATATCGACGACCTGTTCTTTCTGCAGGAGTTGCAGCAGCAGAGACTGATCCGGCACCTGGGCCTCACAAATTTCGACACGGCACACTTGCGCATCGTATTGGCGTCCGGCATCAATGTAGTCTCCAACCAGGTCTGCTACTCGCTCCTTGACCAGCGGGCAGCCGATGAAATGACACAGCTTTGCAATGCCGCAGGAGTCAAGCTACTGGCCTTCGGCACCTTGGCCGGCGGCTTGCTAACCGAACGCTGGTTGGATCATCCCGAGCCTCGCTCGGACGCACTCACCACCTGGTCGCAGATGAAATACAAGCGCTACATCGACCAGGCTGGCGGCTGGGATGCATTCCAGCGACTGCTCACCGTCCTGCACTACACCGCTCAGCGGCTGGGCGTATCCATGGCCAATGTCGCCAGCCATTGCATTCTGGAGCGGCCAGCTGTTGGTGCCGTGATCATCGGTGCCCGCTTGGGTGAGAGCGAACACATCGAAGACACCCTGCAGCTGCTGGACTTTTCGCTGGACGACGAAGCCAGAGAGACGATCCGTGCGGCACTTGGCGCATTGACACCGATTCCCGGCGACTGCGGTGACGAATACCGTAAGCCGCCCTTCCTCACCGCATCCGGCGACCTGAGCCACCACCTCGATGCGATGCCGCCGCCCTATCGGTCGGATACTGGCGCAGACGGGCGCACGGTAGCACTTTCCGGCACTGTCTGGGAGGACATCGCCGGGTTCGCCCGCGCCGTGCGTAAAGGGAATCGCATCCTGGTCTCCGGTACTACCGCGACCCACGGCACGCGCTTGATCGGCGGCGGCGACCCGGTCGCCCAAACGCACTTCGCGATCGACAAGATCGAGGGAGCATTGCAGTCACTGGGCGGCCGCTTGGACGAGGTAGTCCGAACTCGCGTCTTCATCCAGGAACAGGACGACTGGGAAGCCGTATCGCGCGCCCACGGCGCGCGCTTCGCGCGCACTCGGCCGGCCAATACACTGGTGCGCGCCGACCTGGTTGGCGAGGGCTATCTCGTAGAGATCGAAGCTGAGGCGATCGTCGACGGCTAGCCGAATCGCACCAAGCCTGCGAGGCGACGAGGCTCGTCGACCGGACCGAAGTAAAGGCCAGTGACCGCGGATTTACCGACTTCGGCTTGATGGAAGGGCTGCTTACTGTCGCGGTATCAGGTGCAGGCGCTCTTGGCGGCCATCAAGAAAGCGGATCGTCGTGCCATCAAAATAAGCATCTTCCTCAGACTTGAACCGCACCACCTTCCCCCCCCATTCTGCGACGGCCACCCGGACGTTCAATTCTATGGACCAGGCCGTGTTCGGATGGATTGGATAGTCGCCCATCGGCGGGTCAGCGTACTGGTCGTCCCACATTCCGATCCAGGGCCCGGCGCCGTGGCCGTGGAAACCGATGGCATGGCTATAGATCGTGGGCTCGAGGCCCGCCGCGATGGCCTCGTCGCGTGACTCCGCCAGGAGCTCGTTGCCGGTGATACCGACGCGGAAGTTCGACATCAGGATCTCTTGCAAGTGATTCCCGGCCGATATGCCGGCTTTCAATCCTGCGGGCGCATCGGTCTCGCCCGGCTTGAGGACATACGCGTGGTGCTGCGTGTCCGTATTCAGACCGAGATACGTGATACCGAAATCGACGTGCAGGAGATCACCCGGCTCGATGACCGGGCTTGGCGATTCGCCAGCGAACTGCGTGACCATAGACTGTTCCGATTCTCCGGCGCGCTCTACTGACACGCTGGGATGAAACCAGGTCTCGAGCCCGGCCACACGGATCCGTTCCCGGTACCACCATTCGACATCGCCGGTAGTGGTGATTCCTGGAGTTATGACGCGCTCGGAGAAACCCTGGGCAATAATCGCATGAGCCATACGGACGATGATCGGGTACACGGCCATCTCTTCAGGGATACGGGTCTCCAGCCAACCAAGCGAGAGATTTTCCCCCGACACCAGCCGCGCCGCGTATTTCTCACCAATGGTGGCTACCAGCGCGTCTTCCTCCGAGGCGGTCAGGCCGTCGGCCAGCGGGAAACGGTCTGACCGATTGATTGCAATGCGCTCCGGATCGCGCTCGGCGATGATTTCGGCTACGCGCCGCCATTGGTCGTCCTGCTCCTCCGGATTCCACGCTGCATCGAACCAAGGCCCCGGCGAGTATCGGCTCACCGACAACTTGTCGATTGCTGCCCCACCGCCGGGATCATGGAAAACCAACACTGTTCGCCGACGTGCCGCCAGCCAGGTAGCCGGCAACATGGTTTCGACGACGGGATCCTCATTGTATTCTCGGGCAACAAGAAGCCATAGATCGATGCCTTCGCGCTGCATGAGTTTCGGAACCACCGTATCCAGGCGTTTCGCGAGCCAAGCATCCCGAACGCGCCCCTGTTCACGCAGGTCCAGCACATCGGGCATCACCGGGTCCTCCGCCTCGCCCGCTTTTCCCGATGCGGCGAGAGCTAAAATCATGCATCCGGCAATCAGTTTGCTAAACATTATCAATGCCCCGATTGAATGAGTATGGGAAACTCTGTACGCGGTCTGCTAAACCGGGTCACAAAGTTAAGCTGGCAGTATACATTTGCCGAATAGCCTCCCACATACTTGCCATACAGTGAATCGCCCCGGAATTGCCGGAGACCTTTAATATTGAGTTGGAGTGCCCCCGGTCTGGTAGACACTTCCGAGCTATGATTGGAGTGCCATACGAACAAAAAGGGCCCGTGCAACGGGCCTTTTTTGTTTGTTTGCATTCCCTGGCAAGGAGTCGGACCGTCGTTCGACAAACCGGCGTCAGCCGGTTTGGACGCGCAACGCGCGCACCAGAGGGGTGAGCCGCGCAGCGGCGAATCCATCCGGTACGGAGTGCCCTGTCCCGCCCGGCTACCGGTCGGCGGGCGAAAAGTCCTCGCCGGCTGCGTGTTCGGCGTATATGGCCGCCTTGCCGTCATCCTGCACGGCGATCGTGATGAAGTCCTGCGGCCGGGGATGCTCCATGCCCGGCGAACCCAGCGGCATGCCCGGCACCGTCAGCACGCGCAGGTTATCGGGCCGCTCCCTCAGCAATCGTAGTATGTCGTCCGCCGGTACGTGGCCCTCCACTACGTAGCCGGCGACCTCGGCGGTGTGGCAGGAGCGAAGATTCACCGGCACGCCCCGCTCGTCCTTGATGCTTTCCATCAGGTCGGTTGGGCGGCTGTCCACCGTGAAACCGTGTGCCCGAAGGTGGTCCGCCCATTTTTCACAGCAGCCACAGGTCGGGCTCTTGTACATGACGACGTGCGTCTCGGCGGCCCCGTCTGCCGACGCCGGATCGTCCGCGAGAGACGACGTGGCTGGCAGTATCAGTACGAAAAGCAGGAACAGGCGTTGCATCGACTTACCCCGGTGTTCAGTCAGGCTGCACATTATACGTCCTCGTCCGCCCCTCGCGCAGAATGACCGGCTATAAGCAGACCCGGGCAATGCGCATCCCGTCAGTCCGTCACGGCGAAGGGTATCCGCTTGACCGCCACGATGCCGTTGCTGATCACCAGTAGCCCGTCCTGCAATGCCGTGATCTCCTCCAGCGGATTGGCCGGCACGAGAAGCATGTCCGCCTCGTAGCCCTCGACCAGGCGACCGGTCCTGTCGTCCACCTGCAGCAATTCGGCTGCGACGACGGTGGCCGACCGCAACGCCTCGAAATTGCTCATGCCCATGCGCACGAACTGCTCGACCTCTATCGATATCCTGTTGATCGAATCCGGGTCATAGTAGTTGTCGGCACCGGTAGCGATCCTCACGCCGGCCTCGTGTGCCATCCGGATAGCTTTCTCGAGTTGCGGAACCATGTACTTGCCGCGCAGCCGCAGCACGTAGTCGTATTGCTCCTCGTTCATCTCATCCATCGTCACGTAAGTCGGGACGAAATACGTGCCACGCTCCTGCATGAGACCGATCGTCTCCTCGCTGAGGTAGGTGCCGTGCTCGATGCTGCGCGCACCGGCAAGGACAGCGGCACGCGCCCCTTCGTCGCCGTGCGCGTGCACCATGACCGCGACGCCCCGCCGTGCCGCCTCATCCACGATGACCTTGAGCTGCCGTTCCGTGTAGACCTGCTACCTGGGATCCGTGTCAGGCAGACCGGCTCGTTGCGTTCCGCGCGTCTTGATCACGTCGGCACCCCGATCCACGTTGACGTTGACCAGCAATCGCAGGTCGGCGTCGGAATCGACACCATCGGCAAGACCGACCAGGCGAGGGTCCGCGAGTATCGCATCGCCGAGGTCGGGCGTGACGTACAGCCCGGCCGCAATGACGTCCGGCCCCGCAAGCTTGCCTGCACGCACCAGTTCCCTGAGGCCGACGTCCTGGAAAGCGGTTCCGCTTGCCGTGCGTACCGTCGTAACCCCCGACTCGAGCGCCCGGCGCGCCCGATCCAGCGTATCGATGTGCGTATGGACATCGAACAGTCCGGGCATCAGGTAGTTCCCTTCGCAATCGATCGCCCGGTAATCCTCTGGTACCGGCGTAGTCGCATCGCCGATGCGCTCAATGCGCCCATCCCGAACCAGCACCGTTACGTTTTCGCGGATCGCCGGGTCGACACCGTTGAACAGGTTCGCATTGACGAGCGCGATGGATTCCGCGTCCGCGTTCGTCGCAAGCAGAACTGCAAGTGATGCGGCAAGGCTACGGAAGGCAGGTTTCATGGTTGTGCTCCGGTTCCGGCTATTCCGAATGCGAGTTTCGCCCCTTGCGGGGCCGTACACAAGGCAGGCGCGGGAACCGGACGTCGTCAACGGAGACTCCTGCGCGGAGCAGCCCGTCAGGCCCAAGTCGCTGCCCGGCTCGGACAGGAAAGCAGCGGCCCCGAAAAGGGAGGCGAATCCCAAGCCCTCGAACTCGCCGTTTCGCGCGGATTCGAGGGCGGGACGCGTCAGGACTGGATCATCGCCAACACGGCGCCGACGAGCCCGCCGATCATCAGCGCGATCGTCGCAACGGCGCCGATCATGAAACCGGCGGACCGTGATGCGGGGTCCTTGAGGTATGCGCTGCGATATACGAAGCGGCCAATTAGGAACAGAAGACCGATTGTCGCCCCGACCAGCGCATTAACGTAGTGACCGAAAATCCAGAGCGATGGGATGAACAGCACAAGCTGCTCCAGCGTATTCTGGTGCACGCGGAAACTTCGTTCGAACTCGGCATGACCCATGATCGCTGGTGCCTTGACGCCATGTTTCACCCGGGCCTGGCCGACCTGGAATGCAAACAGAAACGTTTGCATCACAGCAAGGATCGTCACGATTGCTAGAGCTTCCACGATTACCCCCTGTCAGATGAAGGACCCGAACGCAGCTGACCGGGCGCCGGCGAGCTTGCGCGTTTATCGGGACTCATGGATAGTAACTCAAGAGCCGGTCGGCTGGCCCCCGCCGCCAGTAACTCAACTATCGGACGGTCGATGACAGAGCATATTTCCAGCCGACCACCGGGCCTGCTGGTGCAAAAAGTCCTCGGCGTACGCCGTGAAGAGTACGCCGCCGTCGGCTGGTCGTTCCTGTATTTCTTCTGCCTGCTCGCCGCCTATTACATGCTTCGCTCGGTCCGTGAGGCCATGGCGATCGTCAGCGGTGTCCATAACATCCCGTGGCTCTTTACCGGCACGTTTACCGTCATGCTGCTGGCAACGCCGGTTTTCGGCTGGGTCGCTTCCCGCTTCCCGCGCAAGACCTTTCTGCCATGGGTCTATTACTTCTTCCTGCTCAATATACTTGCGTTCTACGCGGCGTTTACTTTTGCGCAGTCCCGAGGACTGGACCAGGTCTGGATCGCCCGGTCGTTTTTTGTCTGGATCAGCGTCTTCAATCTCTTCGTCGTCTCCGTGTTCTGGAGCTTCATGGCGGACATCTATACCAAGGAGCAAAGCAGGCGGCTGTTCGGATTCATCTCGGCCGGTGGCAGCACCGGGGCACTGCTCGGCCCCATCGTTACGAGCCTGGTCGTCGTGCCGCTCGGTTTCGAAAACCTGCTGCCCCTGTCCGCGGCATTGCTCGGGGTTGCCGTTTACTGCGTGTACCGGCTACGCGACTGGACCGTCACGCACGAATCGGGCGCGCAGCGCGATGCAGTCGAAAGCAACAAGCCGATCGGCGGCAGCGCGCTGGCCGGCGTCAGGCTCATGATGACGAACTCGTATATCGGGGCGATAGCACTCGGCCTGTTGCTATCCAACTTTCTCGGCGTCGCGCTTTACATGTACATGGCCCAGGTCGTCAGCGAGACTTTCGCCGATACGGACCGGCAGACGCAGGTCTTCGCGATGCTCGACGCCATCACCAACGCATTGTCGTTCATTGGCCAGCTGCTCGTCGTTCGCTACTCGGTCCACCGGCTGGGCCTGGGCGTTACCCTGGCCGTCTTGCCGACGGTTTCGATCATCGGCTTCGCGCTATTGGCGCTGCACCCGGTCTTCGCCGTACTCGCCGCACTGCAGGTCCTGCGTCGCTCGATTGGCTTCGGGTTATCGAAACCCACCAACGACATGCTCTACACGGTCGTCTCACCGGAAGCCCGATACAAGGCCAAGAATTTCATCGACACCGCGGTGTATCGCGGCGCAGACCTGGCCGGAACCTGGATCATTCGGGCACTGGCAGGCATCGGGTTGAGCGGCATAGCCATCATCTGCGTGCCACTGGCTGCCATCTGGGTCTGGCTGTCGTTGTGGATCGGCCGACAGTATGATCAGCGCGATGTAGCCCAGGCGAATGGCGGCGCAACCTGAAATCCGGTGCCCGCCGGTGCGCCGCGCCGGACCGGGAGAGAGTGACAACGATGCAGAATGCCAGCCTGTTGAGACGCCTGGGGGCGATGCTGTATGACGGCCTGCTGGTGCTCGCCCTGATGTTTCTGGGCACGCTGCCATTCGTCGCCTTGCGCGGCGGCGAGCCGGTGTCTCCGGGCAACAGTGGTTACCAGCTGACACTGCTGATCATAGCGTTCGTCTTTTTCGTCGGCTTCTGGGCCTGGCATGGCAGGACGCTCGGCATGCAGTCCTGGGGCCTCCGCATAGAGACCGCGGATGGCGCCCGTCCGTCGGTAAGCCAGTGCGGAATGCGGTTTTTCGCCGCGATGCTCTCCGGGGTCGCGCTGGGCATGGGTTTCTGGTGGCAGCTCGTCGACAGGGACGGGCTCAGCTGGCACGACCGCCTGTCCGGAACCCGGCTTCGCTACTACCCGCGACAGGCTGCGTCCTAGCGCACTCTGCTGAGCGCGAACAGCGTTACCAGCAGCAGCGCGAGGCTCGGTATCCAGGTGACGATGGCCGGGTTGAGATTGAACACCTGGCCGGAGCTGGACAGCATTTCCGAGGCGAGATAGTAGCCGAGACCGATGAGCACACCGATCATCAGTCGGCTGCCGGCACCGGAGGACCGCAGCGAGCCGAAAACGAAAGCCAGCGCGAGTACCGGCATCAGCACGACCGTCGTCGTGGTTGCGATTCTCGACCACAACTCCATTTCGTAACGCTCCGACGCCAGCCCGTTGCTTTGCAGGTAGCGTATGTAGCTTATCAGCCCTCGCGCCGACAGGCTGATGGGCTTTACGAGCGTGATGCCCAGCAGGTCGCTGTCCACGCCGAACGACTCGACCATCAACTCTGCGGATACGACTTGCACGCCATCGTCCTCGAACCGCGTTTCGCGAAAATTCTCGAGGATCCACTGGTCGTTGTCGTCGATACCTGAATTTTCGGCTCGCGCAATCGAACGCAGCGTATTGTCCTCGTTGAAGCGGAACAGGTAGACACCGCCGAATTCGAACTCGGAATTGACCCGCTCCAGGTGCAACACCACCGGGCCGTCCTTGATCCAGGCCGGGTTACCGAAATCCACCCCCTCCTGGTCGAATCGCGCCTCGTCGCGCATGTTTCGCGCGAAGAAGTCGAGCGGCGGACCGATGAATTCTCCGACCATGACGGCCAGCACGAGCAGCACGACGCCGCTCAGCGCGACCATTCCCGCCAGCCTCGCGATCGATACCCCGGCGGAACGCATGACGACCAGTTCGCTGCTGGTTGCGAGTCCGCCGAGCCCGAGCAGCGAGCCGATCAGCGCTGCTATGGGCAACATCTCGAAGGCGAGCTGAGGCAGGCGCAATGCCGCATACATCAGCGCCTGCGGGATACCGAAGCCGGCCTGCACGTCGTCGAGCTGGCCGATGAATTCGAACAGGATGGCGAGCGCGAGCAGCACGAGCAACACCAGCGCCGTACTGGCGAGGATCGTGCGCATCAGGTAGCGAGTCAGCAGTCCCATCGCAGCCTACCGGAACAAGCGCCGATGCACGCCGTTCTGCAGGCCCAGCAGGCCGAGGGCGACCGCGAGCATCAGCCCGTGCACCCACCAGATCCCGACGATTGCCGGCAGCGTCTCCTTCTCGAGCCAGGCCTTCCCTGCCGACAGCAGGTTGAAATAGATGATGAACACGAGCAGCCCGACAGCGATGCGCCCGTATCGTCCCTGCCGCGGCTTCGTGCGACTCAGGGGTACGGCGAGAATTCCCAGGACCAGCGTCGCCAGGGGAACGCCGATTCGCCAGTGCAGTTCGGCGACGTCCTCGGGGTCACGCGACGAAAACAGGTCCCGGGTCGGCTTCGCGCGCGCTTCCAGGCGGGGCTCGGCGGCTGTCGGGAGCCGGTAAGGCAGCCCGTGCTCGGCAAACTCGACGACATTGAAACGGGTGGTACCGGGCACGCCCATGTAGCGGCGACCGTCGTACATAACGAAGAAACGCGTGTCCGGATCGTCCGAGTCCCGCTGCTCGCCCCGCTTCGCTACGACGACCTCGATGCGACCTTCTTCGCCGCTGCGCTGGACGAATACGTTAGCGACGCGGCCGGGGCCGAGCACCTGCTCGGCATATACGACCGCACCGGCGTCACTGTTACTGATGAACTTGCCAGGCTCGATACTGGCGAGATCGGCCTGCCGCCTTGCCTCGACGCCTATGCGCTCGATCGCGGTCAGCGCGAGCGGACCTATGTCGACGGCCAGCCAGCCGACCCCGGCCACGAGGGGGAGCAGCAGCCACAGCAGGGGCCGATATATGCTCATCGGGCCGGACCTGCAGGCCATCATCGCCGGCAGCTCGCTGTCGGCGTAAAGACGGCCGAGCGCCAGCATGATGGCCAGAAACAGCCCGATCGGCACGAGGATGGTCATGTACTGCAGGCCGGTCAGGCCGATGACCTGCAAGACGGCATCCCTGGGCAGCCTGTCCTTCGCCACGTCGCCGAGCACCTTGGCGAACTGGTTTGTAAGAAGAATGAACAACAGCACCACGGTTACCGCGAACCAGGTCTGGGCGACTTCGCGGAGTATGTATCTGTCCAGGATGCGCATATTGGGGCCGTAAGCTGCTGAAATTCCCGGGAACAGGATTCACGCGGGTCGGACTTATCGGGTAGACTACCGGTTTTGATTTTCCCGGGACAGTCCCTCCCGATTCACGACAACGCAGCGCGCGGATCTGAATAACAAGAGCGGCGCGCACCGCTGGAGGGCTGCGAACCCGGGTATCCAGGCGGCGTCAGCGTCCCCTGGCAATAAGGCAGACACTGCACATGGAATACGTAACGACGACAAGCGCGGCGTCCCGCTTCGCGACCGGTTGCCTGATTGTAGGCGTCTTCGATGACGGCCGGCTCGGCGCGGTAGCAGAACAGCTGGATGCGGCATGCAAGGGGCGAATTTCGCAGCTCGTGAAGCAGGGCGATGTGTCTGGCGAGATCGGCAGCGCCAGCGTCTGCCATGCCCCGGAAGGCATTCGCGCGAAGCGACTGCTGATTGCCGGGATGGGCAAGCAAAGCGAATTCGGCGTTCGCAACTACCGCAGGGCAGTCGCGGCAGCCATGGACGCGCTGCGCGACAGCAAGCTGCAAGACATCGCTGTATACCTGACGCTCGAAGACGTCCCGGGCACGAACGCCTATTACCGGACCCGCTATGCCCTCGAGACCATAGGCAACAAGCTGTACCGCTTCGACAACCTGAAGAGCGAGAAGCAGCGGCCGGTCATGCCCCTCAAGAAGATCGCCGTTGCCGCGGCAACCCGGAGCGACGCCGGCAAGGCGGGTACCGCGTGCGAACATGCCGACGCAATCGTCAACGGCATGGCGCTCGCCCGGACACTGGGCGACATGCCGCCGAACATCTGCACGCCGTCGTACCTCGCGCGAACAGCGCAGCAGCTCGCGAAAAAACATCGGAACCTCGACTGCCGCGTTCTGAATGCGGCGGAGATCAAGCGGCTCGGCATGCACTCCTTCCTGTCGGTCGCACGCGGCACGGTTGAACCAGCGAAATTGATTGTCATGAAATACAAGGGCGCTCAGTCTGGCGCGCCCACGGTCCTCGTCGGCAAAGGCATTACCTTCGACTCCGGCGGCATTTCCCTCAAGCCCGGCCTGGATATGGACGAGATGAAGTTCGACATGTGCGGGGCTGCGGCCGTGATCGGAACCATGGCCGCCGTTGCGACACTCAAGCTGCCGATCAACGTGAACGTGATAGTGCCGACCTGCGAAAACCTGCCTAGTGGAACGGCTACGCGTCCTGGCGATATCGTGCGGAGCATGTCGGGCCAGACGATCGAAATACTCAATACGGATGCCGAGGGCCGCTTGATTCTCTGCGACGCGCTCACCTATGCGCGCCGTTTCAAGCCCGCGAGCATTGTCGACGTAGCAACCCTGACCGGGGCCTGCGTGATCGCCCTCGGCCATCACATGACGGCTATCATGAGCAACGATGAAGGGCTCGGCTCGGAGCTGTTCGACTCGAGCGTCGGCGCCAACGACCTAGGCTGGCGCATGCCGATGTCGGAGGATTATGAGGACCAGCTGAAGAGCAACTTCGCCGATGTAGCCAACATCGGCGGGCGCGACGGCGGAGCCGTTACCGCTGCCTGCTTCCTCGGCAAGTTTGCAGAGGGCATGAAATGGGCCCACCTCGACATCGCCGGCACCGCATGGCGCTCCGGCGAGGCCAAAGGAGCGACCGGTCGCCCGGTACCCATGCTCGCCGAATTCCTGCTGCGCCGGGCCAAGGCGCTGCCCTGACGCTGCCGCATGGCGCGTGTCGACTTTTACGTATTACAGGCGGCCGGAGAATCCGCGCGGCAGCAATTTGCCTGCCGGCTGGCGGAGAAAGCTTACCGGCTCAGGAATACAGTGCACATTTGCACGGCGGACCGGCCCAGCGCGGAGCTGCTCGACGACCTGCTCTGGACCTTTCGCGATGGCAGCTTTGTCCCCCATGAACTGGTCGGTCCTGGAATCGCAAGCGGACAGGCGCCGGTTACGATTGCCGATGTATCGGTTGCCGGCACCGGCTCTGACCTGCTGATCAACCTGGGGCCGTCGGCCGCGCCAGACAGCGGCTCTTTCCCGCGCATTGCCGAGATTGTAACCTCCGATGATCAGGGCCGGCAGGAAAGCCGGAGACGATACGCACATTACCGCGAACTGGGGCACATTCTCGAAACCCACAAACTGTAGACTCTGACCGGCTCCCGGCGCGCCCTTTCCATACACGACAGGCCGGGGGAACACCCCTCTCATTCGAAAACGGACCGGGGTCCGGCCGGCCGCACGACACGATGCAGCGAAATGATGGACAAAACGTACGAACCGCATGACATAGAGCAACGCCAATACCGCCGGTGGGAGGACAACGGGTATTTCGCTCCGAGCGGAGATGGCGACCCGTATTGCATCGTCATTCCGCCGCCGAACGTGACCGGCACGCTGCACATGGGGCACGCGTTCCAGGACACGATCATGGATGCGCTGATCCGCTATCACCGCATGATGGGACGCAGGACGTTGTGGCAGCCGGGCACGGACCATGCGGGCATCGCGACGCAAATGGTCGTCGAGCGTCAGCTCAATGCCGAAGGGCTCAACCGGCGTGACCTGGGTCGCGAAGAATTCGTGCGACGCGTCTGGAAGTGGAAGGAAGAATCCGGCGGGCAGATCAGCCGGCAGCTGAGGCGCATGGGTGCGTCGGTGGACTGGACCCGCGAACGCTTCACCATGGAACCGGCGCTGTGCGAGGCCGTTACCGAAGTATTCGTGCGGCTTTATGACGAAGGCCTGATCTACCGGGGCAAGCGCCTCGTCAACTGGGACCCGGTCCTGCACACCGCACTGTCGGACCTGGAGGTGCTGCCGAGCGACGAAGCCGGCCATCTCTGGCACCTGCGCTACCCGCTGGCGTCCGGCGAGGGCCACCTGGTCGTCGCCACGACCAGGCCCGAGACCATGCTGGGCGACAGCGCAGTTGCGGTACATCCCGAGGACGAACGCTATAGGCATCTCGTTGGGCAGGAGATCATCCTGCCACTCGTGCAACGCCGCATTCCTGTCATAGCCGACGAGTATGTAGATCCGGAATTCGGGTCGGGCTGCGTGAAGATTACTCCGGCACACGATTTCAACGACTACGAAATCGGCCAGAGGCACGGTTTGCCGCTGTACAACGTGCTGACCGACGATGCCGCGATCAATGACTCGGCTCCGCCGGCCTACCGGGGGCTGCCCCGCGAAGAGGCCCGGCGCCGGGTCGTCGCCGACCTGGATGCTCTCGGCCTCCTCGACCGGGTCGAGGACTATGCGTTGACCGTGCCGCGCGGCGACCGCAGCGGCGCGGTCGTCGAGCCTTATCTCACGGACCAGTGGTACGTGAAGATCAAACCGCTGGCCAAACCCGCGATCGAGGCTGTCGAGTCCGGCCGAATCCGTTTCGTGCCCGAAAACTGGTCGAAGACCTATTACGAGTGGATGTACAACATCCAGGACTGGTGCATAAGCCGCCAACTCTGGTGGGGCCACCGGATTCCGGCCTGGTACGACGCAGACGGCAACATATTCGTCGGCCGAACCGAGGCGGAAGCCCGTAAACGTCACGAACTCGGAGAGGACGTCACGCTCCGCCAGGACGAAGACGTGCTCGATACCTGGTTCTCGTCCGCGCTGTGGCCGTTCAGCACGCAGGGCTGGCCAGAGGATAGTGAAGACCTGCGTACTTTTTACCCCGGCCAGGTCCTCGTGACCGGGTTCGACATCATCTTCTTCTGGGTCGCCCGGATGATCATGATGGGCCTCAAGTTCATGGAAGACGTGCCGTTCCACGAGATCTACATACACGGGCTGATCCGCGATCATGATGGCCAGAAGATGTCGAAGTCGAAGGGAAACGTACTCGATCCACTGGACCTCATCCAGGGCGTCGATCTCGACACGCTGCTGAAGAAGCGGACGACCGGCCTGATGCAGGAGCACCTGCGGCCACGCATCGAGGCAGCCACCCGGAAGCAGTTCCCCGACGGTATCGCCGAATACGGCGCGGACGCGCTGCGCTTCACGTTCGCGGCGCTGGCGACGACGGGTCGCGATATTCGTTTCGACCTGGGGCGCGTCGAAGGCAACAAGAATTTCTGCAACAAGCTGTGGAACGCTTCGCGCTACGTGCTGATGAACACCGAGGCGCTGGACGAGGGGCCGGATTCACCGAGCGCGGCCGACCTCTGGATCCGGTCGAGATTCGACCGTGCCGTACGGGCAACGCACGAGCATTTCGGCAACTACCGCCTGGATCTTGCCGCCCAGGCAATCTACGACTTTACCTGGCACGAATTCTGCGACTGGTACCTCGAACTGTCGAAGCCGGTACTGCAGTCCGAGCATTCGACCGCCGCACAGAAGCGCGCCGCGAGGCGGACGCTTGTCGAAGTGCTCGAAGGCCTGCTGCGTACGTTGCATCCTCTCATGCCGTTCATCACCGAAGAGATATGGCAGGACGTTGGCAGGCGTGCGGGTCGCGAGGGCGCCACGATAATGCTGCAGTCGTTCCCGATGCCCTCCGCCGACGCACGCAACGAGCCGGCCGAAAGAGAGCTGCAATGGCTCATGCAATTCATCCTGGGGATCAGGCAGATCCGGGGCGAAATGGATATTTCTCCAGGCAAGCAACTGGCGGTCATCCTGCAGAATGCGGGCGACGATGATCGGCGCCGTGCCGAGGAGTATGCCTACATCCTGCAGCGAGTCTGTCGGGTCGATTCGATCCGTGTCCTGGAAGCCGGCGAATCGGCGCCCGCCGCTGCCACGGCCCTGCTCGGCGAGATGCGCCTGCTCGTGCCGATGAAGGGGCTGATCGATGTCGACGCGGAACGCCAGCGATTGCGCAAGCTGGAAGAACGGGCGCGCGCTGACCTGGGACGCTGCCTGGGCAAGCTCGAGAACCCGCGCTTCGTGAACAATGCGCCGCCGGAGGTTGTCCAACAGGAGCGCGACCGGGTAACGGAATTCGAACGGCAGATCGCTCAGCTCGGGGAACAGCTGGAAAAACTCGAGCGGCTCGCCTGAAACTCCGGCAATCTGAGGACTCGGTCACAATCTGTCGTGGACCGGGTGCAAAGAGACAGGCTATCCGCGACTATAGGAACGGGAGCCGGGACTTCAGGAGAGTTTCATGCAGCGCGGAAACACGCTGGAACACCTGCCGACGGATTCGACACGCCTGCGTGCGGCACTGGACCGTGCCCGAGCCGCCCTGGGCACGATCATCCTCGGCAAGGACGACGAAATTGCGCTGGCGCTCGCCTGCCTGCTGGCACGCGGCCACCTTCTCATCGAAGACCTGCCGGGACTCGGCAAAACCACGCTCGCGCAGGCCCTGGCCCGTGTCCTCGGCTTGAGCTACCAGCGAATCCAGTTCACGAGCGACCTGCTTCCTGCCGACATTATCGGCGTCTCGATTTTCCAGCGCGACACCGGACGCTTCCAGTTTCAGCCCGGACCAATTTTCTCGCAGCTGGTCCTTGCAGACGAGGTAAATCGGGCTACCCCGAAGGCGCAAAGCGCATTGCTCGAGGCGATGGAGGAACAACAGGTATCCGTCGACGGCCACACCCACGCGCTCCCGGCGCCGTTCTTCGTCGTTGCCACGCAGAACCCGTCGGACCAGATAGGCACATTCCCGCTGCCCGAATCGCAGCTCGACCGTTTCCTGATGCGACTCGAGCTGGGATACCCGAACGAAGCCGAAGAGCGCGCGCTGATCACGGGCACGGACCGACGCCAGCTGCTTGCCGAGCTGCAGCCCGTCCTTGGGCCGGAACAGCTGATCGAGCTGCAGGCGGCGGCCGCGCGCATCCATGTCAGTGAACCGCTGATCGATTACATCCAGGCCCTCGTCCGGTACACCCGAGAGTCACCGGATATCGAAATCGGCCTTTCGCCACGTGGCGCGCTCGCCGTTGCGGCAGCCGCCCGGGCGCAGGCTTTCGTCCGTAATCACGCCGGCGTCTTTCCCGACGACGTCCAGGCCGTATTCGCTGCGGTGGCAGGGCATCGCCTGAAGCCGTCGAGCGGTTCGGCCCACCGCAAGGCCGGCGACCTGTGCCGCCATGTTCTCGATTCCGTGGCCATTCCGTAGCACGCGGCCCTGGCGGGCGCGGGTCTACGAACGCGCGGCACGCTGGGCCCGCAGCCGACAGGGGACTGACCAGCCGGTCACGGAACTTCGGCCCGGCCGAATCTATATCCTGCCGACGGGCGTCGGACTGATCTTCGCGCTGATGACCTTCGCGATGCTGCTCGGCTCGATGAACTACAACAACAACCTCTCATTCGTGCTGACTTTCCTGCTGACGGGCCTCGGCTTCGTCGCCATGCATCAGTGCCAGCGCAACCTGGTCGGGCTGCAGATCAATTTTGCGGGCGTCGATCCCGTACACGCAGGCCAGGTGGCGGGTTTCCGTATCGCGGTCACAAATCGCTCGCGCAGCCAGCGGCATCATCTCCAGCTCTATGCCGGGCCGGTCGCCAGTTCGATCGAAGATCTCGGCCCGGGAGAAAGCAGAATCTTCCGGCTCGAGGTCGAAACCAGAAATCGCGGTTATGTGCAGCTGGACCGGTTCGGCATCAGAACCCTGTTCCCTTTCGAACTGTTCCGGTCCTGGGCCTGGTTGCACATGGACCTGCGCGGCCTCGTCTACCCGGCCGCAGCCGCCAGCGCCCCCCCGCCGCCGCCGTCGCGGACCGCTCGCGGCCACCGGCAACATGATGCCCGTGGCGAAGAAGATTTCGCAGGCCTGCGCCGGTTCCATGACGGTGACCCCCCGCGGCATGTTGCATGGAAGGCCTATGCGCGCAGCGGAGAACTCCTGTCGAAGCAGTTTTCCGGCGCGGACATCAGCAGCCAGTGGCTCGACTTCGACAAAGTGCCCGACGACGACGTCGAGACCCGATTATCGATCCTTACGCGCTGGATACTCGACGCCGATCGCAGCCAGGTCGACTACGGCCTGCGAATCGCCGGCGTCGAGTTTCCTCCGGCACACGGAGAAACTCACCGCCATCGCTGCCTGAAAGCCCTGGCTCTATTCGGCGGGTCCGCAGGCGGGACGCATGCATAGGAAGAATTCGGGCACAGACGGCTCGTTGCTGGCCAGCCTGCCATGGACGCTGGCCGCCCTGACCTTCGCGGTCGCCCCGCACGCGCCATACCTGCCGCTGTGGGTAACCGTAACCTACCTGGCCTGTGCGGGCGGGCGGTGGCTTATCGAGCGCCAGCGCTGGCACCTTCCGCCAGCGTGGTTTCGTGTCCTGCTGGCACTTGCATGCTTTCTCGGCATCCTGGCCTCCTACGAAACGATCAGCGGCGTCGGCCCCGGCTCGGCGTTGCTCGCGGTGATGGCTGCACTGAAGCTGCTCGAGACGCGGCAACGGCGGGACCAGTTCGTGCTGTTGTTCATCTCGGTCTTCCTGGTGATGTCGTCGCTGCTTCGCGAACAGTACCTCTGGTCGCTGCCATACCTGTTCGCCGGACTGCTGCTGACGATGACGGCATGGTTGCAGATGTCAGTCAGCCGCGGCGTCAGCGCCCGGCAGGCATTCCGCGACGCGAGCCGCCTCGTCGGCTATGCAGTTCCATTGATGTTGTTTATGTGGATCTTCTTTCCGCGGCTCGCGGCACCGTTCTGGGCCGTACCGATCGATACCAGTGGTGCAGTCACCGGCCTCTCCGACCGCATGAGCCCCGGTGACATCAGTTCCCTGTCCCAATCGGACGCCGTGGCGTTCCGGGTCAGGTTCGACGGCGCGATCCCCGAACCCCGCCAGCGTTACTGGCGTGGCCTCGTGCTGCATCGGTTCAATGGCCGAACCTGGTCGGGCAACGAGCCATCGATCGTTTCGCGGGACCGCTGGCCGGTAGAGTTTTTCGGGGAGCCGGTGCGCTACCAGGTCACCATGGAACCGACCCGCCAGCACTGGGTTTTCGCGCTCGAACTCGCTTACGAATGGTCGCTCGACCAGGCCTTCATGGGGGCGCAGCAGCAGCTGGCTCGTGCCCAGCCCATCGACCAGCGCATCGTATACAGCGTCGTTTCCTATCCCGAATTCCGGCTGGACCAGGAACTCAACCGATTCACGCGCGACTACCATCTCCGGCTGCCGGGGGACGCGAACCCCCGCACCGTCAACTTTGCGCGCAGCTGCGCGCCGCGACGGGCAACGACGCCGCCTTCATCGACGCGGTTCTCCGCAAGTTTCACGAGGAGGAGTATTTCTATACGCTCGAGCCGCCGCCGCTCGGCAACGACTCCGTGGACGAGTTCCTGTTCGAAACCCGGCAAGGCTTCTGCGAGCACTATGCGTCTGCGTTCGCCGTGCTGACGCGCGCCGCCGGCATTCCGTCGCGCGTCGTCATCGGCTACCAGGGCGGGGAAATCAACCCGATGGGCAGCTACATGATCGTGCGTCAATCGGATGCGCATGCGTGGACCGAAGTCTGGCTCGAGGGTAGCGGATGGCGCCGGATCGACCCGACCGCCGCGGTGGCCCCGGAACGTATCAGCGATGGCATGTCCTCGGCTCGCTTTGCCGACGTCGGAATCGCATGGGGCCTGAGTACGCCGTCGAAGCTGCTGCACCAATTGCAGCTGACCTGGGACGCGCTGAACGCAAAATGGAACGAGTGGATACTTGGCTACGGGCCGGAAAACCAGGAGTCTTTCCTGCAATGGCTGGGCATGGAGGATCCCGACTGGCGGAAGATGCTGCTGACCCTGGTCGGCCTGGTTGCCGCGGCGCTGGCCGTGATCAGCGCACTGCTCCTGCGACGCTACCGGCCACCGAGAAAGGATCCGGCAGCAATACTGTATGCGCGTTTCCTGCAGAAAGCCGGCCTGGCCGCGGCGACCGGTGAAACGCCGCTGTCCTATGCCGCAAGGCTTGCGGACGCCGATCCGGACATCGAGCGGGCCGCGAACCGAGTGACCTCTTGCTACTTGTCTGCTCGCTACGGCGAGTCGAACGAGACCTCCCTGCGCCGCCTGCGGGAAGCTGTCGGCGAATTCCCAGGTCGGGCCGGCCGCCGTTTCCGGCGAGCCGGGTGAGCACTTGCCGCGCCCCGGCCTCGCTCAATCGATGATTGCTGGCTCTTGTACGCGGGTCAGCATTAGCGCCCCCAGGACGAACAGGGGCACCAGCGTGATCAGGATGAATTTCGGATCTCCGGAGAACAGTGCGCCTATGCCGACGAGCGCCGGTCCGAGCACGTGCGCGAGCTTCGTCATCATGTTGTAGAAACCGAAAAACTCGCCAGACTGGCTCGCCGGGATCAATCCCGCGAACAGCGAACGACTCATGCCCTGGACTCCGCCCTGTACCAGGCCGATCGTAATCGCCATGATGTAGAACTCGCGCACCTCGGTCAGGAACACGGCCCAGCAGGCAACCCCGGTATACACCGCCAGGCCGACGTAGATCGCCACCTTCGGGCCCAACTTGTGTCCGATCGCGCCGTAGGCGAGCGTCGCGGGAAAGCCGACGAAATTGGTGATCAGCAGCGCCTTGACGAGATCCGTTTGCGAGAAGCCCAGGCGTTGCCCGAAATTCACCGCCATGAAAATGACCGTGAATACGCCGCCTATGTACAGGAGATAGCCGAGCAAAAACAGGAAGACGTCGCGGTACTGCCGGATTTCGCGAAACGTGCCGGCGAGCGTCCGGTATGCAGCCCTCACGCTGCCGACGCCGGGAACCGCCGCGGCAGTACCCTCGCGAACCGTCAGGACGACAGGCAGCAGAAATACGACCCACCAGATTCCTACCGACACGAACGCGAACTGAATGACCTCGATTGACGATCCAAAGCCGAATGCTTCCGGCGTCGTCAGCATCCAGACGTGCATGGCAAGCAGCAATGCGCCACCAAAATAGCCCAGTGAAAATCCGAAAGCAGAGACGAGGTTGTAATAGCGTGGCGGACTGACGTCGACGATAAGAGCATCGTAAAAGACGTTGGCGCTGTAATAACCGATCGAACCGAGCGCGAACAGAATGAGAGCCCAGGGCCAGCCGCCCTCGCCGACCAGGCTCAGCGCAGCGGTCGACAGGGCCCCCAGTAGCGCGAGTATGAAAAGGAACCGCTTGCGATACCCGCCGGTGTCCGCGATCGCGCCGAGCACGGGCGCGAGGAGAAACACGACGAAGCTGGCTCCCGCTGTCGCCCACGCGAGACGCGACGTGACCGCAGCGCCTTCGTCGCCGGCACTCCAGTAGCTTCCCAGGAACAGAGGAAACAATACGGCGAGTACGCTCAGCGCAAATGCCGAATTGCCCCAGTCGTACAACGCCCAGGCGACTACCCGCTTGTTCAGGAAGTCCTGCGATCCCATGTCTGGATCATACTCCGTCGGGTCGAGCCATCAGAATTCGCGCGTTTCACGGAACCGCAGATCCGGCCAGCGCTCCTCTGTAAGGCTGAGATTGACCCGGGTCGGCGCCAGGTACACCAGGCTGCCACCGTGGTCGATTGCGAGATTATCCTCGGCCTTCCTGCGGAAATCGGCCAACATCTTTTCGTCGTCGCCCTCGACCCACCGGGCGCAACTTACGCCCACTGCTTCGAACTGGCACTCCACCTTGTACTCATCGCGCAGCCGATGGGCCACGACATCGAACTGCAGCGGCCCGACGGCGCCGAGGATCAGGTCATTATTGCGCATCGGCCGGAACAGCTGTGTCGCTCCTTCTTCGCAGAGCTGCTCGAGGCCCTTTTGCAGGGCTTTGAGCCGGAGGGGATCCTTCAGGATCGCGCGCCGGAAGAGCTCCGGCGCAAAGCTCGGAATTCCTGCAAAGCGCAGGATCTCGCCCTGCGAAAAACTGTCTCCGATATTGATCGTGCCGTGATTGTGCAGGCCGATGATGTCTCCCGCATATGCGCTGTCGGCATGCTGCCGGTCTGCCGCCATGAACGTGATGGCATCGGCGATTTTCATCTCCTTGCCGCTGCGGATATGCAGGACGCGCATGCCCTTGGTGAACTCGCCTGAGCATATGCGCATGAAGGCAATGCGATCCCGGTGCGCCGGGTCCATGTTTGCCTGGATCTTGAATATGAACCCGGTCAACGATTCCTCGGTGGGTTGCACGATCCGCTCATCGCTCTGCCGCGGCTGCGGGGGCGGCGCGTGGTTGACGAACTCGTCCAGCAGCTCCCTCACGCCGAAATTCGAGATTGCCGAGCCGAAGAATACAGGCGTCTGGCGCGCTGCCCGGTACTCGTCGAGGCTGAACTCCGGGCATGCCCCTTTGACCAGTTCGATCTCTTCCCTGAAGGCGGCATGAGAATCGCCGAGGGCAGCACGGGCCCCGTCCGAATCGAGGCCGTCGATCGCTTCGATCTTCGAGGCCTTTTCACGGCCCACCGCCTGGTACAGGTAGATCCGGTCCTGGAGCAGGTGGTAAACGCCCTTCAACGAGCGCCCCATGCCTATTGGCCAGGTAACAGGCGAACACTGGATCTTCAGCACCGACTCGATCTCGTCGAGCAATTCGATCGGTTCACGTCCGTCGCGATCCAACTTGTTTATGAAAGTCATGATCGGCGTGTCCCGCAGCCGACAAACGTCCATCAACTTTATCGTCCGCGCCTCGACACCCTTCGCACAGTCGATCACCATCAGCGCCGAGTCGACAGCCGTCAGGGTCCGGTACGTATCCTCGGAAAAGTCCTCGTGGCCCGGTGTGTCAAGAAGGTTGACGATGCAGTCCCGGTAGGGAAACTGCATGACCGAAGACGTAACGGAAATCCCACGTTCCTGCTCGAGCGCCATCCAGTCGGAGGTAGCATGCCGGCTGGCCTTGCGCCCCTTCACCGTGCCGGCGAGCTGGATCGCTCCGCCGAACAGCAGCAGCTTTTCGGTGAGTGTCGTCTTGCCGGCGTCCGGATGGGAAATAATCGCGAACGTACGCCGTCTGCCAACCTGTTGTCGGATATTCGTCATGGAATCGGTCGATGGGCGCCGCGGCGCCGAAAGGCCGCGCAGTGTAGCCCAGTTCTGCCGGGTCGGCTAGCGACCGAAGCGGCGCAGATTCAGCGAAAGAACGTCGGCGTCTTCCCGCCCTGACTTCGACTGGTAGTACGCCGGCCGCTTCGCTATCCGGAAGAATCCCTTCTTCTGGTAGAGCTTGCGCGCGTTCTCATTTGACGGCCGGACCTCGAGGAACATGGCCTGCGCATCCGCTTCGCGCGCTCGATGGATCATGTCGTCCAGCAGGCGCTCGCCATAGCCGAGGCTCCGGAACGCCGGGTCGATGCAAAGGTTCAGAATATGCGCCTCGCCTGCCGCGATCGAAAGGATCCCGTAGCCGACGACGTATCCGCCGCGATCCAGAACCAGGCAGCTGTACCCTGCGAGCAGGCAGTCGCGAAAGACCCCGTGGCTCCAGGGAAAATCGTAGCTGCGTCGTTCTATATCCGAAACGAGCGCGAGATCGTGGTGCGTCATATCCCGCACCTGCACGGGCACTTCTTCAATCCGCGAAATCATGTCTGCCGCTCGAACAGGTCTTTCGCCAGGCACAAATCCTGCCAGGCCTTGCTTTTCTGCGTCGGGCTCCGAAGCAGATACGCCGGATGATACGTTACCACGACCGGGACGGCCGGCTCACCGATCGCGTGGACCTTGCCCCGAAGCCGACCCAGCGGCGCGTCACTGCCGAGGAGTTGCTGGGCGGCGATCCTGCCGACCGCCAGGATCAGACGCGGCGCAACGAGGGCGATCTGCCGGTCCAGGTACGGCCGACACTGGCCAGCCTCGTCCGGCGACGGATCGCGGTTATTCGGCGGACGGCATTTCAGCACGTTCGCGATGAAAACCGACTGCCGATCGAGCCCCACGGCGTAAAGCATTTCGTCGAGCAGCTTGCCCGCACGGCCAACGAACGGTTCGCCGCGACGGTCTTCCTCGGCGCCCGGAGCCTCGCCGACGATCATCCAGTCAGCGCTCTTGCTACCCACGCCGAAGACCGTCTGCGTCCTCGTCTTGTGCAGTGCGCAGCGAGTACAGGCGGCGACCGTTGCCTGCAGTTCGTCCCAGTCGGCCGGCACCGTTTCGCTCGCAGGCTCGTCGGCCCCGTCCGTCGCCTCGGGCGGCTGGCGCTCGCGCCAGACGTCAACGCCCAGGGCATCGAGGTACTGCAAACGTCGGCTATCGGGGGTCGGATCCTGCATGTGCGTATAGTGCCACGGTCGGCAAAGACAGTCGCCGCCCGGGCGCAGCCCGGCGCTCACTCGTGCGAGAGTCTTGCGAGCAGGTCGCGGCCGGCAACGACGCGCTGCCCCGCGTGCGCGACGATACGCGTATCAGGCGGGAGTTCGACCGCTACGTACTTCGTCAGCCGCAGGAACGCACAACGCTGCCCCTGGCCGACCCGGTCGCCGTAGCGGAGGATCGCGCGTGGCGCCAGCCCGAACCGATATCCGTCGAAATACATGACGACGTCCGCCCCCTCGTCTGTCTGCAGCCAGAGCGCCGAATGACCGTAGCCATGCGCGGGCCGGCCCCGGTCCTCGGGAATATCCAGAGCCTTGCCCTCGACCGGGGAGCGTGCGGTATAGGTCCCCATGGCGCTGATCCGGATCAGGATCGACGTCGCCCCCTCGACGAGCGGTCGGCAGCCAGCCGGCCCGATCGTCACAACTTCACCGTCGACCGGGCTCACCACGCCCAGAGGGACGGCCGGCACTGCACGCGTCGGGTCGTGAAATACCTGTACAAGCCATACCGTCAGCCCGGCAGGCAGCAGCGCGAACACCGGGCCGGCAAAATGCCAGCTGGCACTGGCGAGCAGAACGGCCGCAGCCAGAAAGGGCCAGCCCTCGCGAGATATGTGGAGATTGTGCGTGAGACTCATCGTATGCATGCATCGCCGACGCTGCTTGCCGCCGCCTGGCGCTGGTCGCGGCCGCTGCATCGTAGCGGCGAGTTTGCAAGATGGCGGTCCCGGCCACAACTCCCGGCACGTCAGCCCGCTCGCTTCACGGACGTCCGGCCGGCCGTGCGGTTTGGCCGGAGAGCATCTACAATACGGCCCGCCTTTACTCGCGGTCGACCAACACATGCGATTCTCAGAATTCGGGCTCAACACGCTCAAGGAAGTCCCGGCGGAAGCCGAAATCGTCAGTCACCAGCTCATGCTGCGAGCCGGGCTGATCCGGCGACTTGCCTCCGGGCTCTTCACCTGGATGCCGCTGGGCCTGCGGGTGCTGCGCAAGGTCGAACGAATCGTTCGCGAGGAGATGGATCGCGCCGGAGCGCTCGAACTCCTGATGCCAGCCGTCCAGCCGGCCGAACTGTGGCAGGAGTCGGGGCGCTGGGACCAGTACGGCTCCCTGTTGCTGCGCATGCGTGACCGACACGAACGCGACTATTGCTTCGGGCCGACACACGAGGAAGTGATCACCGATATCGCCCGCCGCGAGCTCAAGAGCTATCGCCAGCTGCCGATCAATTTCTACCAGGTGCAGACGAAGTTCCGCGACGAGATACGCCCGCGTTTCGGCGTAATGCGGGCGCGCGAATTCATCATGAAAGACGCTTACTCGTTTCACGTGGACCAGGCATCGCTCGAAGAGGGCTACCAACGGATGCACGCCGCTTACACCGCCATATTCCAGCGCCTCGGCCTTCGATTCCGGGTGGTCGACGCCGACAGCGGCGAAATCGGCGGCAGCAGATCACAGGAGTTTCACGTCATCGCCGACTCCGGCGAGGACGCAATCGCGTACAGCGAGGAGGATCATTACGCATCCAACATCGAGACCGCCATCACGCTGCCGCCCGAGGGCAGCCGACCGGCTGCGACGGCAACCATGCAGAAGGTCAAGACACCGGGCAAGAAGACGATTTCCGACCTGTGCGAATTCCTTGATGTCAGGCCCGAGCAGACGCTGAAGACGCTGATCGTCGAGGGAGAAACGCAACCCGTCGCGCTGGTATTGAGAGGCGACCACGAACTGAACGCCATCAAGGCCGCCAGGCTGCCGGGGGTATTTTCCCCGCTGCGTATGGCCGACCCGAAGACGATCCGCGAGGCGACCGGCAGCCCGTCCGGATACGCCGGCCCGATTGGCCTCGAGATCCCTGTTTTTTACGATCACGCGACGAAACCCATGAGCGATTTCGTCTGCGGCGCCAACGAGGCGGACATGCATATGACCGGGGTCAACTTCGGGCGTGACATGGAGGAACCCGAGACGGTGGATATTCGCAATGTCGTCGAGGGTGACAGAGTGCCCGGCGGCAAAGGCACGCTGAAGATTGCGCGCGGAATAGAGGTCGGGCACATCTTCCAGCTCGGCACCAAGTACAGCCAGGCCATGGGAGCGACAGTTCTCGACCAGGAAGGCAACGAGACCGTAATGGCGATGGGCTGCTACGGCATAGGCGTCACGCGCATCGTCGGCGCCGCGATCGAGCAGAATCACGACGATCGGGGGATCATCTGGCCGGACCCGATGACCCCGTTCGATGTAATCCTCGTTCCCATCAACATGCATCGTTCCAATGCGGTCCGTGAGGCGGCGGAGAAGTTGTACGAGGAATTGCGTGCCATGGGCCTGGAAGTACTGTTCGACGACCGCGACGCGCGCCCTGGCGTCAAATTTGCGGATGCCGAACTCATCGGCATTCCTCACCGCCTGGTCGTCGGCGAAAGAGGCCTCGAATCGGGCGAACTCGAGTATCGTCATCGCCGTGACGCCGAATCGCAGATGCTGAAACGTGAAGCGGCTCTCGATCTGCTGCGCGGGGCCTGAATATCATGCGGTACATTCGAGCAATCGAATCTCCACGCATGAAATCAGTCCGCACTCTCACCCTGCTCTGCCTGCTCGCACTCCGGACGGTCGCCGCGGCGGACGACAGCCCTGATCCGGCGCTCCGGGAACTTCTGCGCGCGGCGGCTAATGAAACGGACAGCTTCGAGGATCATTACGCGGCCGAGGTTTGGCTAACCGACATGTCTGCGCGCCTGGCCCGGCAGGTGCCGGATCCCGCAGAGCGCGTCGACATTTTGCGCCAGGTGCATTACGAGGCTACCCGGGTCAACCTTGCCCCTGAGCTCGTGCTCGCCGTCATAGACGTAGAGAGCAATTTCGATCGCTACGCAATTTCGTACGCGGACGCTCGAGGCCTTATGCAGGTGATGCCCTTCTGGCTGAACGAAATCGGCAGGCCGAAGGACAACCTGTTACATGTCCACACCAACCTGCGCATGGGCTGCACGATACTTCGCTATTACATGGACATGGAGGACAACGACCTCGTCAAGGCGCTGAGTCGTTACAACGGCAGCAGAGGCAGCCGCAAATATGCCGACAAGGTGCTCGACAAGCTGCGCCTCAAGTGGTTCCGGGCCTGACTCTCATCCCGTGGTAAAGGACGGCAACGGTTCGAACGCGCAATCCTCACGCCGGACGCTGTCGACCCGAGCATGCGGCGGACCGTGCTGCAACCAGGCCTCGAGCGCGTCCAGGCTGTTGCTGGACCCGCAGGCCAGGACGTCGACGCTGCCGTCGGGCATATTGACCGCATAACCCGTCAAGCCGAGCCGACGCGCCTCGTCGCGGGTGCTGGCGCGAAAAAAGACTCCCTGGACACGGCCGGTAACCCTGTACCGGCGGCAGGTACCGGGAGCCCGGGCGTCACCCGATCGCGGCCGGCCGCCGGTGCTCATGGGATCGGAACGGGGCCCGGCGGTCAGCGCGGGCGGTTGAGGTCGGGATGCTCGGAGAGTGCCAGCGCTTCCAGCGCCTTGCTCTTTGCCTGCATGGCATCCCGGCGTGCCATGCCGTAAGCGCGCAGCGCCAGATGGTTTTCGGCCTGCTCGAGGTGCTTCTCGGCCTCACCGAGTTCCGCCGCTGCGTGCTCTTCGGCGCCAGCGTTGCGCGCGACGGCAATTGCCTGTCGGGCATCGCTCATTTCCTGTACGGGAGGCGCCGTCTGGCAGGCTCCGACGACGGCGAACAGGGCAAATGCGACCGTAAGCTGCCAAATTCGCCTATAAGTACTCCGCCAAAGCTGGCTTGATTTCGTGCGCACCGGAAAAAACTAGCAGGCGCCGCTGCATGCCGTCAAGCAAGCCGCTATTCCCTGACTGGCACGCCGGCGGCTGCTAGAGTTGGGCGCTCGGTAACGAATGCAGATTCCGGTGAACCCGATGTCCCTGACCATCTACCACAATCCGAAGTGCTCGAAGTCCCGCAAGACGCTCGAACTGATCCGGGCAAGGGGCATAGAGCCCACCATCGTCCTGTACCTGGAGGCTCCCCCGTCGGCCGAGCGCATACTCGAACTGGCCGGCCTGCTCGCCTGCCCGGTCCGGGACCTGCTGCGGAGCAGCGAAGAAGAATTCAGGGAGGCAGCGGACCTGCCGGAACTGGACGACGCTGCCGCCGTCGCCAGCTGGCTGACCCGGCATCCCCGGGTCCTGCAACGACCGATCGTCGTGGACGACGAGCGACCGGCGGCTGTCGTGGGCAGACCGCCCGAGTCGGTGCTGGGACTGATGCCCTGATGCGCGACATTCTCGTCCTTTACTACTCTCGCTACGGTGCGACGGCCGCGCTCGCTCGCGAAGTCTGCGTTGGTGTGGATTCGGTGCGCGGTGCAAATGCGAGACTACGCACCGTGCCGGCCGTATCCGCCGTGACCGAGGCAACCGAGGCCGAGGTACCGGAATCGGGCCCGCCGTATGCGACGCGCGATGACCTCGCGGAATGCGCCGGCCTGGTACTCGGCAGCCCCACCCGGTTCGGCAATATGGCCGCAGCGCTGAAGTATTTCATCGACTCGACCGGCAGCGAGTGGCTCGCCGGCACCCTGAGCGGCCGGCCGGCCGGCGTATTCACGTCGACGTCAACGTTGCACGGCGGACAGGAGTCGACGCTGTTAACGATGGCGCTGCCGCTGCTGCATCATGGAATGCTCCTCGTCGGCGTACCGTTCACCGTGCCCGAGGTCGAATCGACCCGGTCGGGAGGCGGCCCTTACGGCGCGAGCCACGTCACCTTCAAGCGCAAGCCCGACGGGCTGAGCGCCGAGGAGATCACGATCGCCCGTGCGCTCGGGCGGCGTGTGGCCGAAGTTGCCCTGCAGCTCGCCCAGCCTCCTGCCTGACGACTGGCCGCCGTCAGCAGATCGGGGCGTCCTGCCCGTGGAGCAGGCACAGAGACGCCTGCCCGGATCCGGGTGGTGCGGCTTTCGCTGCCGCGCAAGTGGGCCCCGACTGCCCCCTTCAGCAGCCCGCGTGGGCACCTATGACGTCGCGCACGAACGGAATCGTCAGTCGACGCTGCGCCTTCAGCGCCTCCGAGTCCAGCCTGTCCAGCAATTCGTAGAGGCTCGTCATGTCCCGGCGACTGCGTTTCAACAGGTACCGGGCGGTCTCGTCGGGAAGCTCGAGCCCGCGGTGGCTGGCCCGGAGCTGCAGGGCCCTGGGCCGCTCGTCTTCGCCGAGTGGCAGCAGGTGGAATGCGGGCAGATGCCCGAGTCGGCTCAGCAGGTCCGGCAGCTCGAATCCGCACTCCCGCGGCGGTGCAACGGCGGCGACGACCAGCATGGACCCGGCTTCGACTGCCGCGTTCCAGAGCCGGAACAAGCCGATCTCCCATCCAGGACGCCCTGCCGCGGCATCAATGTCGTCGACGCAGATGCACGCACGGCTGGCGAGACCCTCGAGCAGCTCCGGGCTCGTGTCCACCAGCTCGCGCAAGGGCAGATAGATCGAAGCGCTGCCGAGCCTCGCGCACACGGCCTGCAGCAGGTGCGTCTTGCCGGTCGACGCTTGTCCCCAGAGCCAACAGCCGGCCGCGGTCCCGCCGGCGACCAGTTCGCGCAGGTAGGCAACCAGGGCGTCGTTACCGGCCGGCCAGAAGCTTTCGAACACGGCGTGGTCCTGGAGCTTCAGCGGCAGCGCCAGCTGGCTCATTGCGCCTCGTCCCCCTGGGCGACGATGGCCCTGGCCTCCGGGTTCTCCGCCAGGTAACTGGTATAGGCAAAGCGCACCAGGACGGACAGCACTGCCGCGGCCGGCAGCGCGAGCAATATCCCGAAGAAGCCGAACAGCTGCCCGCCGGCAGCTACGGCGAAAATCACGATCACCGGGTGCAGCCCGATCCGGTCGCCGACCAGCTTCGGTGTGAGAAACGAGCCTTCGATCACCTGCCCTGCCGTAAACGTCAGCACGACGCCCACGAGGCGCAGCAGGGGATACGGCTCCATCACGACCGTCAGGCCAGCCAGCCCCATACCGATGACAAATCCGAGATACGGCACGAAACTGACGAGGCCCGCGACCACGCCGATCGCGAGCGCAAATTCCAGGCCGACCAGGCTCAGCCCGGCAGAGTAGATGATTGCAAGGCCCAGCATGACGAGGAGCTGGCCCCGCAGGAACGCCCCGAGCATCTGGTCGGTTTCCCGAGCCAGGGTAAAGACCGTTTCCCGATGCCTGGAAGGCACGAGCGCACCGACGCGCTTCAGGATCATGTCCCAGTCGCGCAACATGTAGAAGGTCAGGATAGGTATCAGGAACAGGCTTATGACGGCTGCCGCGAGTACGCCACCGGAACGGGAGACGGTCGTCAGGATCGAACTCGCCCAGCTCCCCGCCATTTCGCTGTAGCGCGAGATGAAAGCGGCCAGCCCGACGTCCTCGCCTGGCTCGACCCCCAGGAGGGAGGTGATTCTCGGCAGCCACACCTGCTCCGCGGCAGCCAGGATCCCGGGCAGGACGTCGATGAAGGCGCCTACCTGCTTGCGAATGAGCGGCACGACCAGCAGTACCAGGAGCGCCAGCGCAAGGAACGTCAATACGAAGACCGTTACGACCGCAAGCGACCGCGGCAGACGCAGCTTCTGCAAGCGGTCGGCCAGCGGGTCGCCGAGGTAGGCGAGCAGGCCTGCTGCCACGAAAGGCGTCAGGATCGGTGCCAGCTGGTAAAGCAGCCACCCGACCAGCGCAACCGCGATCAGCCAGTTCAGCCGCCGGTCCGACCGTGCAGCGACAGCAGCCTCAGGTTCCGGCGTCATGTCTCGCCCTCTTCGACCACGACAGGACATAGTCCAGTCCGCTGATGACCACCGTAACGAACACGGCCGCGCCGAGCAGCGTCAGGCTGATCGGGTCGGGCCACTCGAAACCCGCACGGCTGAGCACGAATACTACGAACAACAGTTCGAGGACCGTGTTCACCTTGCTTATTTTCGTCGGTTCGCCCGGCACCGGTCTGATCAGGAAATTGTAGGCCGTGGCACCGCCCACGATCACGACGTCGCGGCACACGACAGCCGCCGCCAGCCAGCCGGGAATCAGGGACGTCGCCGCGAGCGTAACGTAGGTTCCTGCCATGAGCAGCTTGTCGGCGACGGGATCCAGCATCGCGCCGAGACGGGTGTGCCAGTCGAATCGCTTGGCGAGATAGCCGTCAACGCCGTCCGAGAATCCGGCCAGCATGAACAGGGCGAGCGCCAGCGCGTGTTCCCCGTTCACGATCAGGAACAGGATCGGCGCAACCAGCGCGATCCGGAAGAGCGAAATAGCGTTCGGTAACCAGTACAGCGGCATCAGCGACGCTAGTCGAGTTCGGGCGGTGCGACCGCGCTTTCGGCCGGCTGTTCCTGGTCGGCCGATGGAGCCGGTACCGCGGCGTACGGCCTGTAGACGTACTCGAGGCCACGGCGCGCAGCGGGTGCCTCGTACAGGTTGCGGGCGTCCAGCCAGTCACTTCGTTCCAGCAGGCCGCTGAACTCCAGCGCCGCGGCGAGCCGGTCACTGCCACCCTGGACCTGGACCTCGAACCGCAGCTCCTGGCCGGCCACGGCCTCGATCCGGTACCCCTGGATGGCGGCTTGCTTGTCGAGGTACCGCTGGACATTTCCGAATGCATCCACCGAATCGACGCCGGAAACCGTCAGGAGGACGGTTTCGACCGGCGCATTCCCGGCATAGGCAAATTGCTCGGCGAGCGAATCGGCCAGCAGGTTGACCGCGGTTTCCGGACCGCCCGTCCATTCGCGCTGCTGCCCCCCGAAGTAGTACATCCAGCGGTCCCGGTACGGTTCGCTCGGGCGCACGCGCCCCACCAGCACCGAGCTCGTGCCATAACGCTGTGACGCCTCCAGTAATGCCTGGTCGAAGCCTCCCCAGACGTCCGAGAAACTGACGCGCCCGAGATCCTCGGTGTCCAGCAGCGGGAAAATTAACGGAATCCCGCGGCGCGCCGCCGCGGCCTGCACGCGTTCGCGCAGCAGGCGATTCCGGTCGATCGAGCGGCTCGCGCCCGGAACGGCGCGCTGGCTGTCCGCCCCGATGATCTCCCGGTCCCCCATGCCCCAGTCCACGGCCAGCCAGACCAGCGTCAGCGGCCGGTCGCTGCCCCAGACAGGGTGACCGGCCTGTCTCAAGAGCTTTTCGATCGCGGGCCCGTCGAGCGTAATGACCAGGCTATCGTCTTCGCCGGCCCGAAACTGCATGACGTAACGCGCGGGATTCGGAAACAGCGCCAGCAGTCCGTCGGAGCTCGAGGCACCCTCCGACCCCGTGATGCGACTCAGAACCTCGGCGAGCGCCCGCGCGTAGGCCGTTTCTCGCGCATCCGGATCCGACCGGTCTAGCGGCACCTGCACCGTGTACAGGTTCTCGACCTCGATCGCGAACGACGGGACGGAACCGGCGCCGAGCAGCCCGAAGGCGAGGAGCGCGAGCAGCGCGGTAATCAGGCGAGGAAGATCTGGCAATTGGAGCATCCGGTTTGCCTGTCGGGAAAGATGAGCCGATGGTGGTTTGCGGAAATTGCCACTATTATATCGCCCTCACGGCAATTGCCACGCCCTGTTTGGCCGAGGCCCGCCCAGGGCATTGTCGGTCGGCAAGGGGCGGCAAATCCAGCAGCAAAAGTCCAAGATGACAAGCAAGTCCCTCACCTCCGGGATGCCGGTGTCGATATCGATGCCGGTGACGCCCTCGTCGAACGCATCAAGCCGATGGTCGCGCGCACGATGCGCAAGGAAGTGCTCGCCGGGCTGGGCGGGTTCGGCGGACTGTTCGAGGTACCGATCGACCGGTTCCGCGAACCGGTACTGGTATCTGGAACGGACGGGGTCGGCACCAAGCTGCTGCTGGCACAGCGTCTCGGCAAGCATGACACCATCGGCATCGACCTGGTCGCCATGTGCGCCAATGACGTCCTGGCCCAGGGAGCGGAACCGCTGTATTTCCTGGACTACTTCGCCTGCGGCAAGCTCGACGTAGACGTCGCGGCAACCGTCATCGGGGGCATCGCCGCAGGCTGCCGGCAGGCGGGTGCCGCGCTGATCGGCGGCGAAACCGCAGAAATGCCGGACATGTACCCGGCCGGTGAATACGATCTTGCCGGTTTCTGCGTGGGTATTGCGGAAAAGAGCCGGCTCGTCGACGGCAGTGGCATTGCCGCCGGCGACAGGCTGATTGGCATCGCGTCCAGCGGACCGCATTCAAATGGCTACTCGCTCATCCGCAAGATCATCGAGGTCTCCGAGAATCCGAACATCGATGGCGTGCCGGCGGAACAAATCCTGCTCGCCCCAACGCGCATCTATGTCAGCTCGATCCTCGAGCTGATGAAAGTCGTGACGGTAAAGGGTATAGCCCACATCACCGGCGGTGGCATCACGGAAAACCTGCCCCGCATCCTGCACGGCGAACTGCATGCCGAGATCCGCATCAACAGCTGGAGGCAGGGCGCTGCGTTCGATTGGCTGGCAGTGACGGGCCGGGTCACGGCGGCGGAGATGCGTCGCACGTTCAACTGCGGCGTCGGCATGATCCTTGCGGTCGCTCCCGACGACGCCGCAGCGGCGCTGAAGGCGCTCAAGAAAGCCGGTGAAACGGCCTGGGAAATCGGCAGCGTGGTCAGCGGCGCGGGCGAGGTCAGGTACGTTTGACCGGGGCATCCGCCAGATGCCGGGCCGCGATCCTCATCTCCGGGGGCGGCACTAACCTCCAGGCCTTCATCGACGCCGTGCGGGGCGGGACACTGGATCTCGACATCGCCGTGGTCATCAGCAACCGTGCGGATGCCTACGGACTGACTCGGGCCTCGCAGGCCGGTATCGAGACGGTCTGCATCCCGCACAAGGACTTCGACAGCCGGGACGCGTTCGACGCGGCGCTCGCCGAGGGGATCGACGCATACGCCCCGGATATCGTTATCCTCGCCGGCTTCATGCGTATCCTGACGGCCCGGTTCGTGCGCCGCTACCAGGGTCGACTCCTCAATATCCACCCGTCCCTGCTGCCGCTCTACCCGGGGCTGGATACGCATCGACGGGCGCTGGAAGCGGGCGACCGCTGGCACGGCAGCACCGTGCATTTCGTTACCGAGGAGCTGGACGGCGGTCCCCGCATCATCCAGGGACGGGTGCCGGTGCGGCCGGACGACGACGCGGACAGCCTGGCTGCACGCGTGCTGGAGGTCGAGCACCGCATTTACCCGCTGGCGGCAGGCTGGCTCGCGGCCGGCCGCCTGGTGCTGTGCGACGGCAAGGCCGTGCTCGACGGTCGCGAACTCTCGGAGCCGTACCAGTACGGCGGCTGACGCCCGCTCAGGTCTTCGGCAGGGTGACGCCGGTCTGGCCCTGGTACTTGCCCCCCCGGTCGCGATACGAGGTCTCGCACTCCTCGTCGGACTCGAAGAACAGCATCTGGGCCACGCCTTCGTTGGCGTAGATTTTTGCCGGCAGCGGGGTCGTATTGGAGAACTCGAGCGTCACATGACCCTCCCACTCGGGCTCGAGCGGCGTGACGTTCACAATGATCCCGCAGCGGGCGTAGGTCGACTTGCCCAGGCAAATAGTCAGCACGTTGCGTGGTATGCGAAAGTATTCGACGGTCCGCGCGAGCGCGAAGGAATTCGGCGGGATGACGCAGACGTCGCCGGTCTTGTTGACGAAGCTCGACTCGTCGAAACGTTTCGGGTCGACGATAGCCGACTCGATATTCGTGAAGACCTTGAATTCGTTCGAGCAGCGGACGTCGTAACCATAGCTCGAGGTGCCGTAGGAGACTATCTTCTCGCCGTTCGCCTGACGCACCTGGTACGGCTCGAACGGCTCGATCATACGATGCCGCTCCGCCATCTCCCGGATCCAGCGGTCGGACTTGATGCTCATCAACTCTCCTCGACGACGATTTTCGGGAAGCGGTGGCTGTAATCCTTACCCTGGCTGGCGAGGCGTGCCGCCATGCGCCGGGCCGTGCGTCGATAAATGCCGGCTTGCGGACTGTCGGGCGCTGCAATGACGGTGGGTCGGCCGCTGTCGGTCTGCTCCCGGATGCCGACGTCCAAGGGCAGCTGCCCGAGCAACTCGACCCCGTATTCCGACGCCATGCGGCTGCCGCCACCGGTACCGAAGATCGGCTCTTCGTGCCCGCAGTTGCTGCAGATGTGCGTGCTCATGTTTTCGACGATTCCCAGCACCGGCACGCCGACCTTGCGAAACATCTGCAGACCCTTGCGGGCATCGAGCAGCGCAATGTCCTGCGGCGTCGTGACAATGACGGCGCCGCTGACCGGCACCTGCTGGGACAGGGTCAACTGGATGTCGCCGGTGCCGGGCGGCATGTCGACGACCAGGTAATCGAGGTCGTCCCAGCGGGTCTGCTGCAGGAGCTGGATCAGGGCCGACGTGACCATCGGGCCGCGCCAGACCATCGGCTGGTCCGCATCGATGAGAAACCCGATAGACATGACCTGGACCCCGTAGGCAGTCAGCGGGTCCATGGTCTTGCCGTCCGCACTGGATGGCCGCTGGCCCGTCAGCCCGAACATCAGCGGCTGCGACGGACCGTAGATGTCTGCATCGAGGACCCCCACGCGGCCGCCCTCGGCGTGCAGAGCCAGCGCCAGGTTGGCGGCCGTCGTCGACTTGCCGACGCCGCCCTTGCCCGAGGCCACCGCAACGATGTTGCGCACGTTGGCCAGCGGCTTCAAGTTGCGCTGCACGCCATGCGACGTGACCCGGCATTCGATCGTGACCCGGGGTTCGGCGCCGCCCGCGGCGGCGCGGGCAGCCGCGGCGACGAGCTCCGCATAGGCAGCGAGCTGCGAGTCGGCCGGGTAACCCAGCTCGATGTCGACCTCGACCTCAGGGCCCGCCTGTTCCGCCCGGCGGACCCGGGCCACCTCGCCCAGCCTGTGCCCGATGTCGGGCAGGACCAGGGCCTCAAGGGCCTGTTTGAGTTGAGAATTTGCTGACGGTGTCACACTTCGGCCTGTGGCATTAGGTAAAATTTCCCGGACATGGCGGGCCGTCCGGGGCCAGCCGGCGCACATTGTAGCGGACTGGTGAGCGCAAGTGCTGCGCCGGCGGGAATCGGCAGCCGGGGGCGCCCCGGGTCCCGGCTGGCCAGCAAGGGCGTGTGGCATAATCGGACCGGGTCGGTACGGATACCAAAGCGAGACAGTCGCCGCGGATCGATGGCCCGGCGTCCGCCGGGTCGAGAGCGGGTTGATTTTGACGAACAGACGGGTAGCAGCGGTTTTCGGGGGCAAGGCAGGGATGCACGCGAACGGCGGTCCCTCGCTCCCGCGCACCCGCCGTACCCACCGCCGGGAGCGCGATTCATGAGCCTCCTGGGCGGATTCCGCGCCGATCAGCTTATTGGCCAGCTGGCCAGCGAGTCGGACGTGAGTTCGAGAAACGCCGAGCGCCTGGTCGAACGCCTGAAGAACCTGGGCCCGAAGACGATACCGCGCGTGATCGACGCGCTCGCCATGAGCGACAAGACCCACACGATGCTGTTCGTCGACATCCTGGCCAGCCAGGTCAGCGACAGGACGCTGAAGTTGTACCAGGAGGGTCTCGCCGACGGGAACGAGCGGGTCGTGTCCGGCACGGCCTGGGCGCTGTCGAGCAGCCACAATTACAACGCCAACAACCTGCTCGAGTTCCTCGACAACCCGGAGGTCTCCAAGCCCGCCCTGATCGAGGTCCTGAAGGTGCACAAGCAGAGCCTCAACGTGCACGAACTGATGCGACGCGCCTACGAGCTCGAGCCGAAGGAAAAGGCGCAGCTGTTCGCCATCATCGAGGAGGTGGTCACCGAGGACCTGATTCCTGACCTGATCAACCGGATGGGCGGCAAGGACCCGGTCGTCAAGATGCACCTGATCCGGCTGCTGTCGAAGTTCGATCGGGCCGAGATCAACCAGGTACTCGAAAACCAGCTGGCGGATACCAGCAAGCTCGTCCGGGGCGCCGCGCTGGTCGCTTTGTCGACCCGGAAGGGCCCGGTCAACATCGAGAAACTGACCCGGCTGCTGCACGACCCGGATCTCGAAGTGCAGAGCAAGGCAGTGGACGTGATCATAAAGATCAACCACCCCGAAACCACGAAACATCTGGTCGCGGCCCTGAAGGACGAATCCGAATACACTCGCCGGGCGGCCGTAGAGGTCCTGAACGAGATCGGCACAGTCGATTCGGTGAAGGATCTGCTGGAGGCGATCAAGGACGACGACTGGTGGGTTAGGGCCCGTGCCGGCGACGCGCTCGCCGACATCGGCGGCCCGAAGGTCGTGCGATCGGTGCTCGCCCTCATTAACGACAAGGACGAAGACATCCGGCGCACCGCCATCGAGATCCTGAATGCGACCAAGGACGAACAGGCGGTAGACCAGCTGATCAAGGCGACCGACGACTCGGACTGGTGGGTTCGCGAGCGTGCCGTCGATGCGCTGGCGCAGATCGGCAGCAAGAAGGCTGTGCCGAAGCTGGTCAAGATGCTCGGCCAGAACGCCAAGACGGATACCGTCGTCGTTCGTGCGCTCGCCAAGCTCGGCGACCATACGATCATCGACAAGCTTGTCCCGATGCTGAGCCGGCCCGAGCGCGACGTCCAGCTCGAAGCCATCAAGGCCATTTCACACCTCGCCGACGAGCAGCATGCGCAGACCATCCGCACGGTGCTGAGAAAGATCAAGCAGGCAGACGACCCGACGGTCGTCAATATCGCGGACAAGGCACTGAAGGAGCTCGACGCCAAGTTCGCCGCATCGGTCATGGAAGAAAACCGGCGCGCGGAGAAGCTGGCTGAGCACACGCGTACGCTGCTCATCGACAACGAGGCGCTGGAGAGCATCATTGCATCGACGAAGCAGGAGGTGCCGGCCAGCCCCGCCGCACCGGTGCCGGAGCCGCCGCCCGTGCTGGATATCTCCAAGCTGGAGCCCGGTGACATTGTAGATGGCCGCTACAAGTACATCGAGAAGATCGGCAAGGGCGCTTTCGGTACCGTGTTGCTGATGGAGGACCAGGTCGTCGAGGAGCGACTGATCCTGAAGTTCCTGAATCCGAACGTGTCCTCGGACGAGGAGATGATGAAGCGCTTCGTGCACGAGCTGCGTTACTCGCGCAAGATCACGCACCGCAATGTCATCCGGATTTACGACTTCCTGTACCTGCAGGGCTGCTACGCGATTTCGATGGAGTACTTCCCGTCGCATACGCTCTCGGGCGAGATCCCGGACAGCGAGCCCATGGATTTCAAGAAGGCGCTCCGGTTCTCTGTGGACATCGCGACCGGCATGGCGGTGGCACACCAGGCCGGCGTCATCCATCGCGACCTGAAGCCCGCCAATATCCTGGTCAACAATGAGGGTCTGCTGAAAATCGTGGACTTCGGCGTGGCGGCGGCGGCGAAAAGCGGCGATACCCAGCTGACGAAAACGGGTTACGTCATCGGCTCGCCCAAGTACATGGCACCGGAACAGATCCTCGGCAAGAAAGTGGACGAAAAGGCCGACATCTACAGTGTCGGCGTCATCATGTACGAGATGGTCACCGGCATCCCGCCGTACAGCCGGGGCGACCACATGTCGGTGATGTACCAGCACGTCCAGGGCAAGGCCAAGACCTGCCAGGAGGTCAATCCGAACGTGCCGGACGAGCTGGCCGCAATCATCGGCAAGGCCATGGCGGTCGACAAGAGCAAGCGCTACAGCACCATGAACGAACTTATCGACGCCCTCAACGCGATCAATTTATGAAAATGTGCTGCGGCGCACTGGCGGCGCGCGGGGAATCCGCCTACGATAGCCGCAGTATCTACATGAAGTTCAAGGCAATATTCCACTCCAATGCCGCGCATTGATGCATTTCTGAAGCTCGGGCTCGCCCAGGGCTGCTCCGACGTCCACCTTTCCGTCGGCGTTCCGCCGATGCTGCGGATGCACGGCGATTTGTTGCCGATCAAGTTCCGTGACCTGACAGATACCGAGCTCGAGGGCTATGTCACGGAGATCCTAAGCGACGCCCAGCGCGAGCGGTTTCACTCGGGCAAGGACCTGGACTTCTCCTACGTAAGCGAGGACGGCGGCCGTTTCCGGGTCAATATGTTCCGTAAGGACACCGGTGTTGGCGCCGTGTTCCGCTATATCCCGAATGCCGTGCCCACCCTCGAAAAGCTGAACCTGCCGCCCGTGCTGCAGGACTTCTGCGACTTCCACCAGGGTATGGTTCTCGTGACCGGCTCGACCGGCACCGGAAAGTCGACGACGCTCGCCGCGATGATCGACTACCTGAACAACTCCCGGGCGCTGAATATCATCAGTCTCGAAGACCCGATCGAATTCGTGCACCCGAGCAAGAAATCACAGGTCATCCAGCGCGAGCTCGGGACCCACCTGCGAACGTTTGCCGACGGGGTGCGCTCGGCCATGCGCGAAGATCCGGACGTCATCCTCGTCGGTGAGCTGCGCGACGCGGAGACGATCTCGATGGCCATGACCGCGGCGGAGACCGGCCACCTGGTGCTCGGCACGCTGCACACGACCGGCGCGGTCAAGACAATCGATCGAATCATCGACGCGCTGCCTGGCGAATTGCGGGAACAGACCAAGAGCTTCCTCGCGCAAAGCCTGAAGGCCGTCGTGACACAGGTGCTGGTCAAGACGCCGGACGGCCGCGGCCGCAAGGCGGTCGTCGAAATCCTGGTCAACAACCGCGCGATCTCGAAGCTGATCATGACGGACCAGACTCACCAGATTCCGGCGCAGCTGCAGACCGGCCGGAATATCGGCATGCAGCTGCTGGACCAGGCCCTGCTCGATGCCCTGGAAAAGAAGGAGATCGACCCCGACGACGCGATTCGATACGCGGCCGACAAGCGCAAGTTCCATCGTTACGCGACCGACTCGGCGATATTGCCCGCACTGGGTGCGGACGACTGAGGACGTCGATGACAGAGGGCCACGTCAACCGCATCGATTCCTACCTGAAGACCGCGCTGGACAAGCGCGGATCCGACCTGCATTTCATATCCGGCGACCCGCCCCGGGTTCGCGTGCATGGGTCGCTAACCTTGCTGCAGGATGAAGTCCTGACAATTGACGAAGTGCGGGATTGCATGTACGAGATCATGGGCGGCACGACGCAGCGCGATTTCGAAAAGAAAGACGCCGCTGACTTTGCCTACGAGATTCCGGGAGTGTCGAGATTTCGCGTCAATGTCATGCGGCACCTGAACGGCATTGGGGCGGTATTCCGTGCGATCCCGTCGAAAGCGCTCACGCTCGACGAACTGAACATGCCCGAGGTAGTTCACAACTTGTGCAAGCAGACTTCCGGCATGATCCTCGTCACCGGCAAGACGGGTTCCGGCAAGTCCACTACGCTCGCTGCAATGATCGACGCGATCAACAAGCGCCTGAAGGGGCACATACTTACGATCGAGGACCCGATCGAGTTCGTGCACAAGCGGCAGGGCTGCCTGATTTCACAACGCGAGGTCGGTGTGCACAGCGCAAGCTTCGCGGACGCCCTGCACTCGGCCCTGCGCGAAGATCCGGACGTGATCCTGGTCGGCGAATTGCGTGACCTCGAGACCATCAGCATCGCGGTGACCGCGGCCGAGATGGGCATCCTTGTCATGGGCACGCTGCACACGAACGGCGCCGCCCAGACCGTCGACCGCATCGTCAATTCCTTCCCGGCCGACAAGCAGAGCCATATACGCACCATGCTTTCGACGTCGCTGCGTGGGGTGATTTCGCAGCAGCTGCTGCCGGTCAAGGACAAGCCCGGCCGGGTCGCGGCCCTGGAGATCCTGATAAATACCTCGGCCGTCGCCAACCTGGTTCGACAGGGCAAGCTGGACCAGCTCGAAACCGCCATGCAGAGCGGCGGCTCGGTCGGCATGATCACCATGGACAGCGCGCTCATGAAGCTGGTCGAAAGCGGCCAGATTTCCGGTGACGAAGCCTATCTGCAGGCCAACAACAAGGCGAAATTCAAGTCCGTCCGGGATACCGTCGAACCGGACCCCTATTTCGAGTAGACCGCGTCCCTTGCGGCGCTGGCCCGCACCTCGGCGCCCGGTCGTGGCATAATCCCGGACCGTTTCGCCGGGCGGCCGTGACCGCCGGGCGCAGCTCCGTTCCGACCCCAGTTCCGCAGCCGAAACAAGCCGACGATGAGCAAGCCCGCCCGCAAAATCCTGGTCTCCAGCGCCCTGCCCTACGCCAACGGCAGGATCCACATGGGGCATCTCGTCGAGTACATCCAGTCCGATATCTGGGTGCGCTTCCAGAAGCTGCGCGGCCACGACTGCATCTACGTCTGCGCGGCGGATGCACACGGCACGCCGATCATGATAAAGGCGCGCCAGGAGGGCATACCGCCGGAGGACCTGGTGACCCGAGTGGCCGCCGAACAGGAACAGGACCTGCGCGAATTCGGCGTGGATTTCGACAACTTTCACACGACGCACTCGCCAGAAAACGAACAACTCGTGCAACGCATGTACAAGGCGCTACGCGATGCCGATCACGTATACACGAAGACGATCGAGCAGGCCTACGACGAGCGAGAGGGCATGTTCCTGCCCGATCGCTTTGTGCGCGGCACCTGCCCGCGCTGCAAGAGCGAGGACCAGTACGGCGACGCTTGCGAGGTATGTGGCGCCACGTATACGCCGCGGGACCTCGTCAACCCGACTTCCGTGCTGTCCGGAAGCACGCCGGTCTGGCGCGAGTCCGAGCATTATTTCTTCCGGCTAAGCGCTTTCGGAGACCGCCTGCGGCGATGGATGAAGGTTGCCGGCCTGCACCAGAACATCACCAGCAAGCTGGAGGAGTGGTTCGGCGCCGGCCTGCAGGACTGGGACATCTCGCGCGATGCGCCCTACTTCGGTTTCCGCATCCCCGGCACCGAGGACAAGTATTTCTACGTGTGGCTCGACGCGCCGGTCGGTTACCTTGCGAGTTTCCTGCACCTGTGCAATTCGCGCGAGGACCTCGACTTCGAAGAGTACTGGCGCGAAGGCAGCGAGGCCGAGGTCTACCACTTCATCGGCAAGGACATAGTGTACTTCCACACCCTGTTCTGGCCCGCCGTGCTGGAAGGTTCCGGGTTCCGCAAACCGACCAGCGTGTTCGCGCACGGGTTCCTTACGATTAACGGCAAGAAGATGTCCAAGGCGCGTGGCACGTTCATCAATGCGCGCACCTACCTCGATTTCCTGCAGCCGTCCTACCTGCGCTACTACTACGCTTCGAAACTCAGCCCGGCGATGGACGACATCGACCTGAGCCTCGAGGACTTCGCAGCCAAGGTCAACTCGGACCTGGTCGGCAAACTCGTCAACATACCGAGCCGCTGCGCGGGTTTCATCAGCAAACGTTTCGACGGGCGACTGTCTGCCGAACTCGATGACCCGGCTTTGTTCGAGGAATTCGCCGACGCGTCGACTGCAATCGCGGAGTTGTATGAGCAGAGGGAATTCGGCAAGGCGATACGCAGCATCATGGCGCTGGCTGAACAGGCGAATCGCTACATCGACGACAAGAAGCCCTGGCAGATGGCGAAAGATGATGCGCTGGCCGATGGCGTGCAGGCCGTATGCACCCAGGGCCTGAACCTGTTCCGTACACTGATGATCTACCTGTCGCCCGTGCTGCCGACGGTCGCCGCAGACGCAGAGCGACTGTTCGGGGAACAGGGCTGGACCTGGGACCAGGCCACCATGCCGCTGCTCGGTACCGGTATCAATCCATACGAAGCCCTGCTGACGCGGGTCGAATCAACCAAGGTCGAAGAAATGGTCGAAGCATCAAGGGAATCCACGCAACAGGCTGCCGCCACGCCGGCGCCCGAGACGATCAGCATCGACGATTTCGTCAAGGTCGACCTGCGCATAGCCCGGATAGTCGCTGCCGAGGGCGTCGAGGGTGCGGACAAGCTGTTGCGACTGACGCTCGACCTCGGCGAGGAAAAGCGCCAGGTGTTTGCCGGCATCAAGGCAGCCTACAGGCCCGAGGACCTCGTCGGCCGCCTCGTGGTGGCCGTGGCCAACCTGGCACCGCGCAAAATGCGTTTCGGTGTCTCCGAGGGCATGGTCCTCGCGGCCGGACCCGGCGGTTCGGAGATCTTCCTGCTGTCCGCCGACAGCGGGGCGGTTCCCGGGATGAGGGTCAAGTAGGCAAGGGCGACGCCGCCGAGTCAAAGACTTACAATAGCGGCCGTATGGCTGCGAACCCCGCTATCCGCACTGGCTGTCCCACGTGACCGACATAATCCTGATCCTCGTTGGCACCGTTCTCGTCAACAACTTCGTGCTGGTTCGGTTCCTGGGCCTTTGCCCCTTCATGGGCGTATCGCGCAACGTCGAAGCGGCGCTAGGCATGTCGCTCGCGACGGCTTTCGTTCTGACGCTGTCGTCCGCCGCCGGCTACCTGCTGCACCAGTATGTGCTCGTGCCCCTGGACCTCGGCTACCTTCGCACCATCGCGTTCATCCTGGTCATTGCGGCGAGTGTGCAATTGACGGAGCTGATGGTCCGGCGTCTGAGCCCGCTCCTCGACCAGGTGCTGGGGATTTTCATCCCGCTGATTGCCACCAACTGCGCCGTACTCGGAGTAGCGCTGCTCAACGTGCAACAGGCAAGCGGCTTTGTCGAATCGGTGATTTTCGGCTTCGGCGCCGCGGCCGGTTTCGCGCTGGTGCTTACCGTGTTCGGTGCTGTCCGGGAACGCCTGGACGCCGCCGACGTTCCGCTGCCGTTCCGGGGCACCGCGATCGCGCTCATCACTGCCGGAATGATGTCGCTGGCGTTCATGGGCTTCTCCGGAATGGCGCGACCCTGACGCTGGCCGATGTGGACGGCGGTAGTGACAATCGCTTCGATCTCGCTGGCTGCGGGCCTCCTGCTGGCCTGGGCGCGGTCGCGACTGCCCGAAAACGACGACGCCGTCGCCGACAGGGTGAATGACTTGCTGCCACAGACCCAGTGCGGCCAGTGTGGCTTCGCCGGTTGCCGGCCCTACGCAAATGCGATCGTGGCCGGTAGCGCCGAGATCGATCGCTGCCCGCCCGGCGGTTACGACACCATCCGGAGACTGGCGGAATTGCTGGGCCGCGAGCCGCGGCCGCTGGCCGTGCCCGGAAGCACGACCATGAGCCACAGCGTCGCGATCATCGATGAAGCCTTGTGCATTGGCTGCCTGCATTGCCGCGACATCTGCCCGGTCGACGCCATCGTCGGCGCGCAACGCTGCATGCACACGGTGATCTCGTCCGAGTGCACGGGTTGCGAGCTGTGCCTGCCGGCTTGCCCGGTAGACTGCATAGACATGGTAACAAGGGCATGAGCGAGGGCGCCCCGACATACGACCTCGGCAAACTGCATGGCGGCCTGCGCCTGCCGGCCGAGAAGCAGGCCTCGACGTCTCGACCGATACTCATCGCGCCAGTACCTGCGCAGCTCGTGCTGCCGCTGGTGCAGCACGTTGGACAAGCGGCCGAGCCGGTCGTCGGCATCGGGGAGCGCGTCCTAAGGGGTCAGCTGGTCGCCGATACCCACGGTTCGCTCGGAGCGCCCGTGCACGCGTCTTCGTCCGGACGCGTTGCGGCCGTCGAGCCCTGGCCGGTCGCCCGGCGTCACGGCCAGACGGCGCCGTGTATCGTCATCGAGTGCGACGGGCTGGACCAGGCGATCGACACGACGGAGATCCTCGTCGATTATCGCGAACTCGACCCGGTATCGCTGCGGCAGAAGATCCTGCAGGGCGGCATCGTGGGACTGGGTGGAGCCGTGTTCCCGACCGCCCAGAAGCTGATGCAGGCGGCAACGCTGCCGCTCGAGTACCTGATCCTGAACGGCGTCGAGTGCGAGCCGTACATCAGCTGTGACGACATGCTGATGCGCGAGTATGCCGCCGATGTCGTCGGTGGTGCGCAAGTCCTGATGCATGCGCTCGAACTGCCGAAGTGCCTGGTGGTCGTGGAGAGCGACAAGCCGGCCGCCATAGCCGCCCTGGCCCACGCGCTCGGGGATATCCAGGACCCCCGCGTCACGCTGAAGCAGGTGCCCACGATTTACCCGTCGGGCGGCGAGGACCAACTGGTCCAGCTGGTGACCAATCGAGAGGTTCCCAGCGGCGGATTGCCGTCGGACGTCGGCTGCGTCGTCCAGAACGTCGGCACCGCGGCGGCCGTGCAAAACTGGATCGCCCGTGGCGAGCCGCTGATTTCGCGTGTGACTACGGTGACCGGCGATGGCGTCGCCAGCCCGCTGAACGTCCTGGTCCGGCTCGGCACGACCGTAGCAGAGATCGTCGCGCTCGCCGGCGGCTATACGGAGCGGGCGCAGCAGCTGGTGATCGGAGGCCCGATGACCGGCAAGTCGGTGACGACCGACCTCGTCCCGGTCGTGAAGGCGACCAACTGCGTGCTCGTGTTGTCCGAGCTTCCGGCGGTCGGCGACGAGCGGCCGTGCATACGCTGCGGCGAGTGCGCCGAGGTATGCCCGGTCCAGCTCCTGCCCCAGCAGATCTACTGGCATGCCCGCGCGGACAACGAGCGCAAGCTGCGCGAATTCGGCCTGACGGACTGCATCGAGTGCGGCTGCTGCGACCTCGTCTGCCCGAGCCATATACCGCTCACCGCGGACTTTCGCCGGGCTAAAGCCCGGATGCGGGAACTGGCGGACGAGAAGGCTCGCGCCCGTCGGGCGCGGGAGCGCTTCGAACACCGGAACCAGCGACTGCAGGACGAGCGTGACAAACGCGACAGCGAGCTGGCGGCCCGCAAGGATGCGGCACGCAATGCAGGTCCGGATGCGATCGCCGAAATTCTCGACCGGGCGCGCCACAGGGGCGAAAGTGACAAGGACGAGGACAGCTAGCCATGGAATTCGAGCGACGCGACGCGCCCTTCGTCACGCCCTCGGGCAGCGTGCCCGACATGATGCGGGAGGTCCTGTACGCACTGATACCGGCGGGGCTCGCCTACGTCTGGTATTTCGGTCCGGGCTTCATCCTGAACCTGCTCATCGCGGCCGCATTCTGTGCCGCCGGCGAGGCCGCGATGCAGAGTCTGCGGGGCCGGTCCGTCGAGGCGGCCCTGTCGGACTACAGCGCGATGGTCACGGCCGCGCTGCTCGCATTCGCGTTGCCGGCACTGACGCCGTGGTGGGTCACCGCTACCGCGGCCTTATTCGCCATCGTCGTCGCCAAGCACCTGTACGGCGGCCTGGGCTTCAACATCTTCAACCCGGCCATGGCCGGCTATGTCGTCGTGCTGATTGCCTTTCCGCTGCACATGAACCTGTGGACCGCGCCGCGAATGGGCGACATCGACTACCATTACCTGACTTTCTACGAAACGGCGCGGTACACGCTGACCGGCGCATTGCCCGACTACCTGGCATTTGACGCGATCAGCCGGGCGACGCCGCTCGATGCGATCCAGTCAGGCCTCCGCAACCTGCGGACCTTCGACGAACTCCGGTCCTATCCCCTGCTCGGCGACTTCGGAGGGCGCGGCTGGGAGTGGATCGGCAATTTCACCGCGATAGGCGGTGCCTGGCTGGTGCTGCGCAAGATCGTCCGCTGGCAGATTCCTTTCGGCGTGCTCGCGGGCCTGCTGATCCCGGCCGGCGTCATGTATTTCTTCGACTCGGCAACGCATGCGAGCCCGGGCTTCCACCTGTTCAGCGGCGGCACGATCCTGTGCGCGTTTTTCATCGCCACGGACCCGGTTTCGGCTGCGACCAGCAACCGGGGTCGCCTGATTTACGGCCTGGGCATCGGCTTCCTGATTTATGCAATCCGGCGCTGGGGCAGCTACGCCGACGGCGTGGCATTCGCCGTGCTGCTGATGAACATGGCCGTCCCGGCCATCGACTACCTGACGAAGCCGCCCATCGTCGGGCATCCCCGCAAGCGCAGGGAGACCCGATGAAGGATTACCACGACCCGGCCACGAGCCGCCCGATATGGGCCAGTGGACTGATCCTCGCCGTACTCGCCGCAGTATGCACGGCTCTGGTCGCCTACACGAATCGGTATGCCGCACCGCTGATCGCCGCGAACGAGCAGAAGTATCTCGAACGCAGCCTGCAGCCGGTCATCGCCGGGATCCCCTATACCGGCAAGCTGTCGGAATCCACGATCGTCATCGATACACCGCACGCGCTGCCCGGCAGGGAGCCGGTAACGGTATACCGCGTGTTCTCGGACGACGGGCCGGTCGCGGCACTGTTCGTCGTCACGGCCATGGATGGTTACTCCGGGCCGATCAGACTCCTGATCGGAATCGACTTCCGCGGCCACCTGACCCGCGTTCGAGTGCTCCAGCACCGCGAGACGCCGGGCCTCGGCGACGCGATCGATTCGACCAGGTCCGACTGGATCGACCAGTTCGACGGCGCCTCCCTCGAATCTCCGCCGCGGGACGAATGGGCGATTCGCCGCGATGGCGGGCAGTTCGACCAGCTGACCGGCGCGTCGATCACGCCGCGTGCCGTGGTCAAGGCGATCAAGGCGACCTTGGTATACTTCGAGGTCCACCGCGAAGCGGTGTTCGCCCCGCCCGTAACCGGAACGACGAACGATAATGAGCGCTGACAACGGCATCCTGCAGACGCTGCGCACCGGCCTGTGGGACGACAATCCCGGGCTGGTCCAGCTGCTGGGTCTGTGCCCGCTGCTCGCGGTTACGACGAGTTTCGTCAACGGCCTCGGCCTCGGGATCGCGACGCTCGCGGTGATGGCGCTGTCGAATACGCTGATCTCGGCGACCCGCCGCTGGATTCGCAGGGAGATACGGATCCCGATGTACGTGTTGATCATCGCGAGCCTCGTCACCTGTATCGAGCTGCTGTTCAAGGCCTGGTTTCCCGATCTCGACCGGTCGCTCGGCATCTTCATTCCACTGATCGTCACGAACTGTACGATCGTCGCCCGCGCCGAGGTGTTCGCGTCGCGAAACCCCGTTGCCGCAAGCCTGGCCGATGGCGTCGCGATGGGTGCCGGCTTCGCCGCCCTGCTTTGCGCGGTCGGCCTGTTCCGCGAATTCGTCGGCCAGGGAACGCTGTTTGCCCGGCTCGACATGCTGCTCGGCGGCGAGCCGATGCCGGGCATCGTGCTGGCGGACGGCGGATTCCTGCTCGCCATCCTGCCTCCCGGGGCCTTCCTGAGCCTCGCGCTGGCCGTCGCCGCGAAGAATTACCTCGACCTCAGGCGCCGGCGGTCGGACCAGGCCGATCTGCGCCACAGCGAGCGGCCCCGTTCCCGTGAGGACGGCGCGTGAACGCCGCGAAACGTGCCGAGATCTATGCGCGCCTGCGCCGCCAGAATCCGCATCCGACGACCGAACTCGATTACTCGACGCCGTTCGAATTGCTGGTCGCCGTTGTCCTGTCGGCGCAGGCAACCGACACAGGCGTCAACAAGGCCACCGCGAAATTGTTCCCCGCAGCCAATACGCCGCAGGCCATACTCGACCTGGGCCTCGCCGGGCTGAAGCGCTACATCCGGACCATAGGGCTCTACAACAACAAGGCGGCGAACATCATGAAGACCTGCCGCATCCTGGTGGACGACCACGACGGCAAAGTCCCGCGGACCCGGGAGGCTCTCGAGGCGCTGCCGGGCGTGGGCCGCAAGACCGCCAACGTGATCCTGAATACGGCTTTCGGCGAGCCGACGATCGCCGTCGACACGCACATCTTCCGGGTCGCCAACCGCACGGGGCTCGCGCAGGGAAAGACCCCGCTCGAAGTCGAGAAGCGACTGACGCGGCTGACGCCGGAGGAATTCCGAAAGGACGCGCACCACTGGCTGATCCTGCACGGCCGCTATGTCTGCAAGGCCCGGAAACCGGCCTGCCCGGACTGCGTCATCGCCGACCTGTGCGAGTTTCGCGACAAGACGCCGGCGGCGAAATGATCTTCGGCCAGGACCGCGCCGAGTTGCGGCGCATGTACCGGGATGCCTGGCTCAGGCACCGTCGCCGCGAACTCCTCGGCCCGCTCGAGGCACAGATCGCCGCCGTCGTCGAACAGCACCCGGAGTACCACTCGTTCATCGAAGCGGGCGACGAGGCCGCCGAATTCTCGCCCGACGAAGGCAGGACAAACCCTTTTCTTCACATGGGCTTACACCTGGCAGTTCGAGAGCAGGTGAGCACCGACCGCCCGGTGGGCATCCGCGCGTTACACGCGACGCTGCTCGCGCGGATCGGCGATCCGCACGAGACCGAGCACCGGGTGGCCGAGGTCCTGGCCGAAGCCCTGTGGGAGGCCCAGGCCCGCAATGCCATGCCCGACGAGCGCCTGTACCTCGACCGCCTGCAGAAGCTGGCGGGCCGGGGCCGGTAATAATCCGGCTCCCGGCGTGGTCTAATTGAGCCCAGTACCGTAACGGAGCACCGCCGGCCCCATGCCAGATACCGCTGCACGCTACCCTGTCGCCGGCGCCGGCCTGGGCCTGCGCCGTGGACTGATCGACCGCCTCATGGCCGCTCCCCCGGCCGAGGTCGACTTCATGGAGGTCGCGCCCGAGAACTGGATTCGGGTAGGCGGCAAGCTCGGCAGGAAGTTCCGCTTCTTCACCGAGCGTTACCCGTTCCTGATCCACGGCCTGTCGCTGTCGATCGGCGGACCCGCTCCGCTGAACGAGGCGCTGCTGCGGGACATCAAGTCGTTCATGCGCGAGCACGGCATACGGTTCTACTCCGAGCACCTGAGTTACTGCGGCGACGACGGGCAGCTCTACGACCTGATGCCGATCCCGTTCACCGAGGAAGCCGTCCACTGGGTCGCCGGACGGATCCGCCGGGCACAGGAAATCCTGGAGCAGAGAATCGCCGTGGAAAACGTCTCCTATTACGCGCCGGCCGATACCTCGATGAGCGAGACAGAATTCACACAGGCCGTGCTCGAGGAGGCCGACTGCGACCTGCTGCTCGACATCAACAACATCGTGGTCAACGGCATCAACCACCGTTACGATCCGCTGGACTTCATGCTGGCCATGCCGTCCGAGCGCATCCGTTATTTCCACGTCGCCGGTCACTACGTCGAGGCCGAGGACCTGCGCATCGACACGCATGGCTCCGCCATCAGCGACGCGGTATGGGACCTGCTCGGCGCCGCCTACCGGCACTTCGGACCCGTTCCCACGCTGCTCGAGCGGGATTTCAATTTCCCGCCGCTCGACGAGCTCCTGGGCGAGGTCCGCCGGGTCCGCGATTTGCAGGCGTCTGCACCGGCGGACGGCCGGGTCGGGGAAGCAGCCGGTGGCTGAGCGACCGGCTTTCCAGCGCCGACAGTACGAGTTCGCGGCGCATATCCGCGACCCGGACGCCAACCCGCCGCCCGCCGGCATCGAAGACCGGCGCATGGCCATCTACCGCGAGCTCTTTTACAACAACCTGCTGAGCCTGCTCGGCAGCACCTTTCCGGTCCTGAAGAAAATACACGGCCGCGACAGCTGGCGCCGGCTGATCCGGCGCTTCATGGCGGCTCACCGGTCGGAGACGCCCTACTTCCTCGAGATCCCGGCCGAATTCGTCGATTTTCTGCAATACGAATACGATGCCTCGGACGAGGACTTTCCGTTCCTGGCCGAACTGGCTCACTACGAGTGGGCCGAACTGGCCCTGTCGGTCTCGCAAGAATCAAACGAAGAACTCGACGTCGACCCGGACGGCGACCTGCTGGCCGGTATCCCCGTCATGTCCCGACTCGCGTGGCTCTGCAGCTACCGCTACCCGGTCCACCGCATCGCGGAGGACTTCCTGCCTGCCGATGCGCCGGAAACGCCTACATTCCTCGTCGTGTACCGGAAGAGCGACGACGACCTCGGTTTCACCGAGCTGAACCCCGTGACGGCCCGCCTGCTCGAGCGCATCGGCGAAAATGACTCGCAGACGGGCGAGCAGCTCATCGTCTCGCTCGCGGATGAGATCGGCTACGCCGACCCGACCGCCCTGATCGCGCACGCCCTCGCGGCCATGCAGGACCTGCGTGCTGCTGAAATAATCGTCGGCGTCGCCCGGTCTTCCTGAGCAGCGACGCGCGTGCCGGCCCGGCACGCCGCTTTCAAGAACGGAGACGATCGAATGACGGAGATCCTTTTCCGCGCCCAGTCCCTGCTGGACCGAAGCCGCGCGGTGGACTTTCTCGGGCCGCTGGCCCTGCGCCTCTACCTGGTACCCGTGTTCTGGGTCGCCGGCACCAACAAGCTCGACGGCATGGACAACGTGATCGCGTGGTTCGGCAATCCGGACTGGGGACTGGGCCTGCCCTTCCCCGCGCTGATGGCGTGGCTCGCGGTCGGCGCCGAGGTGCTCGGAGCCGTCGCGCTGCTGGTCGGCCTCGGCGTCCGCTGGTTTGCCGTTCCGCTGATGATCACCATGCTGGTCGCCGCATTCAAAGTGCACTGGGCCAACGGCTGGCAGGCGGTGGCGGACCCGATGAGCCCATGGGCGGGTGCGGATGTCGAAGCTGCGATGCAGCGCCTCGACCGTGCCAAGAGCATACTGCGCGAGCACGGCAACTACGACTGGCTGACCGAGACCGGCAACTTCGTGGTTTCGAACAACGGCATCGAGTGGGCGATTACGTACTTCGTGATGCTCCTCGCCCTGTTCTTCACCGGTAGCGGCAAGCTGGGCCTCGACCACCTGGTCGCCCGTCGTCTCGCGCGCTGACGATGGAACGGAAGCCGCCAAGCGAAACTTGCGGACCTGCCGGCCGTTGTGTTTCGGGTGCCGGCCCCTTAGGCTGCACCCGAATAATACCAACGGGGGAATGCCATGCTTGCAGTAGACGGCAGGCGGCGCGAGCTGCTCAGGACTCTTGGTGCCGGAGCACTTGTCGCTACGGTTTCGGCCTGCGCGCCGATGACGACTCGCGGACCGGCTTATTCCAGGCCCTATTCCCGGCAGCCCTTCGCCGCGCCCCGCATTTCAATGAACCACGTGATCAGGTCGGTGGTAGGCCACCGGCCCTATCGTCCGTCCGGTTTCGTCGTGAAGAGCGAGCACCTCGACGGCAAGCACATCGTGCACAACTACGGGCACGGTGGCGGCGGCATAAGCCTGTCCTGGGGATCCTCGGCGCTGGCCGTTCGCGAGCTTGCCGGCAAGCCTCCAGGCCAGGCCGCCGTACTCGGCAGCGGCGTCATGGGGCTCACGAGCGCCAGGCTGCTGCAGGATGCCGGCTGGCAGGTGACGATCTACACGCGGGACATCGCGCGACACACGACATCCAACGTCGCCGCCGGGGAGTGGTCGCCGTTCAGCGTGTTCGACCGTTCCGTCGTCTCGCCGGCGTTCATGTCGCAATTCGAATGGGCCTCGCGCGTCGCGCATCATGCCTATACCAACCTCACCGGCCCCGACTACGGGGTGACGTGGATGGAGGTATACAGTATGAGCGACGAGCCGTTCGCTCCGGACCAGGAAGAGGAGCTGCTGGCGGACCTGTTCCCGTACTATTCCTACCTAGGTCCCGGCGAGCATCCATTCCCGACACGCTACGTGCAGCGCCTTGTGACGATGCGCGTCGAGCCGGCGATCCTGCTGCGACGCCTGACGCAGGATTTCCACATTGCGGGAGGCAAGTACGTCATCCGGAGTTTTGGAAAACTGGACGAGGTGCTGGCGCTGGCGGAACCGGTCGTTTTGAACTGCACCGGGCTGGGCGCGGCCGAACTCTTCGGCGATGAGGAGCTGACGCCCGCGAAGGGCCAGCTCGTATTCCTGCCGCCCGACCCGGCAGTCGACTTCATGTCCTTCGGCGGCGGCAAGGGCATGCTTTACATGTTTCCGCGCACCGACGTGGTGCTGCTCGGCGGCACCTTCAAGCTGGGCGACTACACGCGGAACCCCGAGCCCGAGGAAACCGAGCGCATGGTCACGGAATTCCAGCGGATCTATTCGAACTTCGGCTGATCGCGGGAAGCCGGCAAGCGATTACGCTCCGCCGACGAACAGGTGCCCGAATGCCGCCGCGATCGGCAGCGTGATCAGCGTTCGAATCAGGAATACCTGTACCAGGTTCAGGAAGCTCAGCGGGATTCTGGTTTTCAGGATCAGCACGCCAACCTCCGTCATGTAGATCAGCTGCGTAATCGACACGGTGATGACCACGAAGCGCGTCAGCTCGCTGGCGAGGTTCTTGGCCAGCACCGCGGGCAGGAACATGTCGGCGAAGCCGACCAGCAGCGCCGGCGCGGCCGCCGCGGCCTCCGGCAGTTGCATCAGCTGCAGCAAGGGGATGAACGGGTAGGACAGCCACCGGAAGATCGGCGTGTACTCGGCGACCACGAGGCCCAGCGTGCCGATCGCGATCAGCGCCGGCATCAGCCCGAACCAGATATCGAAAAGATTGTGCACTGCCGTGCTCAAAAGGTTTCTGAAGCCGGGCGCCCCGGCGCTTTTCCTGAGCGCCGCATCGACACCGGCCCGCAAGAGCCCCTGTGGCGGATAAAGGTCTTCCTCGAGCTGCTTGCCCGCTTCCGAATAGGTATCGGGTATCCGCGACAAGGGCGGGATGCGCGGCGTAATGACTGCAGCGACCAGGCCGGCGATCACGACCGTCAGGTAATACTGCACGAACAGGTGCGCCAGCCCGACGAACTCGGCGACTATCACGCAAAAAGGTACCGATACGACCGAGAAGTTAGTCGCGATGACCGCGGCCTCACGACCCGAGTAATTGCCACGCTCGAACTGTTGCGAAGTCAGCAGCACGCCGACGGGCGCCGCTGCCATCCACGACGCCAGCGCGTCGATGCAGGATCGGCCGGGCAGTCGGAACGCAACCCGAAATGCGCGGCTTAGCAAGGTACCCGCCAGCTCCATCAGGCCGTAGTCGGTCAGCAAGGGCATCAGGAACGACGCTACGACGAAAATCGTCACGAGCACGGTTGCGAGGTCGTACATCACGACCCTGCCGGTTGCGTCCGACCACACGGCCTCCGGCCCGACCTGGAAAAATATCATCGACGCAACCGCGAAACCGGCCACCCGGACGGTCAGCCAGGCGCGGTTCACGGTGAATATCTGCCGCAGGCGGCCGCCTCCAGCCGCCTCGGCGGCACGGCGAGTCGAGAACCACAACGATAGCGCGGCCGACATCGTTACGATCGCCAGTACGATCGCGGGGAGGTAATCCTTCAGCAATTCGCCCAGGGAGTTCGACGCTATCGCCATCGGAATGGTGATGACGCCCTCGTCTCGTACGGGTACCAGGAAAGTGAAACCACCGATCAGGGACGGGATTAGAAACTTGAGCAGCGCTGCCCGGCCTGCCGATTCGGGTGGCCCGTCCCTCAATGCCGCTTGCGCTTCTTCGGTATGTAGAGATCGGTCAGCGTGCCCTCGAACGCCTCCGCGGCAAACGCGACAGTTTCGGAAAGCGTCGGATGCGGATGGACCGTCAGGCTGATATCCGCGGCATCTGCGCCCATCTCGACAGCCAGCCCGATCTCAGCAATGAGATCGCCCGCCGAGGGACCGACGATCCCGCCTCCGAGTACGCGGCCGCTGTCCTTGTCGAACAGCAGTTTTGTGAAGCCCTCGTCCCGCCCCAGTGACAGCGCCCGGCCGCTGGCGGCCCACGGAAACTGGGCCTTCTCGTAGCCGATGCCCTGCCGCTTCGCCTCGGTTTCCGTCAGCCCGACCCAGGCGACCTCCGGGTCCGTGTAGGCAACCGAGGGAATCGTCCGCGCGTCGAAGGCGCTCTTCTCTCCGGCCGCCACCTCGGCCGCGACCTTGGCCTCGTGCGTAGCCTTGTGGGCGAGCATAGGCCCACCGGCCAGGTCCCCGATCGCAAATATGTGCGGCACGTTGGTCTGCATCTGCTTGTTGACCGCGATGATGCCGCGCTGGTCCACGCGGACTCCGGCCTTCTCGACATCGAGCCTGTCGCCGTTAGCGCGGCGGCCCACGGCCACGAGCACACGATCGTACAGCTGTGGCTCCGGCGCCTGCTTGCCTTCGAACAACACCTCGATTCCTTGCTTCGTCGCCTGCATCTCGGCGACCCTCGTGCCGAGCATTATGGCCTCGTATTTCGCGGCGATGACCTTCTGGAATGGCCGCACGAGGTCCGGGTCCGTGCCCGGCATCAGCTGATCTGTCAGCTCGACGACGCTGACGCGAGTGCCCAGGGCGCTGTAAACGCAGGCCATCTCGAGCCCGATGATGCCGCCACCGACGACCAGCATTCGCTCGGGCAGGGACTCCAGCTCCAGCGCTCCCGTCGAATCGACGATACGCGGGTCCTCGGGAATTCCCGGCAGACGCATGCTCTCGGAACCTGCCGCGATGATGCACTTCGCGAAGTCGATCGTGTCACCACCGTCCAGCACCAGTCGGTTTGCCGATTCGAACTTCGCGACACCTTGCACGACGGTGACCTTGCGCTGCTTCGCAAGCTGCGCCAGTCCGCCGGTCAGACGCCCGACGACCTTGTTCTTCCAATCGCGGAGCTTTGTCGCGTCGATCGTCGGTTCCCCGAAGCTGACGCCGTGCTCCGCCATCGCCGCTGCATCTTCGATGACCCTGGCGGCATGCAGCAGCGCCTTCGACGGTATGCAGCCGACATTCAGGCACACGCCGCCCAGTACCGGCCAGCGTTCCACCAGCATCACCTTCAAGCCGAGGTCCGCGGCCCGAAACGCCGCGGTATAACCGCCGGGCCCGGCGCCGATGACGACCAGATCCGTTGTGTGAGTTGCGTCGCCGGCCGGGGCACGAGATTCCGCAGCCGACTTTGCGGCCGCCGCGACCACGGCCGCCTGCTCCTCGGGCGCCATGACGATCGTGGTGCCGAATTCGTCGTCCCCGTCCGTCTCCCCCTCTGCGGCCGCCGGGTCGAGAGTCAGTACGAGATCGCCTGCCGACACGCGCGCACCGACCGACAAGTGCACCTCCACGACCGTGCCGTTGCAGGTGGCCGGCACGTCCATCGATGCTTTGTCCGTTTCCAGCGTAATCAGCGGGTCATCGACGGCGACCTGGTCGCCTGGTTTGACCAGCACCTCGATGACTTCCACCTGCTCGAAATCGCCGAGTTCGGGCACTCGCAGTTCGATCGTCCCGGCCACGGCTAATTCCCGGCGTCCGCCAGCAGCGCGCCCACGTCGGCGAGAGCCTGGCTCAGGAACGTGGTGAAGCGGACCGCATACGCTCCGTCGATGACGCGGTGATCGTAGGAGAACGACAGCGGCAGCATCAGGCGCGGTTCGAACGCAGAGCCGTTCCAGACAGGCTGCATCGACGAACGCGATACGCCGAGGATGCCCACTTCCGGAGCGTTGACGATCGGCGTGAACGCGGTCCCGCCAATGCCTCCCAGGCTCGACACGGTAAAGCTTGCGCCCTGCATCTGGTCGACTTTCAGTTTGCCGTCGCGCGCCGCCGATGACAGGTCGGCCAATTCACGCGCGAGTTCGAAGACGTCTTTCTTGTCGGCATCGCGAATCACAGGCACGACGAGACCCTGTGGCGTGTCCGCCGCGAAACCGAGATGCACATACTTCTTGTAGACTAGCGACTGTCCATCATTCGACAGAGAGGCGTTAACCTTCGGGTGCTCCTTCAGTGCAGCGACGCAGGCTTTCAGGATGAAGGCAAGCGGCGTCAGCTTGACGCCCTTGTCGGCCGATTTGGCTTTTAGTTTCTGCCGCTCTGCTTCGAGTTCCGTGATGTCCGCAAGGTCATGCTGGGTAACGTGCGGGAGATTTATCCAGCTCGCCTGCAGGCGCGGGCCGGATATCTTCTGGATGCGGGTCAGCGGAACGCTCTCGACCGCGCCGAACTTCTCGAAGTCGACCGCAGGCACCTGCGGCAAGGCCGGGGCCGCCTGCGGACCGCCGCCCGACAGGATCGCCTTCACGAACGCCTTGACGTCGTCGTGCAGGATCCGGTTCTTCGGTCCAGAGCCGTTGACCTGCGCAAGGTCGACGCCGAGTTCGCGAGCCAGCCTGCGCACCGACGGACTCGCGTGAGCGCGGGAGAAGCCGGCCTCGTTGATCGGCGGCAGGGCTGCAGTCTTGCGCGGCGCAGACGGCGGTGTCTGCCGCACGGGCGCCGGCGCGGGTGCTGCGGCTGCCGCGGCAGGTTTTGACGGCGGCGGCGCGGCGCCGGTCCTGGCCGCGGGCGCTGCACCGGCGACGGCATCGACGACGATGAGCGGCGAGCCTTCCGATACCTTGTCGCCAGCCCTGACCAGCAGCTCGACGACGGTTCCCTGCACCGTGCTCGGCACTTCCATCGCCGCCTTGTCCGTCTCGATCGTCACGATCGGGTCGTCCAGCGAGATCCTGTCGCCTGCCGATACGTGTACGTCAATGACGTCGACATCGCTGAAATCGCCGATGTCCGGCACTGCGACCGTCTTCCTGGCGGACCGGGCGGTCGCCGGCCCCGACGGTGACTCCGCGGCCGGCACGGGCGGCGCGGCTCTGTCCGCGGCGACGGCGGCCACGTCGACTTCCAGGGAGCCGATGACATCTCCGGCGGAAACGCGGTCGCCGACCTTGACGCCGAGCGAGACGATGCGCCCGGCCGACGGTGACGGCACGTCCATGGATGCCTTGTCGGTCTCGAGCGTGATCAGTCCGTCCTCGGGCTTGACCACGTCCCCGGCCGTGACGAGTATCTCGATGACCTCGACATCTTCGAAGTCACCGAGGTCCGGCACCCTTATTTCGATTTGCTCCGCCACCTGTCTGCTCCGTCGCCGCTAGCTTACAGCTTCACAGGATCTGGCTTGGCCGGATCGATGCCATACTTCTTGATCGCCTGCCCGACCGTCGTGCGATCGAGCGCGCCTTCATCCGCCAGCGCGTTCAGCGTCGCGACGACTATATGGCGTCGATCCACCTCGAAATGGTCGCGCAACGCGGCACGTGCATCGCTGCGGCCGAAGCCATCGGTGCCCAGCGAGACGAATCGGCCGGGCACCCAGCGCTGGATCTGGTCCGGGACGATCTTCATGTAGTCGGTCGCCGCGACGAACGGGCCCTTGCGCTTGGCGAATGCGGTCTCCACGTAACACTTCCGCGGCTCGTCCGCTGGATGCAGCTGGTTCCAGCGCTCGACCTCCAGCGCATCCCGGCGGAGCTCGTTGAAGCTCGTGACCGACCAGACGTCCGACGGCACGCCGAAATCCTTGAACAGCAATTCGGCGGCACCGATCACCTCGCGCAGGATGGTCCCGGAGCCCATCAGCTGGGGCCGGATCTTGCCCGGGCCGCCCTTTTGCAGCAGGTACATGCCCCGCACGATGCCGTCCTCGACGCCCGCGGGCATCGCCGGGTGCGTGTAATTCTCGTTCATGCAGGTGATGTAATAGAAAACGTTTTCCTGTTCCTGCAGCATCCTGCGCAGGCCCTCCCGGATGATGACCGCGAGCTCATACGCGTAGGTCGGGTCATAAGCCACGCAATTCGGGAAAGTCGATGCCAGCACGAGGCTATGGCCGTCCTGGTGCTGCAGCCCTTCGCCCGCCAGCGTGGTGCGCCCGGCCGTGCCGCCGAGCAGGAAGCCGCGTGCCTGCAGGTCCCCGCCAGCCCACACGAAGTCGCCGATACGCTGGAAACCGAACATCGAATAGTAAATGTAGAACGGGATCATCGGCGTCGCATGGTTGCTGTACGACGTGCCCGCGGCCAGCCAGGAGCAGAACGCACCTGCCTCGTTGATGCCCTCTTCGAGGATCTGGCCCTTCTTGTCTTCACGGTAGTACATGAGCTGGTCGGCGTCCTGGGGCGTATACAGCTGGCCGACCGAGGAATAGATGCCGATCTGGCGGAACATTCCTTCCATACCGAAGGTCCGCGCTTCGTCAGGCACGATAGGCACGACATGCTTGCCGATGTTCTTGTCCCGGACCAGCGCCGTCAGCAGCCGGATGAACGCCATCGTCGTGGAGATCTCGCGGTCGCCGGAACCCTCGAGCTGGCTCTTGAACGCATCGAGCGGGGGTGCATCCAGCGGCTTCGCTTTGGGCCTGCGCTGCGGCAGATAGCCGCCGAGCGCCTTGCGCCGCTCGTGCAGGTACTCGAGTTCGGCGCTGTCGCGGTCCGGCATGTAGAACGGCACGCGATCGAGATCCTTGTCCGCGACGGGGATATTGAACCGGTCGCGAAACTGCCGCACCGCGTCTATGTCCAGCTTCTTCTGCTGATGCGCGATGTTCTGGCCTTCGCCTGCCTGGCCCATGCCGTAACCCTTGACGGTCTTTGCAAGGATGACGGTCGGCCGGCCAGTGTGACTGACCGCCTGCTGGTATGCCGAAAAAACCTTGACCGCATCGTGACCGCCACGGTTCAAACGCCAGACCTCGTCGTCCGACATGTTCGCGACCATTTCCAGGGTCTCGGGGTAGCGGCCGAAGAAATTCTCGCGAACATAGGCTCCGCCCTTGGCCTTGAAGTTCTGGTACTCGCCGTCGACGCACTCCTCCATCACGCGCCGCAGCCGGCCCGTGTGGTCTTTCGCGAGCAGCGGGTCCCAGCGCGAACCCCAGACGACCTTGATGACGTTCCAGCCGGCGCCGCCGAAGGCCGCTTCGAGTTCCTGGATGATCTTGCCGTTGCCTCGAACCGGGCCGTCCAGCCGTTGCAGGTTGCAGTTGATGACGAAGATCAGGTTGTCGAGCCCCTCGCGGACCGGCATCGTAATCGCGCCCATCGACTCCGGCTCGTCCGTCTCGCCGTCGCCCAGGAAACACCAGATTTTCCTGTCGCTCGGCGCCACGATCTCGCGGTGCTCGAGGTAACGCATGAAGCGAGCCTGGTAGATCGCCATCATCGGCCCGAGACCCATTGAGACGGTGGGGAACTGCCAGAACTCGGGCATCAGCCAGGGATGCGGATACGACGACAGCCCGCCGCCTCCGACCTCCTGGCGAAAGCGGCCCAATTGCTCCTCGGTCAGGCGTCCCTCCAGGTAAGCCCTGGCATAGATGCCTGGCGCCGAGTGTCCCTGCACGAACACCATGTCGCCGCCCTGCTTGTCCGTCGCGGCCCGCCAGAAATGATTGAAGCCGACCTCGTAGAGAGTCGCCGACGACGCGTAACTCGAAATGTGGCCGCCGTACTCGGTGCTCTTGCGGTTGGCCTGCACGACCATCGCCATCGCATTCCAGCGGAGGTAGGCCTCGATGCGCTTTTCGACGGCGCGGTCGCCCGGGTATTCCGGCTGCATGCCGACGGGAATCGTGTTCAGGTAAGCGGTGTTCGGGCTATACGGCAGGTAGGCGCCGGAGCGCCGGGCGAAATCGATCATCCGGTTCAACAGGAAATGGGCCCGGTCGGGGCCATGCACTTTCAGCACGGAATCGATGGACTCCAGCCACTCGCTGGTCTCGGTCGGGTCCAGGTCGTCAAATCGGCTGAAACTGCTCATAAAATATCCACAATCCTGCTTTCGACGGTTGAACGGAATTTTTGCGGCGTGAATTAGGCAGGGTGTCCTGCTAGGATCACCGCACCCGCTGGACGGCGTATTCGACGGTGTCCGGCCGCACATTGCGCAAGCGCTGTATTATGGCCCAAGCCGGGCATAAAGGTTAATGCTGAGATGTCAGGCCCGCTGGCAGATAAGTTCATAAGTAACAAAATAAAACTGACCCAGGTTGTCGGCACTCCGGACGCCCGCAGCATCGCCGCCGTCGACCAGCTGCTGATCGTAATGCCCGACAAGCCGGCGCCGTCCGTCTGGTCCCGGTTGCCGGAGGGACAAGGCCTGAAAACGCTCTACAAGCGGCGGGCGCCGGGCAGGGTGCCTGCGATTTCCAGTCGCGTCAACAACAAGCGGCGCACCGCGGTGCACGTGGGCACGCTCGACAAGAACGCGGAGGCGTTCGAGCGTCTCGGCTTTGCCCGCAAGATGATCGCGGCAACGCTGACCGAGAAGGCCGGCACGGTCGGCATCTGGGTCTGCGGCTTTGACGACGACCGCCAGGCAGCGATCGTACGTGACACGGTGGCGGCGGCCCTTGCCGCGGGTTTCGGCCTGCCAGAGTTCAAGGAGAAGGCCTCCCCGCCGGTCATCGCGTCTCTGAAGGTAATCGGCCTCGACGCGCGGCTGGACCTGGACCGCGTCGTCGCCGAAGCCGAGGGCAACAATCTTGCCCGATGGCTGACCGCTCTGCCGCCGAACAAACTGGACGCCGCCGCATACGCAAAGCTGCTGCGTGATCTCGCGAAGCAGTATGGCTGGCAATACCGGAAATACGGCGTCGGCGAGCTCGCAAAAATGGGCGCCGGCGCTTTCCTCGCGGTCGCACAGGGCAATGCCGACGACAGCGCATCGATCGTGCGATTGCGCTACCGGCCCAAGGCATCGTCGGCGTCCCCTGCACTCTGCCTGGTCGGTAAGGGCATTATCTTCGACACCGGCGGCACTAACCTGAAACCCTTTCAGTCCATGCTCGACATGCACATCGACATGGGCGGCAGCGCCGTTGCCGTCGGTACGCTGCTGACGTTGACGAGGCTGGCTGCTCCGGTCGCAGTCGATTGCTGGCTCGCGATCACCGAGAACCGGACCAGCGCGACGGCCTACAAGTCACAGGACGTCGTCACGGCGCTGAACGGCAAGACGATACAGGCGATACACACCGACGCCGAGGGTCGCATGGCGCTGGCGGACACGCTGGTCCTGGCCGGTCGCGAAAAGCCGGGCCTGATCATCGATTACGCCACGTTGACCGGGGCCTGCGTCAGCGCTGTGACAACAAGGATGAGCGGGGTCTTCACAAACCGTCCCGACCTGCACCCGCTCCTGAAGAAGGGCGGCCGCGAATGCGGCGAACGCGTCTGGCCATTCCCTCTCGGCAAGGAATTCCTCGAGGACCTGAAGAGCGAGGTTGCGGACATCAAGCAGTGCACCCCGAACGGTGGTGGCGATCACATCCTGGCGGCGACCTTCCTGAACGAATTCGTCGACAAGGATGTGCCCTGGGTACACATCGACCTGAGTGCAGCAATGCGCAAAGGCGGGCTGGCGCATATCGCCACCGAAGTCACCGGCTTCGGTGTCAGGCTCAGCGCGCACCTGGTTCTCGACCGGGATATCATCGCGGAAGCCGGGCAGGCACGGCGCCAGCCTGACGGCAAGTGACCGATCAGGCGAACAGGTCGGTGGCTCGAGCGCCCTGCCCGATGGCGAGGCGCTTTCGCGGTTTTCTGCCGGTGGTCGTCGACGTCGAGACCGGCGGTTTCAACGCGCAGACGGACGCGCTGCTCGAGATCGCGGCCGTTATCGTCGAGACCGGCCCGGACGGCAAGCTGCGCCGCACCGACACGCACCGCTATCACGTCAAACCCTTCGAAGGTGCCAACCTCGATCCTGCGTCACTGGCGGTAAATGGCATCGACCCGAACCATCCCTTGCGGCCGGCCATCGACGAGCGGGACGCGCTGCAGAGAATCTTTCGGGACGTGCGGGCAGCCATCCGCGACAGCGGCTGCACGCGAGCGATCCTGGTCGGTCACAATGCT